>DASSPM010000150.1:0-30350 GCA_035699625.1 Candidatus Limnocylindrales bacterium | reverse complement strand
TCGATGAAGGGCCCGACCGACTCGATGGCCACCAACCCCGGCATGCCGAACTCGCGCTCGGTGAGGCGGTGGAAGCTGCTCGCCGGGACGTGGTGGAGCCCGGGCGCCACCTCGCGCAGGGGCAGCCGGCTGGTGGTGGTCCCGGCTGGTCGCTCGGTCGTGCTCATGCCGTCGAGGATACGCCCGGGTCGGGCTGGAGCGGGAGACGGGGATCGAACCCGCGACATTCAGCTTGGAAGGCTGACGCTCTGCCGACTGAGCTACTCCCGCTCGTGGGCGGTTATCGTAGCGGAGGTCCGAGAGGGATCCCATCGGGGAGAGCGATGTCCACCGCCAGCGAACCGCCGGTCATCGAGGTGCGCGACCTGGTCAAGGTCTACCCCGGCGGCACGCGCGCCGTGGACGGCATCGACTTCAGCGTCGCGCCCGGCGAGCTCTTCGGCTTCCTCGGTCCGAACGGGGCCGGCAAGACGACCACCATCCGCATCCTGGCCACCCTGCTGCACCAGACGGCCGGGGTGGCCCGGGTCGCGGGCTTCGATGTCGCCAGCCAGCCCGCCGAAGTGCGCCGGCGTCTCGGCCTGGCGATGCAGACCCCGGCGCTCGATGCCTTCTCGACCGGCCGCGAGACGCTCGAGCTGGCCGGCCGGCTGCACCGCATGCCGGCCGACGACATCCGCCGCCGCGCGGACGAGCTGCTCGAGCTGATGGGCCTTGCCTCGGTGGCGCGGAAGCTGACCGGGACCTACTCGGGCGGCATGAAGCGGCGTCTCGATCTGGCCAGCGCGCTGATGCATCGGCCGGCGGTGCTCATCCTCGACGAGCCCACCGAGGGGCTCGATCCGCAGAGTCGGGCAGCGCTCTGGGAGGAGCTGGAGCGCATCAGCGCGACCGGCACGACGATGCTGCTCACGACGCACTACATGGAAGAGGCCGACCGGCTCTGCAGCCGCCTGGCCATCATCGACAACGGCACCATCGTGGTCGAGGGCGAGCCGGCCGAGCTGAAGCGCAGCGTCGGCGCCGACACCGTGCTGCTCCAGCTCGACGCGAGCGACGGCGACCTGGAGGCGCAGCGCGCGGCGGTCCGTCGGCTCCTGGACGGCCTGGTGGCACCGGAAGGCATCTTCGACGACCCGGCCGGCGTGAGCCTGGCCGTGCCCAACGCCAGCACCGCCATCCCGGCGCTCCTGCGCCGCCTCGATCGTGACGGCGTGCGCATCGGCGGCCTGCAGATGAGCCAGCCCAGCCTCGACAGCGTCTTCATGAAGTACACCGGCCGCCACATCCGGGCCGAGGCGGCGGATCAGCCCATCATCCTCGGCTGGTGAGGCACCGATGACCGCGCTCGCCTTCGAGACCTATCACCTGGGACTGCGCACGCTGCGGCGCTTCCTGCGCGTCCCGGCGAACTTCATCAGCATCATCTTCTTCCCGCTCATCCAGCTGCTCGTCTTCAGCCAGCTCTACGAGGACATCGTGCAGCTGCCTGGCTTCGGCGGCGGCTCGAGCTACCTGGCCTACCTGGCACCGGGGCAGGTGGCCTTCACGGCGTTCATGGCCGTCGCCTGGTCGGGCTACGGCCTCATCGTCGAGTACCGCACCGGCTACATCGACAAGCTGCGTGCGCTGCCTATCCACCGCTGGTCGATCCTGGCCGCGGAGATGGTGCCGCTCTTCTTCCAGGCGGCCGGCATGTCGGCCATCGTGCTCGCCATCAGCCTCCTGCTCGGCGCGAGCCTCGCCACCGGCCTCGGCGGCTTCCTGATCATCCTGCTCCTGGCCGGGCTCTTCGGCCTCGCGCTGGCGGGTGCCAGCTTCGTGCCGGCACTGGTGACCAAGAGCGAGCAGGCGACGAGCACCTTCTCGCTGCTCCTCTTCCCGCTCATGTTCGCCTCGACCGCCTTCGTGCCGGAGGCATTGATGCCGGAGTGGCTCCAGGTGGTCAACGCCTGGAACCCCATCACCTACCTGATCGAGGCCATCCGGGCGCTGATGGTCACGGGCTACGACTGGGGCGCCATCGGCATGGCCGTGCTGATGATGGGCGTCGTCGCGGTCGTCCTGCAGGGTGCCACGCTCTGGGCCTTCGCGCGGCTGGCGCGCTGAGCCGTGGCGTGGGCGGGTCCATCCGGATCGAGGTCCGCGCTCGGGCCGCCGGCACGCCAACTCGAGGGGCTTGGAGCCCTTCGCTGACGCGCTGCCGCCTGGCAGGCCGACGCGCCACGTTCAACTCGGAGCGATGAACTCGCGCATCGCGGCGATGAGCGGGCCGCTGTCGAAGAAGGGCATGAAGCTGTCGCTCTTGAGCCGGACGAACCTCGCGTCCGGGATCAGTGACGCGACGTAGGCGGCCTCCGGATCGTCGCCCTCACGGGTGATGATGAGCGTCGGCGTCCTCACCGACCGAAGGACCGGGTGGAGGTCGACGTGGCCCCACGCCCGATCTGCTGCGGCCACAGCCTCGGCGGTCCCGGTGCGCCTCATCCAGTGCGCGAAGAATCGGGCCGCCTCCACGTCTCCGGCGATCGCCGGCTCGTCGCCGATGAAGCGCTCTGCGAACGGCTCGGTGCCCCAACCCGACTCGAGCCGTCGGCTGTACTCCTCCAGCTCGTCGGCCGTACTGCCCCACGGGTACTCCGGGGTCTTGAGGTACTGCGCGAAGGCGCCGTACCAGACCACGCCGGCAGCGCGACCCGGATGTGCGGCCGCAAACGCGGCGTATGCAGCGCCGCCGGTCAGGACCCCGACCAGGTAGGGGCGCTCGGAGCCCACGGCATCAAGGAGCGTGAGGAGGTCGGCGACCTCCATGTCGAGGTCCCCCCGTTCCCCGCTCGAGCGGCCCATGCCGCGACGATCGTGGACGATGAGTCGGGAGGTGGTCGCGAGCTCCTCGAGGAAGCCGCGGATGGGCGCGTACTCCCAGATGGTCTCGACGTCGCCGAGCTGGTTGAACGACCAGAGGAGGTCGACCGCTCCGTCACCCACGATCCGGTAGGCGAGCTCGACGCCGTCGTCGGTCTTCGCATAGAGGGTCTCGCCGATGCGCGCCGCGACCATGCTGGCGAGTATAGGCCGCTGCCCCACGCCGCCGGCCGTGGCCCGGACCCTTGGTCGACTCGTCCGGCTCCCGGTCACGGTCGACACTATGCTGTCGCCATGCCGCCACCCGGCGTGGCGGGCGCCCAACAAGGAGCCCGAAGCGTGCCTCCGACCGCGGACGTGCCCGCGCTGATGCGCAAGCACATCTACGACCACTTCCTCGAGCACGCGGTGCCGCCCGTCGTGGAGCAGCTGATGCTGGCCTTCTCGCTCTCCCGGGAGGAGACCGAGAACGTGCTGCGCGAGCTCGAGGCGGCGCGCCAGCTGGTGCTCGTGAAGGGCACCGCGCGCATCCTCATGGCCTGGCCGTTCTCGGCCATCGCCACGCCCTTCCGCGTCGAGGTCGGCGGTCGACGCTACTTCGCGAACTGCGCCTGGGATGCCGTCGCCTTCCACGCCATGACCGGGCAGCCCATCCGGATCGACTCGTCCTGCCACCACTGCGCCGCGCCCATCACCATCGAGCTGCGCGACGGGCGGGCCGTCTCCGTGGAGCCGGCCGAGGCCCTCGTCTACCTGGCCATCCCGGCGGCTCGCTGGTGGGACGACATCATCCTCACCTGCTCGAACACGATGGTCTTCTTCGCCTCGGAGGCGCACCGCGACGCCTCGGCCCTCTGCTCCGCCGACGGCGGCGGCGCCTCGCTCACGCCCGAGCAGACGCATGTCCTGAGCGGCCCCGTCTACGGCCCGCGCATGGAGCTCGGCTACACCCGACCGCCCAGGCAGGAGCTGCTCGACCACTTCGCCTCGATGGGCCTGACGGGCGACTTCTGGGCGCTCTGACGACGCCAGGGGGGTCGAACGGCGTGATGTCCTCGGATGCGGCGTGATGCTGAGCCGCCCCATCCCTGCAGGATGGCCCGGGTGGCGGGCCGAGATCCAGACCGACCGCCGATGCCGGTGGCATTTGTCGGCGGCGATGACGCGCCGGGCAGCCACTGGGTGTCAGTGGTACCAGATCGTCACCGGCACCCAGTCGAGGTAGAAGTCCCGGGCCGCGCTGTTGCTTCCTGAGGTGAGCCGGACGCGGAACGTCGCGTCGGACAGCTCCGCGGGCGTCCAGGTGCGCCCCCACGTGTCTGCCGAGCCGCCGAGGCTGCCGCTGTGCTCGGTGGTGGTCTCGGCCGCGTCGCGCCTGGCACCGGTCCAGGTCGTCCCGCCGTCCCACGAGAGCTCGACATCCATCCAGTTGCGGCCCTGGATGCTGTCGAGCCACCAGTCGAGCCGGACCCCGATCCCGTCGATGGTCGCGCCCGCCGGGAGCGCCAGACCGTAGCCCGAGAACAGGTGCCGGTCGCCGGCACCGTTCGTGTTCGAGGCGAAGTCCGCCCCGTCCGCGAACGCCGCCGTGGGGTTCGTCTCGAATCCATTCCCGTCGCCGCCCGCCGCCGCCGCCTCTGCCGACGGGCTCCGAGCGCCCGTGCTCGACGCCGGCGCGACCACCTCGAACTGCGCCATCATCGCCGCATCCTCGTGCTCCAGGATGTGGCAGTGGAAGACGTATCGCCCGACGTTGTCGGTGAACTTCAGCTTCACCTCCACCGTCTGGCCGCCGCTGATGTTCCACGTCTCCTTCATCAGCTCGTCGGGCGTCGGCGGGCTGCCGTTCCGGCTCACGAGCTGCTGGTCGACGTCGTGGATATGGATGAGGTGGTCCCAGCCGCCGCTGTTGGCGAGGATCCACGTCTCCGTCGACCCGAGCACGGGCCTGGCATCGATCCGCTCCGGCTCGAAGAAGCGCCCGTTGATGGTCCACCTGCCGTTCTTCCGGCCGAAGTCGAAGCTGCGGGTCGTGGTCGGCGTCCCGAGTGCGGGGAGCGCTCGCAGCGTGGTCGGGATCTGGCTGTCATCGACCAGGTCCTGCGTCACCCGGAACTCCATCAGCTCGCCGAGCGCGCCCTGGGCCGCCAGGTTACGGAGCACGACGTTCTGGCCCAGGAGGCCGGCGAAGTCGACCACGACCTCGACCCGCTCGGCCGGCCCGATCAGGATGTGGCTGCGTGAGACCGGCGCCGGCAGCAGGCCGGACTCGGTGCCGATCTGGACGAGCGGCTGGCCGTTGCTCATGGCCAGGTCGTAGGAGCGGTAGTTGGAGGCGTTCAGGATGCGCAGCCGGTATCTCCGGTCACCGACCGCGAAGAAGGGCTGGGGTACGCCGTTGACGAGGATGTGGTCGCCCGTCACGCCGGTCAGGTCGAAGCGGTAGGCGAGCTGGTTGTTGGCGTCGAACGAGCGGTCGGTCAGCATGAGCGGCACGTCGAAGGCGCCCGAGGGGAGGGTTCCCGGGTCGGCCGGGTCGTCGATGATGTACATCCCGGCGAGCCCCATCCAGACGTTCCGGCCGGTCACGTCCATGCGGTGGTCGTGGTACCACTGGAGGGCGCCCCGTTCGTTGCCCCCGGCCTCGAGGCCGGTGTAGGTGTACGTGTACGACCCTCCCTGTTGGACGAGGAACGCGTCTGGCTGGCCGTCGTTCTCCGGGCTGGAGTGGTTGCCGTGGTTGTGGAGCGTCAGGCTCCCGGCCGCCGAGGGCAGCTGATTGACGAGGGTCACCCTGGTCGTCTGGCCCGTGGGCACCCGGATGGTCGGCCCGGGGAAGATGCCGTTGTAGGTCCACATGGTCGTGGCCGGGCCGGGCAGGATCGGGATCGCCGCCGTCTGTGCGGTCAGCGTGATGTCCGAGCCCGTGAGCTCCGGCGGGATGTTCAGCGCGCTGCTGAAGGCCACGTGGTTCGCCACGGTCGGCGTCGGGTTCGCGGCGGCCAGGGATCCCCCCAGCAGGCCAACTGCGGCCGCGAGGACGAGCAGCCTCGAGCGCCCTGCGCCCAGGCGCGACCGACCGTCGATCATCCGGATGCCCTCCGCCCCCGTTGCGGCCGTCGACTGGCCGACTGGGTCCCTCCTCGCATTCGTGGCCGGCGGTGACGGGTCGGCGACGCTTGCAGGAAGAGGTGTACTACAGAACGGCCGAGGAATCCAGCCCGGAGTCGTGACCTATGCGTTCTCCGCGGGGGAATCCCGCCAGGTTCGTAGCCCTCCAGAGAGGGCTTGCTGCCGACGGGCACGGTCCTCCCCCGTCTGGCCCGTGAGCCAGGTCACGCTCAGCTCGGGTCGGAGCCCTCCACGAACGCCCGGTAGCGCACCACGGTCCGATAGCCCAGCCGCTCGTAGACGGGGCGGCCCATGGCGCTCGACTGGAGGATGGCCACGTCGCAGCCGGCCGCGGCGCCGTCGTGGGCCACGCGGCGGGTCATGGCCGCGCCGAAGCCGCGCCGCCGAGCCGACTCGATGGTCGAGATGTTGTAGATGCCGACGACCCGACCGGTGAGGAAGCCCATGCCGGTGGAGACCGGCTCGCCCTCCGCGTAGCCGACGTAGAGGCGCACCGCAGGGTCGGTCAAGAGCGCGTCCGTCAGGAAGGAGCGGATCAGCGTCTCGTCCATGCCGAAGCCGGCGGCCGCCAGGCGCAGGTGGTCGTCGAAGCCCGACCGGTCGACGCACGGGCGGATCTCCAAGCCCGGCGTGTCGGGCAGTTCGGCCGGGATCGGGTGGAGGGCCATGCCGGGCGTCGGCTCGTCGGGTCGGGCATCGACCAGTCCCAGCTCAGCCATCGCCGCCCGGAAGCCGTCGTCCGTGCCGTCGCGCAGGTGGACGAGGAAGGGCGCAGCGCGGTCGCGCATCAGTGCCACGGCGGCCGCCATCGCTTTCGGCGTGGCGCGCGTATCCTCGACCAGGATCTGGTTGAAGAGCCGCAGGGGCAGCCCGCTGGCCACGATCGCCAGCCCGTCCGCGTGGCGGACCAGGCCGCCGGCCACGTTGCGCGCCACGGACTCGCCGGCCGCGATGTTGTTCGCGTGCTCGAGCCGGGCGAGCTCGTCGTCGATCATCTGGCCCGCGTCGCCAACCATTGCACAACGATAGCGGCGCCCGGCCTACAGCTCGACCACGTCGCCATCGGCCGGCACCAGCACCTCGCCCCTGAAGACCGCGGCAGCTTCCGCGGCGATGGCCGACTCCCGGCCACGTGCTTCAGGCGGCAGGTGGACCAGCGCCAGGCGTCGCACGCCCGCTCGGGAGGCGATCTCCGCCGCCTGGGCGGCGGTCGAGTGGTCTGGCGGGCGCCCGACCGGCGCCGGTCGGCCGCTGAAGGTCGCGTCGTGGACGAGCAGGTCGGCGCCGCTGGCAAGCCGCACGAGTGCGGGGCTGGGGGCGGCGTCGCCGCTGAAGACGATGGAGACGCCGGCGATCTCGCAGCGATACCCGACCGCCGGGACCGAGTGCGACACGGGCGCGCTGCGGACCAGCCCCGCATCCAGCCGTTCGTGCTGGTCGCGGTCTGCGGCGTGCCGGTGCAGCCGCACCCGCTCTCTGAACGGCCGATCGTGAAGGGGAAAGACCGCCACGGTGACCGCGCGCAGGGCGTCGAGAGCGGACGCCGGGCCGTGGACGCGGACCGGGGCGGTGACCCTGCGGTCCCAGAGGGCGTTGCTCAGCATCGGCAGGCCGAGCAGGTGGTCGCCGTGCTGGTGGGTCAGGAATACGTCCTCCAGCAGCATCGCGTCCAGGCCCGAGCTGACCAGCGCCTGGTGCACGCCCGGACCGGCATCGACCAGCCAGAGCGCCTGTGCGTCCGCCGCCGCGACGGCGAAGGCCGCGTTGCCGCGCTCGAGTGTCGCCACCGAGGCCGACGTGCCGAGGAACCAGACCCGGGCCCGTGCTGCCATTCGCATCTCTCCCGTGCGCCGCATGGTCCTGGCCAGGAACGCCCTCTGAGCGGTATCCGGCGGCAGTAGAATGCCGAACGGGTCGGCCTGCCGTGCCGACCGAGGAGGAGGGTACCGATCATGCTGCCTCGGACCGCGTCCCGTCTCGCCGTCGCCGCCATCGCCCTGGTCACCCTTTTCGCGGCCTGCACGCCCTCGCCGGGCGGAGGCGGCGCGAGCGGCAAGCTCTCGGTCTACTCCGCGCTCAACGAATCGACCAACAACGCCTTCATCGAGGCCTTCAACAAGGCCTACCCCAACATCACCGTGGAGGTCCTGCCGTTGGCGGCCGCCGGTGAGCTGCAGACCCGCATCCGCACGGAGAAGGCGGCTCCCAAGGCCGACATCTTCATCGGCGGCTCGAGCGAATTCCACGACCCGCTGGGCAAGGAGGGCCTGCTGGTCAACTACCAGTCGCCCAACGCCAAGGATCTCGACGCCAAGTTCAAGGATCCGAACGGCTACTGGACCGGCTGGTACCTGGGCATCTTCGGCATCGTCCTCAACAAGGATCGCTGGGCGGCCGAGATGGGTGACAAGCCCAAGCCCAAGACCTGGGACGACCTGCTCGACCCGGCCCTCAAGGGCAAGATCGACATGCCCGATCCTGTCAAGACCGGCGGTGGCTACATCTGCCTGGCGACCCAGGTCTTCCGCTTCGGGCGGGATGAAGCCAAGGCGCTCGACTTCATGAAGAAGCTGCACGCCAACATCGGGCAGTACGTGGGCACGGCCCCGCAGGGCATCGAGCTGGTCGGCCAGGGCCAGTTCCTGCTCGGCCCGAACTGGGGCCACGACATCCTGACCGCCGCCTCCAAGGGTGCCCCGATCGAGTTCATCGCGCCCGAGAACACGGCCAACGAGGTCGGCGCGGTGAGCATCGTCAAGGGCGGCCCGAACACGGAGGCTGCCAAGGCCTTCGTCGACTGGGTCCTGACCAAGGAGGCCGGGGAGCTGAACGTGAAGCTCTCCAACCGGCTCTCGGTGCGGGCGGATGTGCCGCCGGCGCCGGGCGCCCCGACCCTTGACCAGGTCAAGCTCGTCGACTACGACCGGCCCTGGGCGACCGAGAACAAGGACCGGCTGATCAAGGCCTGGCAGCAGGCGGTCGGCCAGTAGATCGTGACCCGGCCCGGGACCGGACGCCCGGCTCCCGGGCCGGCCGCCACCCTGCGCGCCCCAGCGCGCTCTGGGCGGTGACAGGCCCATGAGCGTCTTTCGCCGCGAGCCCCGGCTGGGGCTCGTCGTGCTCCTGCTGACGGCCCTGATGGCCGTCTTCATCCTGCTGCCCCAGGTGTCCGTCGTGCTGGCGCCTGGTGTAGCCGGCTACGCCGCCTTCTTTCGGGAGGGCCCCAACTGGCTGCTGGCCACGCGCAACAGTCTCGTGGTCATGGTGCTGAGCACGACGACTGCCGTCATCCTCGGCTTCCTCTATGCCTACGCCATGGTCTACAGCCGGATGCCGTGGAAGCCGTTCTTCCGCATCGTCGGCATCCTGCCCCTCCTGTCGCCGCCGTTCGTGGTGGCCGCCAGCTACGTGCTGCTCTTCGGCCCGCGCGGCCTGGTCACCTACGGCATCTTCGGGGCGAGCCCCAACGTGCTCGGCCTCGCCGGCCTGTGGGGCGTCCAGACGATCGCCTTCTTCCCCTACGCCTACCAGCTGATCGCCGATGTGCTGGCGCGGTCAGACCCGCGTCTCGAGCAGGCGGCGCGCAATCTCGGTGCTGGCCCACTGGAGGTCTTCCGCACGGTCACCTTCCCGCTGGCGCGCCCTGGACTGGTCGGCGCTGTCCTGCTGGTGGCCATCTACGTGCTCGAGGACTTCGGCAACCCGGCCCTCATCGGCGGCCAGTACACGGTCCTGCCGACGCTGGCCTACGGCCTCATCACCGGCTTCGGCGACCTGGCCGGAGCGGCGGTCGTGAGCACCATCCTGCTGGTGCTTGCGCTGACCCTCTATGTCGGGCGGCTCCGCCTCGAGGGGCGCGGCAGCGTGGTGACCGTCAGCGGGCGCGGCTCGTCCATCCCACGGCCGCCGGTGCCTCGGGCGGTGACCTGGGCCTGCTTCGCCATCTGCCTCGTCCTGGCCGGCCTGATCCTGATGGTCTACGGCGTGCTCGTGCTGAGCGCCTTCGTATCGGCCTTCCCGTTCGACTTCTCGCCGACGCTGAAGCACTTCGGCTACGTCGGTGCGCACGCCACGTCACTGCGCAACAGCCTCGTCTACGCCTCGTCTGCGGCCGTGGCCTGTGCCTTCTTCGCGGTCCTGCTGGCGTACGTGGTGCAGCGGCGGGAGTGGTCGGGACGTCGAGTGGTCGACTTCGTCGCCATCGCCCCGGCCGCCGTGCCCGGCATCTTCTTCGGCATCGGCTACGCCACGACCTTCAACCAGGCCTGGCTGGGCTGGCTCGACCGGGGGGCGCTGATCACGCTGAGCATGATCTTCTGGAACATCCCGGTCGGTTATCGGGCGGCGGTGGCAAGCCTCCAGCAGATCGACCGTTCCATCGACGAGGCCGCCACCAGCCTCGGCGCCTCGAGCCTCCAGGCGTTCCGCCACGTCCTCTTCCCGCTCCTCGGGGGCGCCTTCGCCACGGGCGTCATCACCGCCTTCGTGCGTGCCATCACGACGCTCTCCGTGGTCATCTTCCTCTTCACTCCCTCGACGGTGGTCACGACCATCACCATCTTCCAGCTGGTGAACGACTTCAACTGGGGCGGCGCGGCCGCCTTCACCGTCTCGGTCGTGGGCATGGCCGTCGTGATCGTGACCATCCTCACCCGCCTGACCGGCCGCCGCGTCCGCCTCGAGGTGGCCAGTGCCTGAACGAGCCGCTCCCGTCGTGGTCCGCCTGGAAGGGCTTTCGAAGCGCTTCGGGGAGGAGGCGGCCGTGCGCTCGGTCACGCTCGAGGTGCCCGCCGGCAGCTTCACCACGTTGCTGGGCCCGTCAGGCTGCGGCAAGACCACCACGCTGCGCCTGATCGCCGGCTTCTACGAGCCGGACGAGGGGGACATCTTCATCGGTGCTCGTCGCGTCAACGAGGTGGCGGTCCATCGGCGCAGGACGGCGATGGTCTTCCAGGACTATGCCCTCTTCCCGCACATGACCGTGGCCGACAACGTCGGCTACGGGCTGCGGCTGTCGCGCATGCCGCGCGATCGGATCGCAGAGCGCACCGAGGAGACGCTCCGCTTCATGGGTCTGACGGGCCTCGGCGGGCGATTCCCGAACCAGCTCTCGGGCGGGCAGCAGCAGCGCGTGGCACTGGCGCGTGCGCTGGTCATGAACCCCGAGGTGCTGCTGCTCGACGAGCCCCTCTCCAATCTCGACGCGAAGCTGCGCGTGTCCATCCGTGCCGAGATGATCGGCATCCAGCGCCAGCTCGGCATCACCACCATCTATGTCACCCACGATCAGGAGGAGGCTCTGGCCATGAGCGACTGGATCGCGGTCATGGATCGTGGCCGCATCGTCCAGTGGGGCCGACCCTGGGACCTCTACTACCACCCGGCCACGCCCTTCCTGGCCGACTTCCTGGGCGCGGTCAACCTGGTGCGCGTGCCCGTGCTCGGCGCCGTCGCCGACGGGCTGCGGATCCGGCTGGCCGGCGCCGAGGACAGCGGCGACGTGGAGGTGGCCACCGCGCAGCGGCCGGGCGATGGCGACGTGCTACTGGCCATCCGGCCGGAGGCGTTGCGCCTGCTGCCTGATCGAGAAGCACCCGCCGCGGGCAGCATCGTCCTCGGCGGAGAGGTCGTCATGCGCAGCTTCCTCGGCCGGCTGATGCGCTACACGGTCCGTATCGAGGGGCAGGACTGGCTCGTCGACCAGCCCGACCCGGGCGCTGCCGCGGTGGCGGAGGGGCGCGTGCGCGTCGCTCTCGACCCGCGGCGGATCCACGTCCTCGCGGCCGATGACGACCTGCCGAAGGAGGCCCAGGCGGCAGCCAGCGCTGGGGTGACCGGGGCCGATGGACCGCCGAGCGCTGATCGGACGGGGATCGTCGAGGCGCCGGGAGTCGATGACCCAGCCTGACGACCTGGCGCGCTGGGTCGCCGCGGCGGCGACGGCTCCCGACGGCATCCGGCTCATCCTGGCCGACATCGACGGCGTCCTCAGCGGCGGCGAGGGATCGCCCTTCCGGCCGCGCCTGCTGGAGCACATGGCGGCCTGGAACCGGTCGGCCGCGAGAGACCTGCGCCGCCCCGCGATCGCCCTCTGCTCGGGCCGCCAGGCACCCTATGTCGAGTTGCTCGCGCAGCTCAGCGGCTGCTTCCTGCCGTGCATCTTCGAGCATGGCGCCGGCATCCTCGAGCCGCAGCGCTTCCGATTCCGCTTCCAGCCGAGCCTCGGCGCCGCGCCCTGGCGTGAGGCCGCGGCGGTCCGCCAGGTGATCGAGGCCGCCCTCGGCCCGGACGTGGCCTTCGTGCAGCCCGGAAAGGAGGTCACGCTGACGCTCTATCCGCTCGGCTCGACGAGTCCGGCTGAGCTGGGTGCGGCGGTCACGGCCGCCCTGGATCGGGCCGGTAGCGGGTTCGTCGTGACGGTCAACCTGCGGGGCGTCGAGGTGAGGCCGCCGGGCATCGACAAGGGCAGCGGCGCCCGCTGGCTCTCCGACCAGCTCGGCGTATCCCTCGATCGATTCGCGGGCGTCGGCGACAGCGAGGATGACCTGACCTTCCTGCGCCTGGTCGGTTATCCGACCGCGCCCGCCAATGCTCGACCGGCCGTGCGCTCCACGGCCAGGTATGTGGCCAGGGGCGCCCAGGACCGCGGTTTCCTGGAGATCCTGCGCCACCTGTCGAGCCTCGCGGGAGAGGCCTGAGGAGTTCGGCTGCTCAGCCGCGGGTCGGGTCGCCCTCGACGGGCGTCCACTCTGCTTCCAGCGCCCGGATCTTCTCCACGCGCCGCGCGTGTCGGCCGCCCTGGAAGTCGGCCGCCAGGAAGGCCTCCAGGCAGGCCCGCACCACCTCCGGGCCGATGATGCGCGCGCCCATCGAGAGCACGTTGGCGTCGTTGTGCTCGCGCCCGAGACGGGCGGTGACCGGGTCCGCGGCCTCCACGCAGCGGATGCCGGGGATCTTGTTGGCCACGATGGCCTCGCCGGTGCCGCTGCCGCCCAGGACGACTGCGCGCTCGCACTTGCCGGCGGCCACGGCCCGGGCGGCCGGGGCGATGACGTCGGGGTAGTCGACGGGCGCCTCGGAGTCGGTGCCCATGTCCACGCCTTCGTGGCCGAGCTCGGTCAGCCACTCCAGGACGCGCTGCTTGAGAGCGAAGCCCGCGTGATCAGCGGCGACGGCGACGCGCATGGCGCAACCGTAGCATCGGCGGCGAGGCCCGCGTACGGTCAGCGCAGGTCGAAGGTCACCGTGCGCAGGTCGGTCATCTCCATCAGCCCATAGCGGCCGCCGACCCGGCCGACCCCGCTGCGCTTGCCGGCCACCCCGCCGAACGGGATGTGCAGCTCCCAGTAGTTGGTGTGCTCGTTGACGTTGACGAGGCCGGCGCGCAGGTTCTCGGCGAACCACCAGGCGCGCTTCATGCTGCTCGTGAATACGGCCGCGACCAGGCCGAGCTCGCCGGCGTTGGCCACTGCGAGCGCCTCCTCGTCGTCCGCCACGGGGATCAGCGGCGCCACCGGCCCGAACGTCTCCTCGACGCCCAGCGCGCTCGCGGGCGACACGTCGAGCAGGACGGTCGGCTGGTAGAAGAGGTCCGAGCCCAGCCCCGGCGCACGCCCGCCGCCGGACACCACGCGCGCGCCGTGCGCCAGCCCGTCGCTCAGGTGCCGGTCGACCTTGTCCGCCACCGCCGCGTTGTTGAGGGGGCCCATGGTCGTCCCCTGGGCGAGCGGATCGCCCAGGCGCTGCTTGCGCGCTTCGGCCGCCAGCAGCTCCCCGAACGCGGCCTGCAGCGCGCGCGGCACGAGCACCCGCTCGGCCGCCGAGCAGACCTGGCCGGCGTTGAAGAAGGCGCCGAAGCCGGTCGCCTGCGCGGCGAGCTCGAGGTCGGCGTCGTCGCAGATGATGGTCGGCCCGTTGCCGCCCAACTCCATCAGCACCGGCTTGCCCGCCGCCCGCCTCGCCACCTGCTCGCCGGTGGCGCTGGAGCCGGTGAAGCCGACGGCGTCGGTGCCGGGACTGGCCACGATGCGGTCGCCGACCACCGGGCCCGGGCCGGTGACCAGGTTGACGGCGCCGGCGGGCAGGTCGGCCTCCTCGAGCATCTCGGCCAGCTTCACGGCGATGAGCGAGGTCGTCGGTGCCGGCACCCAGACGATGGTGTTGCCGCTGGCGAGGCCCGGGCCGAGGTACTCGATGGGGATGTTGAGCGGGAAGTTCCAGGGCGTGATGACGGCGTAGACGCCGCGCGCCTGGCGGAAGGTCATCACCCGCTTGTTCGGGTCCTCGACCGGGATGACGCTCGTTTCGAGCCATTTCACCTGCTCGGCCGCCTCGTGGAAGCCGGCGATGGCCGCGCTCACCTCGGCCTCCGCCTCGGCGTGGAGCGGCTTACCCTGGTCGAGGCTGAGCCAGCGCGCCAGCTCGTCACGATGGCGCTCCATGACATCGGCGATGCGCAGGCAGAGCCGCGAGCGATCCCAGGTGCTGAGCCGGCGCATCGACTCGCGCGCCGCGCGCGCCGCCTCGATGGCCCGGTCGGCGTCCTCCACGTCGCCTTCGGCCAGCTGTGCGAGCACCGCGCCCGTGGCCGGGTTGGTGGCCGGGAAGCTGCGCCCGGAGGCGCTCTCGACCCAGCGGCCGCCGATGAAGTGGCCGAAGCGCGGCGCCGCGCCGGACGACACCACGGCCGGCTCAGAGGACGCCACGCCGCATCTCCTCGCAGACGGCCACGATGGCGCCGACCGTGGCGCCGAAGATCCGCTTGCCGAGCTCGGGCGTGGCCAGTGTCGGATCGCCGATCACCCCGCTTTCCGAGTAGCTGGTGAAGGGCCGATAGATCGAGACCCGTGATGCGGCGAACATCTCGACGTGATGGTAGGCACTCTCGGCCGGCACGACGGCTGGCGCGAGCAACTCGCTCCTGACGCGGGACGGCTCGAGATGGAGCTGTAGCGACGTCTCCAGTTCGCAGGCGTGGCCCATGCCGCCCGGTGGCGAGCGCCGCGCGGCGGCGACCTCCTCGCCCACGAGATGCCAGTAGGTGCAGACGACGGGCGAGACGCCGAGCCGCACGGCCACGCGGTCGGCGGCCACCTTGGCCAGGGCCATGTTGCCGCCGTGGCTGTTGAGCAGCAGCACGTGCCGCACGCCGTGCCGGTGGAGGCTGGTGACCACGTCGCCGACGAGCGCGATGAAGGTGTCCTGCTCAACGGTGATGGTGCCGGCAAGGTCCATGTGGTGGGGCGAGTAGCCGCTCCAGATGGGCGGCGTGACCAGGACCGGGATGTCGCGCGTGGCGGCCTCCTCGGCGCTCGCCTCGGCCAGCGCCAGGCCGATGTCGGTGTCGGTCGAGACGGGCAGGTGGGGGCCGTGCTGCTCCATCGAGCCGAGCGGCACGATCACCACCGGCTCGCGCGCGATGGTCGCGGCCAGCTCGGGCGAGGTCAGCTCGGCCCAGCGCCTGGTCACGGCGCGCGCGCCTCCGCGGGCAGGGCGAGATCGTCAGCGCGCCCGGCCGGCATGGCGAGCTCCTCGGCGAGCGCCCGCGTGGCCATCGTCAACAGCCGCGTCACTGCCAGGCCCTGCTCGCCGTCGACGAGTGGTCGCCGGCCCGTCCGGACGCAGTCCACGAAGTGCTCGAGCTGGGTGTGCAGGGCGCCTGCCGGAACGCCCGCCACCTCCGGCCAGTGGCGCGTCTCGGGGAACATCCAGCCCTGGTCGTCGACCCCCAGCAGGTTCATCTGGCGCAGGTCGATCGAGCCGAAGCCGCTCGTCCCGGTCAGGTCGTAGCGCACATCACCGAAGGCACTCCAGCCGCCGCGTCCCTGCCAGCCGCCCCACCCTTCGGGCAGCCCCCAGCCCGACTCGACCACCGCCACGGCCCCGTCCTCGAAGTCGATGGTGGTCCAGATCGTGTCGGGCGTGCCGAGCTCCTGCCAGACCCTGCCCCGTGCCGCCCGCACGGACACCCGGCGGACCGCGACGGGGTGGTGCCAGAGCACCTGGTCGAAGTCGTGCACGCCGAGGTAGACCAGGGCCGAGACCCGCCCGCCCAGCCGTCGCGCCTCCTGGATCGTGGCGCAGCGGCGGGCGTAGATGGCCACGGGCCGCCCGAACGTGCCGCTCTCGACCGCGGCATGCAACGCGGCGTAGGCCGGCTCGAAGCGCAGGATGTAGCCGACCATGAGGCTGGCGCCGCCCCGCTCGGCCGCCGCCAGCATGGCCTCGCCGTCCTCGGCCTCGACCGCCATCGGCTTCTCGACCAGCACGGGCAGGCCGCGCAGCAGCGCGGCCACGACCGGCTCCCGATGGGCGGTCTCGGGTGTCGCCACGATGACCGCATCGAGCGATCCCTCCGCCAGCAGCTGCTCGTGGCCCGCGTGGATGCGTGCGTCGGGCACGATGTCGAGCAGGGCTCTGGCGGACGCTGTGTCGGGCTCGGCGGCCGCCACGAGCTGCACGTCCGGCAGGGCGGCCAGGGCGCGCGCGTGCAGGCGGCCCATGAGGCCGGCACCGACCAAGCCGATGCGCAGGCGGTGGCCCGCGCCGGGGCTAGCCACTCGAGCCTTCGGAGAGCCCCTGGATCATGTAGCGCCAGATGGGCACCACGACCAGCAGGGTCGGCAGCGCGCCGATGACCACGGCCGCGTGGAGCAGGCCGACCGAGACGTCCGGGTTGACCGACACGCTGGCCAGCATCACCGGCAGCGTGCGCGTGTCCTGGCGCGTCGCCAGCAGGAGCGCGAAGAGGAACTCGCTGTACGAGAGCATGAAGGCGAAGAGCGCCGTGCCCGCGACCCCCGGCGCGGTCAGCGGCAGGGTGATGCGGAGCAGGACCTGGAAGGGGCCGAGGCCGTCGAGCTGGGCCGCCTCCTCGATGGCCCGCGGGACGCGCAGGAAGGTCGCCGTCAGGAGCAGGATGGTCAGCGGCAGCGTCAGCGTCGAGTAGATGAGCACCAGCGCCAGCGGGTTGTTGAGCAGCCTCAGGCTCTGGATGATGCCGTAGTAGGGCAGTGCCAGGGCGACCGCCGGGATGAGCCGGCTGGCCATGATGAAGTTGAAGAGGGCGTCCCGTCCCGGCCAGCGCAGGCGGGCCATGGCATAGGCCGCCATGGAGCCCAGCACGACGTTGACGATCATCACCGGCACCGCCACGCGGACGCTGTTGAAGATGCCCGTCGGCACGTGCCGGATCTCCTCGGAGATCATGCTCCGGATGTCGCCGCGCACGATGAACGACTGCGGGATCTCGCCGGTGAAGATGTAGCGGTAGTTGTCGAGCGTGAAGCCGTGCCGGAACCAGTCGGGCGGGAAGGAGAGCAGGCCGGCTTCGGGCGTGATGCTGGCGATGACGCTGAGCACGAACGGACCGAAGGCGAAGACGCCGAGCAGGGCGGCCGCCAGGTAGAGCAACGCCGTGGCCAGCGGACCGCGCCGGGTCACGTGCGGTCCTCGCTCAGGGCGCCGCGCGGCAGCAGCCGCAGGAGGGCGGCGATGAAGACGAAGGCGACTCCCGCGATGATCACGGCCAGCGCCGCGCCACGCCCGAAGTTCAGCTGCTTGAAGCCCTCGGACCAGGTGAAGTAGCTGATCAGGCTGGTCGCCGTGCCCGGCCCGCCGGCGGTCATCGAGTAGGTGATGTCGTAGGCGGTGATGCCCATGAGGGTCTCGTAGAGGACGACGATGACCAGCACGGTGCGGATGTTGGGCAGGGTGATCGCCCGGAAGCGCTGCACCGCGTTGGCGCCGTCGATGGCGGCCGCCTCGTACTCCTCGCGCGGGATCGACTGCAGCGCGCCCAGCAGGAAGATCGTCGCCAGCGGCAGCTGCGACCAGGTGTGCGCTACGCACGTCGCGGCGAAGGCGAGCACCGGGTCGCTCAGCCAGGGGATGTAGCCGCGGATGATGCCCGCCGAGTAGAGCATCGCGTTGAGCGCGCCCCACTGCGGGTTGAAGATCCAGCGCCAGATGACGCCCGTGATCACCAGCGGCACGGCCCAGGGCAGGAGCGTCAGCGGCCGCAGCAGGCGGCCGCCGAGGAACGCCTCACGCAGGATGCTCGCCGCACCGAGGGCGCCGAGGGTGGTGAGCACGACGGTGACCAGGGTGAAGCTGGCGGTCACCGACCAGGCCGCGAGGAAGTAGCCGCTGGAGGCGATCTCGCCGTAGTTGCGCAGGCCGACGAAGGCCGGCGGCCTCAGCGGCGACGAGACGTTGAGGCTGCTCCAGGCGGCAAAGGCGAGCGGGTAGATGGTGAAGAGCGCGACCAGGGCGGCGGCGGGTGCCACGAGGAGCCACGCGCTCCTCCCTTCGCCGCGCCTGCCGCCCCGGCCTCGCCGCTCCTTTCCGGCCTCGGCCGTGCCTCCTTCCAGGGCCGTCGCCATCGCTCGCCGGGACCCGGGGGCCTAGCCGTACTGCTGCTTCAGCTCGCGTGCCTTGTCCGCGGCCGCCTTGAGGGCATCGGCCACGCTCGCCTCGCCGGCCAGCGCCTTGCCCATCTCGGTCCGCATCTGCTCGCCCCAGATGCCGGTCCACACGGTCTGCCGCTTGCCGCGCGCGATCTTCTCCTGCTCCTTGAGCTTGGCCACGTCGACCCACGTGGCGAACGACTTCTGGACGTCGGCGTCGTCGAAGAGGGGCAGCTGGCCGAAGCCCAGGCCCTTCTCGACCGCCCAGCGCTTGGCGACCGTGTACTGGCCATCCGGAGCGCCGCCGAAGGCCTCGATGAAGCGGGCCGTCGCCTTGGCCACGTCCGGGCCCCGATCGACCGCCATCTTGGTCATGTTGTAGAACTTGCAGAAGCCCAGCGTCTCGTGCGTGCTGCCCGGCATCATGGCCAGCTCGAACTGGCCCGCCAGCGGCGAGGTGCCCTTGTTGTTGAGCGCGGCCAGGTTGTAGTTGTAGAGCACGGTGAAGGCGTGCTGGCCGGTGTTCATGGCCTTGGCCACTTCGGTCTCGTGCGGGGAGATGACGGCGTAGCCCTTCTTGACCGACTCGGCCATGAAGGTCAGCTGCTGGTAGCCGGGGCTGCTGGGGTCTTCGAAGATCGGCTGGAACTGCTCGTCGAACAACTCGCCGCCGCGGCCCATGACCATGGCCGTGAAGGTCTCGAGGCTGGTCGGCAGGGTCTGTGCGAACTCCCAGATGATGGGCTTGGCGAGGCCCTTGCCCTGCATCGTGGTGGCCATCTCGCCCAGCTCCTCCCACGTGCCCGGCGCCCGGTCGACGCCGTGCTTCTTGGCCACCGTGGGATTCCAGATGAAGGAGACGATGTCCGCGTAGTAGGGCAGGCCGTACACCTTGCCCTCGTAGGTCATGTCGGACAGGGCATAGCCGACGATCTGGTCGCGGTACTTGGCGAAGTCGAGCTGGTCCTCGATGGGTACCACCCAGCCGGCCTTGGCGAACTCGGGCAGCCAGTCACCGCCGTTGTAGAGCACGTCGGTGGAGGTGTTGGACGAGAACCGCTGGACCATCGTCTCGTGGTACGCGTTCCACGGATAGTCCGTCAGCTTGACCGTGATGTCCTTGTTGGTCGCTTCCCACTGCTTGATGTTGTCGAGGATGGTCTCGACGCTGTAGCTCCAGACCACGAAGTCAAGCGCGGTCGCGCCCGACGGACCGCCGCCCGGGGTCGTGCCGGGCGAGCCGCCCGGCGATCCGCCCGGTGACGCGCCGGGACTCCCGGCAGGCCCCGCACAGGCCGCCAGGAGTGCCGCGATCGCCGGGTACGACATGCCCAGGGCGAGCGCGCGGCGCAGCACCTCGCGCCGACTCAGCCGCCCCGCGAGCGCCTCCTCGTACAGGCCTCGCTCGTCCATCTCAGCCTCCTCCTCCGACCCTTAACGCGACCGACCGAGCGTCGCTTCGGCTCCGACCATCGCCAGGGGATCGATGCATGCGGGCACGACGCAGGGAACGCGCGGGATGCCCGGCCCTCTCCGACCGGATGCGGAAGACGTGGAACGCCTTTCCATTCTGCGTCACTCTAGCGCCGGCTGCGCCGGTGTCAAGACCGGGCCGGCTGCTGCGGCCGAGCCGCGCGCGAGCGCCACGGCGCGCGCCGCACGGGCGGCGATCGTCTCGAGCGTCTCGCCGCTCGCGACGAGGCTCGAGCCGAGGCCCACGGCCGTGGCACCGGCCGCCAGGTAGGCCGGCACGTCCTCGATCTCGATGCCGCCGGTCGGCAGCAGAGGTACCTCAGGGAGCGGGCCCCTGAGCGCGCGCAGGTAGGCCGTGCCGAGCGGTTCGGCGGGGAAGAGCTTGACCATCCCCGCCCCCAGCGCGCGGGCCGCGATCACCTCGGTCGGCGTGAGCGCACCCGGGATGGACAGCACGTCAAGGTCCCGCGCGGCGGCGATGACGTCGGCGTCGGCATGGGGCGAGACGATGAAGCTGGCGCCTGCCCCGGCTGCCGCGGCCACGTCACCCGGCCGCATGACCGTGCCTGCCCCGATCGCCGCCAGCGGGCCGAACCGTCCCGCCAGCGACTCGATCAGCGACCATACCCGGGGCGTGTCCGAGGTGACCTCGAGGGCGCGCACGCCGGCTTCGATGAGCACGTTGCAGAGGTCCTCGGTCGGGCCGTCCCGGCGCAGCCGGACGATGGCCACCAGACGGCCCTGCCGGATGTGCGCCTCGGCCGCCTCAGCCGGTCTCACCGCAGGATCCGCCGCCCGGAGCCGAAGGCCGGGTCGAGCTCATCGCGGTCGACGAGCAGGACATCACCCTGCACCGTGTGCTTGAGGGCACCGGCGCGTGCCGCCAGCTGGACGGCCTCGGTCAGCGGTCCACCACGCAGCTGCACCGAGAGGAAGGCGGCGGCGATGGCATCGCCGGCTCCGAGGGGGTCGACCACATCAGCCTCCTGGCAGTCACTCTCTGCCGTGTCGCCGTCGGTCACCGCGAGGACCGTCACGCCGACCCGTCCAGGTCCCAGGTCATGGCGGTCGGGGACGACGACCGCCCGCATCCCGTACCGCTCGCGGACCCGGGCCGCGGCCTCGCCGGGCTCACCCGGCGCGTCGAGCAGCTCCTCCAGGTCGAAGCGCGTGGCGAAGAGCAAGTCGACCAGAGGGAGCGACTCGCCCAGTGAGCGCTTTGCTTCCGCGAGGGGCCAGAGTCGGGAGCGATAGTTGACGTCGAGGCTGGTGAGGACGCCAGCTGTCCGCGCGGCGGCGAGTGCCTCGTGCACGGCCTCCCGCGGGCCCTTGCCCAGCGCCGGCGTGATGCCCGTGACGTGCAGGCAGGCTGCCCGACTCAGGAGCGTCGTCCAGTCGATGCGACCCGCCTGCAGGAGGCTCATCGCCGAGTGTGCCCGGTCGTAGATGACCTGGCTGGGGCGGGGCGAGGCACCCATCTCGACGAAGTAGAGGCCGGCGCGCGCCCGCTCGTCCCACTCGACGGCAAGGCTGACCCCGTGACTCTGGGCATGCGCGGCGATGAGCCGGCCCAGCGGGTTGGCCGGCAGCCGCGTCACCCATACGGCCTCGAAGCCGAGCCGGGCGAGCAGCACCAGGGCGTTGAGCTCCGTGCCGCCCACGGTGGCCCGGAACTCCTGGGCCTGTTCGAGCCTGACCGGCGAGCTCGGCGTGAAGCGGATCATCGCCTCGCCCAGTCCGACGACGCGTATGGCCATCGTGGTCAGCGAGCGGGGACTGGTCCGGCGATGTCGTAGCTGGAGATGCCACGCGATGGCCCCCCGGACGAGGCTTCGGGGTAGCCGATGCGCCGTGACAGCTCAGCCGCGGCGGCGCGCACGTCGTCGGCCATCTGAACGACGTGACCGAGCGAGAGTCGATACTCCGGCCCGGAGATGCTGATACCGGCCACGACCGAGCGCTCATGGTCGAAGACCGGCGCTGCCACGCAGCGGATGCCGTCCTCGTTCTCGACGTCGTCGATGGCGTAGCCGCGGCGCCGGATGGTGGCCAGCTCGGACCGGAAGCGATCGGCGTCGGTGATGGTGCGGGCGGTGCGCTGCTCGAGGCCGGCCGCGACGATGGCCTCGATGCGGTCCTCGGGCAGAAAGGCCGCGATGGCCTTGCCGATGGCCGTCGAGTGGACCGGGTTGGTGCGCCCGATGCGCGAGGCCATGCGGATGGCCTGCGAGCTCTCGATCTTCTCGATGTAGACGATGCGGAAGCCGTCGAGGATGCCCAGGTGGCACGTCTCCCCGGTGCGGCTGCTCAGGTCGCGCATCACTTCTCGTGCCCGGTCGCGCAGGTCGAGCCCGTCGAGGAAGGCGGTGCCGAGGACGAGACACTCAGGGCCCAGCCGGTAGCCGCCGTCGGGGTCGAGGCGGAGCATCGCCGCCTCCACCAGCACGCCGAGCACGCGATGTGCCGTCGGCTTCGGCAGGCGGCAGAGGCGGCTCAGGTCGGACAGGCTGAGGCCCTCGGGGTTCGTGGCCACCGCGTCGAGGATGCGCAGCGCCTTGACCAGCGTCTTCGCGCCGGCTCCTTCGCCGGGTCCGCCCTGGCTCGTTTCGAAACGCTGGTCCATTCCACGGCGAAGGGTAGGCAGGCCAACGTGCCGTGTCAACGCGTCTCCGGGACTCACTCGCAGGCCGCGCACGGACGCACGGCGCACGAGCGCTCTGCAGGTTACTCCGGGTGGGACGTGCGCGCGTGCTCCTGCTCGCGAGCGGCGTCGGCGCGCTCTGGGCCCTCCGGCGCCGTCGCCGTCTCGACCTGCTGCTCGGCCTCGTCGACGCGCGACTCGAGCAGGATGCGCACGACCTCGTCGACGTCGTCGCTCAAGCGCATCATCTGCACGTCGGAGCGGGCGATGTTGCCGGCGCCGGCGACCGGGCCGCGCAACCAGTCGAGCAGGCCACCCCAGTAGCTCGTCCCGAAGAGCACGATCGGGAAGTGGTCGATCTTGCCCGTCTGGACCAGCGTCAGCGCCTCGAAGAGCTCGTCGAGCGTGCCATAGCCGCCGGGGAAGATGACGAACCCCTGGGCGTACTTGACGAACATCGTCTTGCGCACGAAGAAGTAGCGGAAGTCGACGTGCAGGTCGAGGTAGCCGTTGGTGCCCTGCTCGTGCGGCAGTTCGATGGTGCAACCGACCGACACCCCACCGGCCTCGTGGGCGCCCTTGTTGGCGGCCTCCATGATTCCCGGCCCCCCGCCGGTGATGACGGTGTAGCCGACCTCGGCCAGCTTGCGCCCGAGCGCTTCGGCAGCCTGGTATGTCGGGTCGCCGGGCCGCGTGCGGGCCGAGCCGAAGACGGTGATGGCGGGCCCCAGGCGCGCCAGCTGGTCGAAGCCCTCGATGAACTCGCCGGTGATGCGCAGCGCGCGCCAGGCGTCGGTCTCGAGAAAGCTCGTATCGGCATAGGGCTTGGTCTGGAGGAACTTGCGGTCCTCGGTCGGGCGTCCCTGGGGCCGTCGCTCGTCGCTCATGGGTCGCAGCATACGACCAGCGGTGTGCGGCGCGGGATCCCGCTCGACCGCCACTCGCGCCGGCGGCTAGCATCGATCCATGCTCAAACGGAATTCGCCGCCCGCGCCACGAAACTTCCTGCCCGGTCCGGGCGTCTACCACCACGACGGCGGCATGGCACCGCCTCCGCCGTCGCCAACCCCACCGCACAGGGGCCGCATGACCCCGACCACGGATCGCATCCCGTCCCCGACGCCCCGGCCGCTCTTTCCTGGGGGAACGAGCCCGGGGCGTCGTACTGCTCGCGGCCTCCAACGCGGCCTCGAACGCGGCCGCATCGCGCGGAGCCTGCCGGCCCTGGCGGTGACGCTCCTCCTGGCGGCGTGCGCGGCGGGCGCGGCACCGCCCGTCTCTCCGTCGCTCCCGGGCGCCTCACCGACCGGGCCCGCGGACCCGACCCCCGGGCCGGGCACGACCGGATCGCCAGTGCCCAGCCCGAGCGGGCCGAGCCAGGTCATCGGCACGGCGCCCGAACCGCCCGTCGAGACGGCCGCGGAAGCGGTCGAGGCGGTCGGCCTCCTCGACGGTCGCTTCCTGGGCTACGGCCCGCGACGCGACGACGTGATCGGTCAGACCTCCTGGGTCGACGTGACCGGCGGCCCGGACCTCTGGACGCTCGTCTTCACCAGCGGTGAGGGCGACTGCATGGCCGGCTGCATCGACCGCTCGTTCGCCAAGTTCACGGTCGCCGGGGCGGGCACGGTGCGGCGCCACTGCGAGTGGACCCAGGACGAGGCGCCCGACGGCCGGCCGCCCTGCTGAGGCCGTACGTCGCCGCCACCGAGCGGTACGCCGCGGCGGGCGCGGCCGGCGGAGGTTGCTCCTTGTCGTGGGTCACGTTGCGGCGTGGCCGTGGTGGACATCGCGCTGCCCTCTGTCCGTCGAGATCACGCGTGGCCGCCCGCACGCGGAGTCCACACGGACCGCTGAACGGCGCGTACCTGCGGTAAGCCGTGTCGCTGGCGAAAACCCAGCGTCGCTGGGCCGGGCGGCCCCGGGCCGAGCCCACCGAGCACGACGCGACCACCCGCCGAGCCATACCGGCGCCGGCCACATCGGCCGCCGCGGGCTATGCTCGCTCGCGGCGCCCCGGCGCTGCTGACGAAGACCCATCGATCCGGCACGAGACACCAGGAGGCGACCCATGGCCATCGCCATCGACCCGGTCTGCGGCATGGAGGTCGAGACCGAAGGTGCCCAGCTCACCAGCGAGCACGAGGGCACCACCTACTACTTCTGCGGAAAGGGCTGCAAGCTCGAGTTCGACGAGGACCCGGAGCACTTCCTCGACCCCGACTACACGCCGTCGATGTGACGCCGGCCACCGCGGTCGAGCGGGCACCAGCATCGGGGGTGGGCAGGACCATCTAGACGCCCGCCCTTTCGGGGTGTATGGTCCGCGCCGTTTCCAGGGCGACCCTGGGCGAGCGCAGACGCACGCGACTCCTCGACGGGCTCGGTCCGGCGGTGGTAGGGACGGCAACCGCCGGCGCTGGACCCGAGCGACCCTGGTCGGCCAAGGACGGAGGGTCATCGCTCGGTGTTCACAGACCAGATCCTGAAGTGCGTCGACTGCGGGCAGGAGTTCACCTTCACCGCCGGCGAGCAGGAGTTCTACGCCCAGAAGGGCTTCAGCGAGCCGCCCAAGCGCTGCGCCAGCTGTCGCGCCATCCGCAAGGCCCAGCGCGGCAACGGAGGCTCGCGCGGCTACGGCGACAGCAGCGCCTTCGGTGGCGGTTACAGCGCCTCCGGCGGTTACGGCTCCGGCGAGGGCGCCGACTATGAGCGACGGCCGCGCACCTTCTTCGAGGCGACCTGCTCCAACTGCGGCAACGTCGCGCGCCTGCCCTTCGAGCCGAACGGCAGCCGGCCCGTCTACTGCAGCGACTGCTTCCAGAGCCGCCGCGGCTGAGCCCGGCTCGACGGACCTCGCGGCCGGTGGCCGAATCGCCGGCCCGAGGGCCTGCGCATAAGCGACCGATAAGCGACGGGTGATCGGGCGATGAGCGGCGCCCGCTGCAAGAGGGCACGGGAGGATGGAACCTCGTGTACGCCGCATCGTCGCACCGCTCCCGGCGCGCCCGCCGCGCGCCGACCGTCGCCGCCTGGCTCCTGCTCGGCCTCCTCGCGCTGGCGGTCCTCGTCGTCAGCGCCCACGTCGTCGGGCCGATCCTCGACCCTTCGCCTGAGCAGCTGCTCGGGCCGACGCGCTGGGGCAACGGCGGAGCCTGAGGCCAAGACGCACGTCGGAAGCGTCCTCGGTCTCCCTGGGGCTGCGCCCGGTCAGCGGGTGGCCGCGCCGCCGGTACGGGTCGTCTCGCCGCCGGCCAGCCGCTGCGCGATGTAGACCGGTACGACCGAGAGCAGCACGGCCACCACGGCCACGGCATTCACGATCGGTGCCTGGTTGGGTCGTGACAGGCTGCGCAGGATCCAGACCGGCAGCGTGAAGTCCTGGCCGGCGGTCAGATTCGTCACGATGACCTCGTCGAAGGAGAGCGCGAAGGCCAGCAGGCCGCCGGCGATGAGCGCGGTCCGGATCACCGGCAGGGTCACGTAGCGGAAGGTCTGGAAGGCATCCGCGCCGAGGTCCATCGAGGCCTCCTCGAGCGAGGCCGACGTGCGCCGCAGCCGGGCGATGACGTTGTTGTAGACGAGCACGATGCAGAACGTGGCGTGGCCGACGATGATCGTGCCCACGCCCAGGTCGATGTCGAGGAACTGCGTGAACGTGCCGTTGAGCGCGATGGCCGTCACGATGCCCGGCAGGGCGATGGGCAGGATGACCAGGAACGAGATGACCTCGCGCCCGAAGAAACGGTGGCGATGCACGGCGAACGAGGCGGCGCTGCCGAGGACCAGCGCGATGGCCGTGGCGCCCAGGCCCGCCTGGATCGAGGTCAGCAGCGCCTGGCGCGCCCCCTGGTTCTCGAAGGCACGCGCGAACCAGTCGGTCGTGAACGACTCGATCGGCCAGGACTGGATGCGGCTGGCGCTGAAGGCGTAGAGCAGGATGACTGCCAGCGGCAGGTAGATGAAGCCGAGGGTGAGGGCCGCCGCCAAGCGCAGGCCGATGCGGGCACCGCGCGACTCGATCATCAGAGTGCCTCGAAGGCGCCCATGCGCCGTGCCACCAGCAGGTAGACGATCATGATCGCCACCGGCACCGTGGCGAAGGCGGCGGCCAGGGGTAGGTTGTTGGCGACACCCATGTCCCGGAAGATGGCGTTGCCGATGAACTGGCTGTTCGACACGAGCGAAGGCGTGATGTAGTCGCCCAGCGTCAGCGAGAAGGTGAAGATCGAGCCGGCCACCACCGCCGGCAGGACGAGCGGTAGGACGACGCGGCGGAATGTCGTCAGCGCTTTCGCCCCGAGGTCGCCCGATGCCTCCAGCAGCGAGTTCGGGATGCGCTCCAGGCCGGCGTAGATGGGCAGGATCATGTACGGCAGCCAGAGGTACGAGAAGACCAGCCAGACCCGGAAGAGGTCGGCCGTGTCGCCCGTGGCCGGGATGCGCAGGCCGAACGGCGACAGGGCCCAGTTGACGAGGCCCTCGTTGCCCAGGATGGTGCGCCAGACGTAGACCTTGACCAGGTAGCTCGCCCAGAGGGGCATCAGGATGCCCACTACCAGCAGGCTCCTCGTGCGCGGCGCGGCGACGCGCGACATGTAGTAGGCGATGGGGAAGGCGAGCAGGGCATCGGTCAGCGTGACCAGCAGGGCGATGGCCACCGTGCGCAGGGTGATGTCGAGGTAGGCCTTCTGCGTCACGAGCGTCCGGAAGTTGCCCACCGACGGCTCGCGCACGATCTCGGCCGTGAACGGGTCGAGCTGCCAGATCGACGCCACCATCAGCGCAGCCAGGGACCCGAGATAGGCGATGAGCAACCACCCGACCGGCCCCGAGAGGAGGAGCCCGAGCTGCGCGCGCGGGTGCCGGTGCAGCCAGGTCGAGATGCGGCGGGGGAGGGAGGCGGATGACGCTGGAGCGCTCATGTCCCGATGGGCATGGCAGGACCCGGGGACCGCGCCGGCCCCCGGGTCCGCCTCTTCGCCGGGTCAGTCAGCCGCGCCGCGCAGCTGCGTCCAGGCGGCGGTCCACTCCGCGAAGTCCTTGCAGATCGGCCCGCGGCCGTCGATGCACTCCTTCGTTGGCGTGTTCCAGTAGTACACCTTGGAGAAGTACGCCTCGTCCGTGGCGTGGAAGGTGTCGCAATGTCCCGGGCTCAGCTTCTCGGCCTCGGCGCAGCCCTCCGCGCTGACCGGCGCCTCGCCGAAGTAGACGGTCGCCTTGGCGTTCGCCTCGGGCGAGATGATGTGGTCCATGAACCGGTACATGCAGTTGGGGTTCTTGGCCTTGGTGGAGATCATCCACGTGTCAGACCAGCCGGTGGAGCCCTCCTTGGGCAGGGTCACCTTGACCGGCACCTTGTCCTTGGTGAGCGCGTTCGCAGCGGCCTGCCAGGTGGTGCCCACCACGCTCGTCTTGTCCTTGAACGCGGTGAGGTGCTTGTTGAAGTCGCTCCAGTACTCGCCGATGAGCCCCTTCTGCTGCTCGAGTAGGGCGATGGCGGCGGCGAACTGGGAGTCGTCCAGCGCGTACGGGTCCTTGATGCCCAGGTCGGGCTTGGTGGCCATCAGGTAGACCGCCGCGTCGGCGATGTAGATGGGCGCGTCGTAGGCGGTCACATTGCCCTTGTAGGGCGAGTTCGCCTCCCAGACCACCGACCAGCTGTCTGGGTCCGGCGTGACCACGTCGGTGCGCCACATGAGCAGGTTGGCGCCGCGCCCGTGCGGCACGCCGTAGGGGACGCCGTTGACGGTGTTGTGCGACTTGCCCTTGAGGCCCTCGAAGACGTTGGCGTAGTTCGGGATGAGCGACAGGTTGACCGGTGCCACCTCCTTGGCGGCGATGAGCCGGAGCGTCGCGTCGCCCGAGGCCGAGACGCCGTCGTACTGGCCGGTCTTCATCAGGTTGAACATCTCATCAGACGTGCCGGCCGTGGTCACCTTGATGTCGCAGCCGGTCGACTTCTCCCAGGCGCTGACCCAGTCGGCGTTGGGATCGGTCGTGCCGTCCTCGACGTAGTAGGGCCACGCGACGAGATTGAGCGCCCCTTCGCCCGCGCCGAGCTCCTTGAGCGCGCCTTCCGGCACGCTCGAGGTGGGCGTCGCGCCCGTCGTCGCGCTGGCGGTCGAGCCGGGTGTCGGCGACCCGCCACCGGGCGTGCCGGTCGCGGCCGGCCCGGCGCAGGCAGCGGCCACGAGCAGCCCGCTCGCGGCCAGGCTCAGCCATCGACGGTCGAGAACCATCCCTACCTCCTCTCTCCCTCGCCGGTCTTCTCGCCGACGGGGAGGATGTGCCGCCGGTCCCAGATGAGCCGGACGGGCGTGTCCTTGAGGGCCAGCGCCTCCATCGAGGAGGTGGCCACGTTCTGGCGGATGACGATCAGCTGGGCACCCTCTTCCAGCCCCACCACGAAGCGCGTGTCCGGCCCGAGATAGACCACGTCGAGGATGCGCCCGTCGGCGGCGACGTCGCTCGGCCCGGGCGCCTCGGCCAGCTCGGCCAGACGGATCTTCTCGGGTCGCACGGTGAAGGTCCCCTCACGGCCCACGATGGCCCGGGCAGAGGCGCCGCTGAGCAGGTTGGAGGTGCCGACGAAACCAGCCACGAAGGCCGTCGCCGGCCGCTCGTAGACCTCTGCCGGGCTGCCTACCTGCTCGATGCGGCCGTGGTCGAAGACGGCCAGGCGGTCGCTCATGGCGAGCGCCTCCTCCTGGTCGTGGGTGACGTAGACGAAGGTGATGCCCACCCGCTGCTGGATGGCCTTGAGCTCGATCTGCATCTCCTGGCGCAGCTTCAGGTCGAGCGCTCCAAGGGGCTCGTCGAGGAGCAGCACGGCCGGCTGGTTGATGAGCGCACGCGCCAGCGCCACGCGCTGGCGCTGGCCGCCGGAGAGTTGGCTCGGGCGGCGGCGCTCGAGCCCCTCGAGGCGGACCATGCGCAGCGCCTCCCTCACGCGCCGCTCGCGCTCGGCCCGTGGCACATGCCGGATCATCAGGCCGTAGGCCACGTTCTCGCCCACGCTCATGTGCGGGAAGAGCGCGTAGTCCTGGAAGACCGTGTTGACGTCACGCTCGTAGGGCGGCCGGCCGGTGACGTCCGCGCCGCCCAGCAGGATGCGTCCGGCGGTCGGCGTTTCGAAGCCGGCGATCATGCGCAGCGTGGTCGTCTTGCCCGAGCCGGACGGGCCGAGCAGCGAGAAGAACTCGCCCGCGGCGATGTCGAGGTCGATGCCATCCACGGCGACCACGTCGCCGTAATGCTTGCTGACACGTTCGAGGTGGACGGCCGGCGTGGCCTGCGAGTCGCGCGGCGAGACATGCCGCGGCGCGGTTCTCCGGTCGCCGTTGATCTCCCCCTCGGGCGCGAGTGTGTGCACGGGGTTGCCTCGAGGCGCGATGGTGTGACGGCCGGCCTGATCCGGTCGGCGGCCGCGTCCCCCGGGCGGCACGGCCGGGCTCCCGCTCGGCTGCGCGGACTGTGCCGTGCGCCATGACCCGGTGTCAAGCGTAGCCCGCCCGATCGCCGCCGTGCGGCGTACCATTGTGCTGCCATCAGGCAGCGCGGCCGGGGTGGGTGGCTTTGAGGTCGGAGGTCCCGCTCGCGCCCAGCGGTGGCGGATGAGCCCGATACGGAGGAGACGACCACGACATGACGTACGTCATCGCCGAGCCCTGCATCGACGTCCTCGACCAGTCGTGCGTCTCCGTCTGTCCCGTCGATTGCATCCACTTCGAGCAGGGCGTCGACCGGATGCTCTTCATCGACCCGGACGAGTGCATCGACTGCGGCGCCTGCGAGCCCGAGTGCCCGGTCAACGCCATCTACCCCGAGGA
>DASSPM010000149.1:0-31226 GCA_035699625.1 Candidatus Limnocylindrales bacterium | reverse complement strand
GCCCGGCGACAACATCGAGATGGAGGTCGAGCTGATCACGCCGATCGCCCTCGAGACCGGCCAGCGCTTCGCCATCCGCGAGGGCGGCCGCACCGTGGGTGCCGGCGCCATCGTCAGCATCATCGAGTAGCCGGCCATGGCGAAGCAGCGCATCCGTATCCGTCTCAAGGCGTACGACCACCGCCTGCTCGACCAGTCTGCCCTGCAGATCGTCGAGACGGCCCAGCGCACCGGTGCCGACGTGGTCGGCCCGGTGCCGCTGCCCACGCGCATCGAGAAGTTCACCGTGCTGCGTTCGCCCTTCATCGACAAGGACAGCCGCGAGCAGTTCGAGATCCGCACTCACAAGCGACTCATCGACATCCTCGACCCGTCGTCCAAGACCATCGACGCCCTGATGCGCATCTCGCTCGCGGCCGGCGTCGATATCGAGATCAAGATGTGACCAGATGAGCATCGGACTGATCGGCCGCAAGGTCGGCATGACCCAGGTCTTCGCGGAGGACGGCACCGTGGTGCCGGTCTCCGTGCTGGCCGTGGAACCGAACACGGTGACCGCCATCCGCACCGTCGAGCGCGACGGGTACACGGCCGTCCAGCTCGGCGCGGGCGAGGCACGTCGGCTGACCAAGCCCCGCCTGGGTCAGCTGAAGGACCTGCCGCGCGTGCGTGACGCGCGCGAGTTCAGGCTCGACGACGTCTCCGAGTACGAGCTCGGCCAGACGCTCGACGTGAGCCTCTTCAGCGTCGGCGACACGGTCGACGTGACTGGCGTCACCAAGGGCCGCGGCTTCGCCGGCACCATCAAGCGCCATGGTGCGCGACGTGGACCGGAGACACACGGCTCGGACTCGCACCGCCAGCCCGGCTCGATCGGCGCCGGCACCTATCCGGGCAAGGTTCTCAAGGGGACCAAGATGTCCGGCCACATGGGCCACGTCCGGCGCACCACCAAGAAGCTGACCATCGTGCGCAGCGACCCGGAGCGCAACCTGCTGCTGGTCAAGGGCTCCGTGCCCGGCCCGCGCAACGCGCTGGTCCTGGTGAGGAAGGCCTGATGCCGACGACGACGCTCTACCGCAAGGACGGCGCCGAGGCCGGCACCGTCGACCTGCCGGAGGGCCTCTTCGGCGCGCCGGTCAACCAGGCCGTGCTGCACCAGGTGGTGACCGCCCAGCTGGCCGGCCGCCACCTTGGCACGCACGACACCAAGACCCGCGGCGAGGTCGCCGGCGGCGGCCGCAAGCCGTGGCGCCAGAAAGGCACCGGCCGGGCCCGCCAGGGCTCCCGTCGGGCCCCCCACTGGACCGGCGGCGGCACCGTCTTCGGGCCGCACCCGCGCGACTACGGCCAGAAGGTGCCGCGCGCCATGCGCCGACTGGCGCTGCGCGGCGCGCTCAGTGCCAAGTACGCCGACGGGGCCGTCAAGGTCGTCGAGGACCTGGCCCTCGAGGCGATCAAGACGCGCGAGCTACTGGGCTACCTCGACGCCCTCAAGGCCGCCGGTCGGGTGCTGGTGGTGGCGCAGGGCAAGGACGAGCGCCTCGAGCTTTCGGCGCGCAACGTGCCCAAGCTGACCGTCATCCGGGCCGACTCGCTCAACACCGTGGACATCCTCAACGCCGACGTGCTGCTCATCCTCCAGCCGGCGCTGGCCACGATGACGGAGGTGTACGCATGACCCTGCACGCCGCCGAGGTCATCCTGCGCCCGGTCATCAGCGAGAAGTCGATGGACTCGACGCAGCGCGGCAAGTACACCTTCGCCGTCCACCACGACGCCAACAAGCTGCAGATCAAGCAGGCCGTGGAGGAGCTCTTCAAGGTCGACGTGGTCAGCGTCAACGTGCTCACCACGAAGCCCAAGGAGAAGCGGCGCAACACCAAGCGCGGTCGGACGCGCGGCTACACGGCCACCTGGCGCAAGGCCATCGTGACCCTCAAGCCGGGCGAGAAGATCGAATTCTTCGAGGGGGTGTAGCCATGCCGCTCCGAAGCTACAAGCCCACTTCCCCCGGCCGGCGCTTCGCGACGCGCTCGACCTTCGAGGAGGTCACCACCGACGAGCCCTACAAGCCGCTGCTCGAGCCGCAGAAGCGCTCGGCCGGCCGCAACGGCCAAGGTCGCCTGACGGTGCGTCATCGCGGTGGCGGGCACAAGCAACACTACCGGCGCATCGATTTCAAGCGCGACAAGTTCGACGTGCCGGCGCGCCTGGCGACCATCGAGTACGACCCGAACCGCTCGGCGCGCATCGGCCTGCTGCACTACCGCGACGGCGAGAAGCGCTACATCCTGGTGCCCAACGGGCTCAAGGTGGGCGACGTCGTGGTGGCCGGTCCGAATGCCGAGGCGCGCGTCGGCAACGCCTTGCCGCTGGCGCGCATCCCGCTCGGCACGACCATCCACAACATCGAGCTGGTGCCCGGCAAGGGCGGCCAGATCGTGCGCTCCGCCGGTACCGCGGCACAGCTGCTGGCCAAGGAGGGCGAATACGCCCAGGTGCGACTCCCCTCGGGCGAGGTGCGCCGCATCAGCCAGCGCTGCGTGGCGACCATCGGCCAGGTGGGCAACCTCGAGCACGAGAACCAGAGCCTGGGCAAGGCCGGGCGATCGCGCCACCTGGGCCGCCGGCCCGAGGTGCGCGGCGTGGCCATGACGCCGCGCGACCACCCGCACGGCGGCGGCGAGGGCAAGTCGCCCACGGGCATGCCGCCCAAGACGCCCTGGGGCAAGCCCGCCATGGGCTACCGGACGCGCAAGGCAGGCCCCGGCCGCCTGATCGTCCGCTCACGGCACCGCAAGAGCTAGGCCGAAGGGAGGTAGCGAATGTCACGATCCCTGAAGAAGGGACCGTACTGCGAAGCGCGGCTCCTCGGCCGCGTGCAGGAGATGAACAAGCGCAACGAGAAGAAGGTCGTCAAGACCTGGTCGCGCGCGAGCGTCATCTTCCCGGATTTCATCGGCCACACCGTGGCCGTCTACAACGGCAAGAAGCATGTCCCGGTCTACGTGACCGAGAACATGGTCGGTCATCGCCTCGGTGAGTTCTCGCCAACGCGCACGTTCCGCGGGCACGGCAAGCACACCGAGCGCTCCACGGCGCCGAAGTAGGGGTCGACGTGCGAGTCTCCGCCACCGCCAAGTACACCCGCCACTCGACGCGCAAGGCGCGCCTGGTGGTGCAGGCCATCAGCGGCAAGAGCGTCGCCGAGGCCAGCGCCCTGCTGCGCTTCATGCCGCAGTCGGCGGCGCGCGACGTGGCCAAGGTGCTCAAGAGCGCCGCGGCCAACGCCGAGAACAACCACAACCTCTCGCCGGACGACCTGGTCGTGGTCGACGCGCGGGCCGATGAGGGGCCGACCATGAAGCGCTGGCGCTTCCGGGCCCAGGGCCGCACCTTCCCCATCCACAAGCCGATGACCCACATCACCGTCGTCCTCGAGAACCGGGAGGCCTAAGCGCATGGGACACAAGGTCCATCCGAACGGGTTCCGGCTCGGGGTCTCCCGGACCTGGAATGCCAAGTGGTATGCCGACAAGGGCTATACCGACCTGCTCAAGGAGGACGTGGCCATCCGCCAGCTGGTCACCCGCCGGCTGGCCAACGCCAGCCTCAGCCTGGTCGAGATCGAGCGCGGCATCAACCACGTCACGGTCATCGTGCACACCGCCAAGCCGGGCATCGTCATCGGCAAGGGCGGCGCCAACGTGGAGGCGCTGCGTCAGCAGATCGGGCGCCTGACCGACCGCAAGGTGAAGCTGGAGATCAAGGAGATTCGCCAGCCGGAGCTCGACGCAGTGCTCGTGGCGAGCAACATCGCCCAGCAGCTGTCGCGCCGCATCGCCTTCAAGAAGGCCATGAAGCAGGCCGTGCAGCGGACCATGAAAGCGGGTGCCAAGGGCGTCAAGATCATGGTCGCCGGTCGCCTGGGCGGCGCCGAGATGGCCCGTCGCGAATGGGAGAAGGAGGGGCGCATCCCCCTCGGCACCCTGCGCGCCGACATCAGCTACGGCCAGGTCCACGCCCACACCACCTACGGCCGCATCGGCGTCAAGGTCTGGATCTACCGGGGCGACGTGATGACCGAGCGACAGGCGCCGCGCGAGCCCGCGGCGGCGGGAGCGTAGCGCCATGCTGATGCCCCGCAGGGTCAAGCACCGCAAGGTGATGCGTGGCCGGATGTCCGGCCTGGCCAAGGGCGGCCACACCATCGCCTTCGGCGAGTACGGCCTGATGACCCAGGAGCCGGCCTGGATCACCAGCCGGCAGATCGAGGCCGCCCGCCGCGCCATGACGCGCTATGTCAAGCGCGGCGGCAAGATCTGGATCCGCATCTTCCCCGACAAGCCGGTGACCAAGAAGCCGGCCGAGGTGCGCATGGGCTCCGGCAAGGGCGCGCCCGACCACTGGGTCGCCGTGGTCAAGCCGGGCCGGATCCTCTTCGAGATGGCCGGCGTGCCGCAGGCCGAGGCCGCCGAGGCGATGCGCCTGGCGAGCCACAAGCTGCCGGTGGACGTCAAGTTCGTGGTGCGCGAGGGGGTCGGCGATGGACATCGATAAGGTCCGCGCGCTCAACGACGCGGAGCTCGAGACGGAGCTCTCGAACGCGAAGCGCCAGCTCTATGACCTGCGCTTCCAGCTGGCCACGCGCCAGCTCACCGACTACAGCCAGATCCCGCAGACCCGCCGGGTGATCGCGCGGATCCTGACGGTGATGACCGAGCGCCAGCTGGCGCAGGCCGACGAGCGGCCGGCACCCCGCCGCGCGCGGGCTCGCCGCCGCGTGGGAGCCGGCCGATGAACGGAGCGACGATGCAGGGCAAGCGCAAGACGAAGGTCGGACGGGTCGTCTCCGACAAGATGGACAAGACGATCGTCGTCTCGGTCGAGCGCCTCTCGCGCCACCGCATCTACAAGCGCGTGGTGCGGCTGACCACCAAGTTCAAGGCGCACGACGAGCGCAACGAGGCGCGCATCGGGGACACCGTGCGCATCGAGGAGGCGCGCCCGTTGAGCGCCACCAAGCGCTGGCGGCTGGTCGAGGTCGTGCAGCGCGCCGGCCTTGGCGCCGGCGAGCCGATCGTCTCCGAGGAGGCCGCCACCAGCGAGGCCATCCACATGGCCGCCCACCCGGGCCGCCGTGACGGCCTCGAGGTCGAGTCGGCCGAGGCGGCCGGTGAGTCCGGCACGTCCGAGCCGGCCGAGGAGGCCCGCGCGTGATCCAGGCCTCGACCCGCCTCAAGGTGGCGGACAACACCGGCGCGCGCACGATCGAGTGCATCCGTGTCATGGGCCGCTCGCAGAAGCGGACGGCCGGCGTGGGCGACGTGATCATCGCCAGCGTCAAGGCCGCCATCCCCAACGCCGCGGTCAAGAAGGGCGACGTGGTGCGGGCCGTGGTGGTGCGCACGAACAAGGAGTTCGGGCGACCCGACGGCAGCTACATCCGCTTCGATGAGAACGCCGCCGTGCTCATCAACAACCAGGGCAACCCGCGCGGCACGCGCATCTTCGGGCCCGTTGCCCGGGAGCTGCGTGAGCGCAATTACATGAAGATCATCTCGCTCGCGCCGGAGGTGCTGTGATGGCTGCATCGAGCATCGCCGCCCGCGCCACGAAGGTGCCCGACATCCGTCGCGGCGACCGCGTCGTCGTGCTCACCGGCAAGGACGCCGGCAAGCAGGGCGAGGTCGAGCGCGTCGTGCGGCCAGACCGGGTCGTCGTGGCCGGCGTCAACATCGCCAAGCGGCACACCAAGCCCCGCGCCCGCCAAGGGCGCAACGAGCGCCAGCCCCGCGTCCAGCAGGGCGGCATCCTCGACGTGGCGCAGCCGCTCCACGTCAGCAACGTGATGGTCGTCTGCCCCGCCTGCAGCCGCCCGACGCGCATCGCCCACGACCGCCTCGGCGACGGGCGCAGCGTGCGCGTCTGCAAGCACTGCCAGCAGCCGCTCTCGAGCGGGAAGGTGGAGGCATGAGCGGCGACCTGCGGCGGCGCTACCAGGAGGAGGTCGTGCCCGCGCTCCAGAAGGAGTTCGGCTACGCCAACCCGATGCAGGTGCCGCGGCTCAGCAAGATCGTCGTCAACATCGGCCTGGGCGAGGCGCTCACCAACGCCAAGGCCCTCGACGCGGCTGCCGGCGACGTGGCCACCATCACCGGCCAGCGGCCGGTCGTGACGCGCGCCCGCCGCTCCATCGCCCAGTTCCGGCTGCGCACCGGCAACCCCATCGGCCTCAAGGTGACCCTGCGCGGCGAGCGCATGTGGGACTTCCTGGAGCGCCTCACGCGCGTGGCGCTGCCGCGCATCCGCGACTTTCGGGGCGTGCCCTCGCGCTCGTTCGACGGCCGCGGCAACTACTCGCTCGGGCTGCGCGAACAGCTCGCATTCCCCGAGATCGACTACGACAAGGTTGACCGGCTGCGCGGGCTGGAGGTGAGCATCGTCACCACCGCCCGAACGGACGAGGAATCGAAGAAGCTCCTCGAGCTCCTCGGCATGCCGTTCGCGGGCTAGGGGAGGAGGATCGATGGCCAAGAAGTCACTCATCGCCAAGGCCAAGCGCACGCCGCGCTTCAAGGTCCGCGCGTATCACCGCTGCACCGTCTGCGGTCGACCGCGCGGCTTCCTGCGCCGCTTCGCGCTGTGCCGCATCTGCTTCCGGGAGCGCGCCCTGCTGGGCGAGCTGCCGGGCGTGACCAAGTCGAGCTGGTAGGCCCATGAACGTCTCCGATCCCATCGCCGACATGCTGACCCGCATCCGCAACGCCAGTCGGGCCCGCCACACCGAGGTGCTCGTGCCGGCCTCGCGCGTCAAGCGCGAGATCGCCCGCATCCTCACCGAGGAGGGCTTCATCGACGGCTGGGACGAGCAGCAGGACGGCCCGCGCAGCTACATCCGCATCCAGCTCAAGTACGTCGGCGGCAAGGCGCCCGTCGTCTCCGGCCTGAAGCGCATCAGCAAGCCCGGCCTGCGCGTCTACGCCCGCAAGACCGACATCCCGCGTGTGCTGGGCGGCCTCGGCGTGGTCATCGTCAGCACCAGCCAGGGCATCATGACCGGTGCCCAGGCCAAGAAGGCACAGCTCGGCGGGGAAGTCCTCGCCTACGTCTGGTAGGTCGCCATGTCACGCATCGGGCGCCTGCCCATCCCCATCCCCAGCGGGGTCGAGGTCACCCTCGACGGCCGCACCATCACGGTCACAGGCCCCAAGGGCACGCTCAGCCGCGAGTTGCACCCGGAGATGGCCATCCAGCGCGAGGACGCCACGCTGCTGGTGACCCGGCCCAGCGACGCCAAGACCCACCGTGCCCTGCACGGCCTGACGCGCACGCTCGTGGCCAACATGGTCGAGGGCGTCACCAACGGCTACCGCAAGGGCCTCGAGATCACCGGCGTCGGCTACCGCGCCCAGAAGGTGGGCGAGAAGCTGCAGCTCAACCTCGGCTACAGCCATCCGGTCGAGATCGTGCCACCGAGCGGCGTCAGCTTCGAGGTCGAGAACCCGACCCGGCTGGCCGTGGTGGGCATCGACAAGGAGCTCGTCGGGCAGGTCGCGGCCAAGGTCCGCGCCACCCGCAAGCCCGAGCCGTACAAGGGCAAGGGCGTGCGCTACGCCGGCGAGGTCATCCGCCGCAAGGCCGGCAAGGCCGGCAAGATCGGCGCCAAGAAGTGATCACGGACTAGGAGCGAGAGGACATCATGGCCCTGGCCGTCAGCCGGACCGCCGCACGACACAAGCGCCACAGCCGTCTCCGCCTCAAGGTGACGGGCACGCCGGCGCGCCCGCGGCTGGCCGTCTTCCGCAGCCTCAACCACATCTACGCCCAGGTCATCGACGACACCACGGGCCGCACGCTGGCGGCCGCCTCCTCGCTCGAGGAGGGCCTGCGCGGTGCGGCCGGTAAGAAGACCGAGCTGGCCGGCCAGGTCGGGGCGCTCATCGGTGAGCGCGCTCGCGCCGCCGGCGTCGAGCGCGTCGTCTTCGACCGCGCCGGCTTCCAGTACCACGGTCGCGTGCGGGCGCTGGCGGACGCCGCGCGCAAGGCCGGCCTCGACTTCTAGGACCGAAAGGAGCTCCGCTTGGCCAGGATCGACCCCGCCCGATTGACGCTCGAAGAGCGCGTCGTCCAGATCAACCGCGTTGCCAAGGTCGTCAAGGGCGGCCGGCGCTTCAGCTTCAGTGCCGTCGTCGTCGTGGGCGACGGTGGTGGGCACGTGGGCGTCGGGCTGGGCAAGGCCGGCGAGGTGCCCGAGGCGATCCGCAAGGGCGTCGAGGACGCGAAGAAGCACCTCATCCGCGTGCCCATGGTCGGCACGACCATCCCACACGAGGTGCGCCAGCCCTTCGGCGCCAGCACGGTGCTGCTCAAGCCCGCCTCGCAGGGCACCGGCGTCATCGCCGGCGGCTCGGTGCGCGCGGTCGTCGAAGCGGCCGGCATCCGCGACATCCTCTCCAAGTCGCTCGGCTCGACCAACCCGGTCAACGTCACGCGCGCCGCGCTGGAAGCGCTCCGCTCGCTCAAGAGCGCCGAGGAGATCTCCGCCCGCCGCGGCCGCCAGGTGCACAGCGTCATCGCCGGCCAGCCCAGCAGCCGGGAGGCGAGCGCCTGATGGCCGGTAGCCTGCGCATCACCCTGCGCAAGAGCCCCATCAGCTACAACGCCCAGGCGCGCGGCACGGTGCGCGCCATGGGCCTGCGTCGCATCGGCCAGACGGTGGAACTGCCCGACAACCCGGCGGTGCGCGGCATGGCCCGGGCGGTGCGCTTCCTCGTCGAGGTCGAGGAGGTCGCGGCCGCTGCCACGCCCGAGCGCCGGCGCGCGAGCACCGCCGAGGAGGAGACCCCCGCATGAAGCTGCACGACCTCCGGCCGGCCAAGGGGTCGCGCACCGAGCGCACCCGCGTCGGCCGCGGCATCGCTGCCGGCAAGGGCAAGACCGCCGGCCGTGGCACGAAGGGCCAGAAGTCCCGTTCCGGCGCCTCCATCCCGGCCTGGTTCGAGGGCGGACAGACGCCGCTCCAGATGCGCGTGCCCAAGCTGCGTGGCTTCAAGAACCTGCTGCGCATCGACTACCAGGTGGTCAACGTCGGTCGCATCGCCGAGTACGCCGAGCAGGGCCGCTTCAGCGAGGCCGAGGCCGCGCTGCGCGAGGCGGGACTCGCGGAGGCCACCGGCAAGGCGGGCAAGGACGGCAAGGACGCCCCGCTGACCATCAATCCCGACCTGCTGCGGGCCGTGGGGCTTGTCAGCAGCGCACGCACGCCGGTCAAGATCCTCGGCGCCGGTGACGTCGGCAGGCGCCTCTTCGTGGTCGCCGACGCCTTCACGCGCAGCGCGCGCGAGAAGATCGAGGCCGCCGGCGGCTCCGCCGTGGTGCTCGAGGTGCCCGACCGGCCGCGCCCGGCGCTGGGTGTGACCGAGGCGCCCGCCGAGGAGCCCGTCCCCGCTGCCGAGGCGAGCCCCGCCGAAGCAGCCGCCGAGAGCGGGGCAGCGGCCCCGACGCCGGAGCGGAAGCCCGCCCGGACGCCCAGGCCCAAGGTGCTTTCGGCCGGTCCGGCCGCGGAGGCGACCGACGAGGTGACCGACGCCGCGCCTGAGGTCCCGAGCGAGGACTCCCCGCCCGCGGCGCCGCGGACGCGCGGGCGCAAGCAGGCCGAGCCCGAGAGCGAGGGCTAGTCGGCGGTGTTCGACGCCCTCATCAACGCCTTCCGCGCGCCGGACATCCGCAAGCGCATCCTCTTCGTCCTGGCCGTCCTGGTCATCTATCGCTTCCTGGCGCACATCCCGGTGCCGGGCGTCGACCCGGCCGCGCTGAGCCGGTTCCTCGAGCAGAACGACTTCCTGCGCCTGCTGAACCTCTTCTCGGGCGGCGGCCTGTCGAACTTCTCGATCGTGGCCCTGGGCGTGAACCCCTACATCAACGCCTCGATCATCATGCAGCTCATGACCGGGGTGGTGCCCCGGCTGCAGCAGCTCTCCCGCGAGGGTGAGTACGGCCGTAACAAGATCAACCAGTACACGCGCTGGCTGTCGGTGCCCATGGGCTTCATCCAGGCCTACGGCTACCTGGCCATCCTCTCCTCGCGCGACGTGGGCGTCATCACCGACTTCGATCTGACCAGCGTGGGCACCATCACCCAGCTCTTCACGCTCGTGGCGGGCACCGTGCTGGCGATGTGGATCGGCGAGCTCATCACCGAGCGGGGCATCGGCAACGGCATCAGCTTCATCATCTTCGCCGGCATCGTCAGCCAGATCCCGACCGGCATCGGCGCCTTCCTGCAGAGCCCCGACCCGACTGCCGGCATCGCCTTCGCCCTGGTCGCGGTCATCGCCGTGGCCGTCATCGTCTATATCCAGGAGGGGCAGCGGCGCATCCCGGTCCAGTACGCCAGCCGCGTGCGCGGTCGGCGGATGTATCAGGGCGGGTCGACCTTCCTGCCGCTGCGCGTCAACCAGGCCGGCGTCATCCCCATCATCTTCGCCGTCAGCATCATCCTCTTCCCGACCCAGCTGGCGAGCTACTTCCGCTTCAGCGAGGTCGAGATCGTGCGCGGCGTCTCGGAGGGCATCATCGCCTTCCTCGACCCGCGCAGCCTGCCCTACATGGCGGGCTACTTCCTGCTCACGGTCGGCTTCACCTACTTCTACACGGCCTTCACCTTCAAGCCCGACGAGACGGCCGACCAGCTGCGCAAGAACGGCGGCTTCATCCCGGGCATCCGGCCGGGTGCCCCGACACGGGATTACCTTGCCCGGGTCGTGGTCCGCATCAGCCTCGCCGGCGCGCTCTTCCTGGGCATCGTGGCGGTGCTGCCCGTGCTCCTCTCCTCGGTCTTCTCCGGCTCGGTCCTGGGCGGGCTCGGGCTGGGTGGCACGGCCATGCTCATCCTCGTCTCGGTCGTGGTGGAGACCATGAAGCAGCTCGAGGCGCAGCTGATGATGCGCAACTACGAGGGTTTCATCCGTTGAGGGTCTACGTCATGGTCGGCGCGCCGGGGGCCGGCAAGGGCACCCAGGCGAAGCTGCTCGCGGAACGCCTGGGCCTCCTCCACCTGGCCTCCGGCGACCTGCTGCGCGAGGCGGTCGAGGCAGCCACACCGCTCGGTCGCCAGGCCGACGAGTACATGAAGCGCGGCGCCCTGGTGCCTGACGAGGTCGTCATCCGGCTCATCCTCGAACGCCTCGCCCGCCCCGACGCGGCGGAGGGCGTCATCCTCGACGGCTTCCCGCGCACGCGGCCGCAGGCCGAGGCGCTCGACGCAGCGCTGCTGCGCCGCGGCGCCCGGGTGACCGCGGCGCTCTACGTCGACGTGCCGCGCGAGGAGCTCTTCCGGCGGCTCTCGGGCCGCTGGCTCTGCCGCGCCGAGGGCCATCCCTACCACGAGACCGAGCGGCCGCCGGCCGTGCCGGGCGTTTGCGACATCGACGGCTCGGAGCTCTACCAGCGCGACGACGACCGGCCGGAGACGATCAGCGCCCGCCTGGAGAAGCAACTGCCGCCGATGTTCGAGGTGGCCGATCACTACACCGAGGCCGGCGTGCTCTACTCCATCCGCGGCGAGGGCAGCATCGAGCAGGTGACCGAGGCCCTCATGCGGGCGATCGCGCAGCCGGCCCGCTGAGCACCACCACGATGGCCATCGGGGAGCGCCGCGTGACGCTCAAGAGCGCCCCGCAGATCGAGCGCATGGCCGTCGCCGGTCGCCTGGTGGCCGACGTGCTCGACCGCATCGGCGACGAGCTGCGGCCGGGCATCAGCACGGCGGAGCTCGACGAGCTGGCCACGGAACTCATCCGGGCCGCGGGCGCGACGCCATCCTTCATCGGCGTGCCGGGGCCCAAGCGCCCGTACAGCCATGCCACCTGCATCTCCATCGATCAGGAGGTGGTGCACGGTGTGCCCGGCCGGCGCCGCGTGGAGGACGGCCAGATCGTCTCGGTCGACGTCGGCGCCATCGTCGACGGCTGGCACGGCGACGGTGCGCGCAGCTTCCTCGTCGGTGCCGCCAGCGAGGAGGCCTGCCGCCTGGTCGAGGCCACGGAGCGGGCCATGTACGCCGGCATCGCCGCCGCTCGACCGGGCAACCACCTGGGCGACATCTCGGCGGCCGTCGAGGACGTCGCGCTGGCGGCCGGCTTCGGCGTGGTTCGTGCTTTCGTGGGCCACGGCATCGGCACCGAGATGCACGAAGAGCCGCAGGTGCTCAACTTCCGCGGCCCGAGCCGTGGCCGGCTCATCGAGCCGGGCCTCTGCCTGGCCATCGAGCCGATGTTCACGCTCGGCTCGCACGACGTCCACCTGAGTGACGACGGCTGGACCGTGGTCACCAGCGACGGTCGCCTGGCAGCCCACTGGGAGCACACCATCGCCGTCACGGCGGCAGGCCCGCGCATCTTGACCACGAACGGGGCGACCGGGAAGGCGTTGGCAGGTGAGGGGGACAACTGATACACTAGCCGTTCGTGTGCCGGGCCCTGCCCGCCACGCTGAAGACACGCGCGCCCCCGGACCGGCCGCCGTCGGCCGCGGGTCGCGACGATCCACTCGGGAAGCGAAGGTACGAGGGAGTCTGGCACGCCTGTGGCCAAGAAGGATGCGATCGAGGTGGAGGGTACGGTCATCGAGCCGTTGCCCAACGCGATGTTCGCCATCGAACTCGAGAACGGCCACCGCGTCCTGGCTCACATCAGCGGCAAGCTGCGCATGAACTTCATCCGCATCCTGCCGGGAGACCGCGTCCGCGTCGAGCTGTCGCCCTACGACCTCTCGCGCGGCCGCATCACGTATCGACTGAAGTAGGGGAACGGTGAAGGTCCGAGCGTCCGTCAAGGCGCGCTGCGAGCGCTGCAAGATCATCCGCCGGCACGGCACCGTGATGGTCATCTGCAGCAACCCCAAGCACAAGCAGCGCCAGGGCTAGGAAGGGAGCAGATGGCACGTATCGCCGGCGTCGACATCCCGCGCGAGAAGCGCGTCGAGGTGGCGCTGACCTACATCTACGGCATCGGCCTGCCCACCAGCCAGAAGATCATCGCCCAGGCCAACGTCAACCCCGACACGCGCGTGCGCGATCTGACCGAAGAGCAGGTCGGCCGCCTGCGCGAGATCATCGACCGCCGCTACAAGGTCGAAGGTGACCTCCGGCGCGAGGTGGCCATGAATATCAAGCGGCTGCAGGAGATCGGCTCCTACCGGGGCCTCCGGCACCGCCGCAACCTGCCGGTGCGCGGGCAGCGCACCAAGACCAACGCCCGGTTGCGGCGCGGTCCGAAGCGGACCGTCGGCGTGCGGCGCAAGAAGTAAGGGAGCGATCAGGCCAGCATGGCGGAGCGGAAGCGCGCCCAGAAGGCGCGGCGCCGGGAGAAGAAGAACGTGCCGGTGGGCCACGTCCACGTCCAGGCCACGTTCAACAACACCATCATCACCATCACCGACCTCAACGGCGCGACGATCGCCTGGGGCAGCGCCGGCCTGGCCGGCTTCAAGGGCTCCCGCAAGTCCACGCCCTACGCCGCGGCCATGAGCGCTGACGGCGCCGCGCGCCGCGCCATGGAGCACGGCATGCGCCAGGTGGAGGTCTTCGTCAAGGGCCCGGGCGCCGGCCGTGAGCAGGCCATCCGCTCGCTGCAGGCGGCCGGCCTCGAGGTGAGCGCCATCACCGACGTCACGCCCATCCCGCACAACGGCTGCCGCCCGCCCAAGCGGCGCAGGGTCTAGCGCCATGGCCCGCTACACCGAGTCCGTCTGCCGCCTCTGCCGCCGAGAGGGCATGAAGCTCTTCCTCAAGGGCGCCCGCTGCTACACCAAGAAGTGCGCCATCGAGCGTCGTCCCAGTCCGCCCGGACAGCACGGCGTGCGCCGGCGCAAGGCATCCGAGTACGGGCTCCAGCTGCGCGAGAAGCAGAAGGTGCGGCGCATCTACTCCGTGCTCGAGCGCCAGTTCAAGTCCTACTTCGACGAGGCCGAGCAGCGTCCCGGCGTGACCGGCGAGAACCTGCTGCGCCTGCTCGAGACGCGGCTCGACAACGTGGTCTTCCGCATGGGCTTCGCCACCAGCCGCGCCCAGGCGCGCCAGCTGGTCGGCCATCGCCACTTCAACGTCAACGGCCGTCCCGCCGACGTGGCTTCCATGCAGCTCCGCCCGGGCGACCGGGTCGAGGTGCGCGAGTCGAGCCGCAAGCTCGGCCCGTTCAAGGGGGTCAAGGAGCAGATGGCCAACGTCCAGGTGCCCGACTGGCTCTCCATCCAGCCCGAGAAGCTCGCCGGCAGCGTGGCCGACTGGCCGCGCCGGGAACAGATGCCGCAGGAGCTCAACGAGCAACTCGTCGTCGAGTACTACTCGAGGTAACAGCCGACTCATGATCGAACTCGAGACCGCCCAGATCGCCCCCGTCGAGGAGTCGGGTGCCGCGTACGCCAAGTACGAGGCCAGCCCGCTGCCCGCCGGCTACGGCGTCACCCTGGGCAACGCCCTCCGTCGCGTGCTCCTCTCCTCGCTCGAGGGAGCCGCCGTCACCTCCATCCAGATCCGCGACGTCTACCACGAGTTCAGCACCATCCCGGGCGTCAAGGAGGACGTGACGCAGATGGTGCTCAACGTCAAGAAGCTGCGGCTCAAGAGCTACTCGGCCCACCCGGTGCAGCTGAAGCTCATCAAGTCGGGTGCCGGCCTGGTCACCGCGGCCGACATCGCCGAGTCGGCCGACGTCGAGATCGTCAACCCGGACCAGCCGCTGATGACGCTCGACTCGGACGACGTGACCATCGAGATCGACCTGACGGTCGAGCGGGGCGTGGGCTATCTGGCCGCCGAGCGGGCCGAGCCGCTGCCCATCGGCGTCATCCCGGTGGACGCCATCTTCACCCCGGTGCGCAAGGTGAACTACACCGTCGAGAACACACGCGTCGGCCAGATGACCAACTTCGACAAGCTGACCATCGAGATCGAGACCGACGGCACCATCACGCCCGAGGAGGCGCTCTCGCGCGCGGCCGACGTGCTCGTGCGCCAGTTCAGCCTCTTCACCACGGCCGGCAAGGCCATCGCCGCCGGCGACCGCGTGGTCTCGGGCATGGCCAACCTGCCGCCCAACATGCTGGACATGCCCATCGAGGAGCTCGACCTCCCCATGCGGGCCTACAACTCGCTCAAGCGCAACAACATCGTCAAGGTGGGGCAGCTGCTCCAGCTCAACGACGAGGATCTGCTGCGCATGCGCAACTTCGGCAAGAAGTCGCTCGACGAGATGAAGGAGCGCCTCCGCATGCGCGGCTTCATCGTGCCCGAGGACGAGCCCGATCTGGAGGCCATGCAGTCCGCCGCGGACGAGCCCTTCGACGCCGACGAGGACGAGGAGTCCTGAGACGTGGCTCACCGCATCTCCGGTCGCAAGCTCGGCCGCCAACACGGCCCGCGCATGTCGCTCTACCGCAACCTGATCGTGGCCGTGCTGCGCTACGAGCAGGTCAAGACGACCGAGGCGCGCGCCAAGGAGGTGCGCGGCATGGTCGACCGGGTCATCAGCCTGGCCAAGGACGGCTCGCTGGCGGCCCGGCGCACGGTGGTCGCGGAGCTGCCGGATGAGCCGCTCGTCATCGACAAGCTCTTCAAGGAGATCGCACCTCGCTACGGCGACCGGAACTCCGGGTTCACCCGGATCACCCGGCTCGGCCCGCGGCCGGGAGACGCGGCCCCGATCGTCCAGATCGAGCTCGTCTGACCCGCACGAGGTGAGCGTCGCGCCGACCGGCGGTGCGACGGACCGATCGAGACCCGCCCGAGAGGGCGGGCCCGTGCGCTACCGGGCACGGGTCGAATACGACGGCACGGATTTCGCCGGTTTCCAGGCACAGCCTGGGCAGCGGACCGTGCAGGGTGAGCTCGAGGCGGCGCTGGCGCGTCTCTCCGGCGGGAGCCGGGTGCGCGTCGTGGCCGCCGGACGGACCGATGCCGGGGTCCACGCCACCGGGCAGGTGATCGCCTTCACCTACCGGGGCACGCTCCCGGCGCGCCGGCTGGCGCGGGCGCTTGATGCGCTCCTGCCGGACGACGTGGCCATCGGCGCGCTGAGGCGTGTCGAGTCGAGCTGGCACCCGCGGCATGCGGCGCGGTACCGCGAGTACCGCTACACCGTCTGGAACGGGCCGCGCAGCCCGCTCCGCGAGCGACAGGCGCTCGGGGTGCGGGAACGCCTCGACGTCGCGGCCATGGCCGAGGCGGCGGAGCACCTCGTCGGCAGGCACGACTTCTCGGCCTACGGCGGGGCGGATCGACAACCGATCCGGACCCTTCACCGGGTCCGGGTCCGCAGGCAGGGCCGGACGGTCACCATCGATGTGACCGGCGACGCCTTCCTGCGCCAGATGGTCAGGAGCATCGTGGCCGCGCTCCTCCGCGTCGGGCGGGGAGAAGCGACCGCAGACGACATCCTGGCGGCGCTCCGGGCGCCGGGACGTGCCTTCCAGGGGGAGGTGGCGCCGGCCAAGGGGCTCTGCCTGCGGCAGGTCCGGATGGGCCGGCCGATGCGCTCGAGGAACGGAAGGACATGACGACGACCAAGACATACGCGCCACGGCAGAGCGACATCGAGCGACGCTGGTTCGTCGTGGACGCGACGGGCCAGACGCTGGGCCGCCTGGCGTCGCGCATCGCGCACGTCCTCGAGGGCAAGCACAAGCCGACCTACGCCACCAACATGGACATGGGCGACCACGTCATCGTGCTCAATGCGGGCAAGATCGCGGTCAGCAGCGACAAGCTCGAAACGAAGCTCTACATCCGCCACAGCGGCTATCCGCAGGGTCTGAAGCAGGAGACCCTCGGCCAGCTCCTCGCGCGGCGGCCCGAGGAGGCCATCCGGCGAGCCGTGAAGGGCATGCTGCCGCGCAACCGGCTGGGTGCCCAGCAGCTGCGCAAGCTGAAGGTCTACGCCGGTCCCGAGCATCCCCACTCCGCGCAGCGGCCCGAGCCGCTGGCCTGAGCCCGAGGACATCATGAGCACCAGCACCGCCTTCTTCTACGGCACCGGCCGCCGCAAGACGAGCATCGCCCGCGTCCGCCTCATCGGCGGCGAAGGCGAGATCGTCATCAACGGCCGCTCGCTGGAAGAGCACTTCGGCAATGCCGTCAGCCCGACCGAGATCCTGATGCCTTTCCGGGTCACCGGAACGGAGGGCCGCTACAACGCCATGGTCAAGGTCGAGGGCGGCGGCTATCACGGGCAGGCCGGCGCCATCCGGCACGGCATCGCCCGCGCCCTGCTGCAGTCGGATCCCGAGGCGCGCCTGCCACTGCGCCAGGCCGGGCTGCTGAGCCGCGATCCGCGCATGAAGGAGCGCAAGAAGTACGGCCTCAAGCGCGCCCGCAAGGCGCCGCAGTACACCAAGCGCTGACCGGCAGCCGGTTCAGCCGGCAGTCGCTCCTGACCGACCAGGCCCCCCGTCCGACCGGCGGGGGGCCTCTCTCGTGCCGCACGGTGTCGTCGCGGCGTCCCGCGCCGCTTCGGCCGTCCCGCAACGGAGGCGGCTTCTTCGCCTCGCGCCAGCCGTGCGCCGCGATGCCGTACCCTGAGGAGGACAGCGCCCGGGCAGGCACGCTGGGGAGCATGGCATGAGCGACCCGATCTTCGAGCACTACAAGGAAGCGCTCAAGGCGGGCCACGTGTCGGTCCTGCGGGGCCGGCTGGACGAGGCCCTGGCGCACTACCGGCGCGCCGCCGAGATCGCCGACGAGCGCCCGCTGCCGCACGCCAGCCAGGGTGGGGTGCTGCTGCGTCTCGGGCGCGTCGAGGAGGCCCTGGCGGCCTACTCGCGCGCCCTCGGGCGGGCGCCGCGCGACGAGGGTGCCCTGACCGGGCGCGCCGAGGCCCTCCAGGCCGCGGGGCGGACGGGAGAGGCTGCCGAGGTCCTGGAGCGGCTGGCGTCGGTGCTCGCGGAGACCGAGCGAGTGCCGGAGGCGCTGGCCGTGCTGCAGCGGGCCCTGGCGCTCAAGGAGACGAAACGCCGGCGCCGGCGGGCCGAACGGCTGGCCGCGCAGCTGGGCGTCGAGGTGGCCCCGGCCCCGACGGCGCCGGTTACGCCTGCGGAGGCCGACAGGGGACCGGCCGAACCCGCGGCCGATGCGTCGTCGGTGGCTCCGCTGGACGCCGACACGGCCACGCTCGCGGTCGAGCCAGCGCTCGAGGAGACGACCGACACCGTGGCCGAAGAGCCGGCCGCGGCCGAGGCCTCGCCGGCGGAAGAGGAGTCCCCGGCCGCCGAGGGGTCGTCCGCCGCCGAGGCGCAGCCGGCCGACGGCGAAGCGCTCCTCGCCGCTGCCGAGGAGGCGCTGGTCGAGGGCGACGAGGCTGCTGCGCTCGCCGCGCTCGTGGCTGCAGCCGAGGCGTACGCCTCGGCCGACGCTCCCGACGCCGCGCTCGATGCCCTCCAGGCAGCCCTCCGGCTCGATCCGGGCTCGGCCGCCGTCCATCTGGCCATGGCTCGCCTCTACCTGGCCCGTGGCTGGGGCGGTCCGGCGGTCGAGAAGCTGGCGCTTCTCGACCGGTTGGCGATCATCGAGGGCCGCGACGAGACACGCCTGGAGATCGGACGGCTGGCGGCCGAGCAGGTCGCTCTTGAACCGGCGCTGGCGCAGCTGGCGGGCGCAGCGGATGAGGGCGCCGGCGACGGCCTGGCCGCCGGGTAGAATCGGCCGAGGATGGACCAGCTGATCGGCTTGCTCCAGGGCCTCGAGATCGGGCCGGCGGCAGTGGTCGACATCGCCCTCACGGCCCTCCTCATCTACGGCGTCTTCAGCCTCATCCGGGGCACACGCGCCGTCCGCCTGGTCATCGGCGTGACCATCCTCTACGGCATCTACGTCGCGGCCCAGTTCTTCGGGCTGCTGCTGCTGACGCAGATCCTGCAGACCGGCGCGGTCGTCGGACTGCTGGCCCTGGTGGTCATCTTCCAGCCCGACCTGCGCCGGGCGCTCGAGCGCATCGGGCGCGTCGGCTCCCTCGGCTGGCTCTTCTCGCCGGCCGCCAGCGACGTCGCCGAGCGCATCGCCGGCGAGGTCGCGCGGGCCGCCTTCCTGCTGGCTGCCGAACGCCGCGGCGCGCTCATCGTGCTGCAGCGCGAGACCGGCCTGGATGACGAGGCCGAGAAAGGCGTGCTGCTCCATGCTGACCTGTCGGCCGAGCTGCTGCGCACCATCTTCACGCCGCGTGCGCCGCTGCACGACGGTGCCGTCATCGTGCACGGAGAGCGCATCCTGGCCGCGGGCGTCGTCTTCGAGCTGTCGGAGACGACCTACCAGGGCGAGCGATTCGGGACCCGTCACCGTGCCGCGATGAGCATCACCGAGCAGACCGACGCGGTGGCCATCGTGGTCAGCGAAGAGACCGGCGCGGTCAGCCTCGTGGAGCGCGCGCGGCGCCTGCGTATCAGCGACGAGGAGCGGCTGCGCACGGCCCTGGTGGGTCTGCTCCGACCGGGCGGCACCACGCGCGCCGGCCTGCCCGGCGCCGCCCTGCGCGGTCGACGTCGCGTCCGGGGCCGCACGGCGGCGGCTCGCCCGCGCGACGCCATGGCGCGCAGCGTGGCCGGGGAGTCGTTGCCCGGCGATGACGGCCGAGGCACGAGCCAGCCGGTCCCGGTCCGGCCGGCGACGACGCCCGCGGCAACGACGGGCACGGCGCCGACGGCGTCGGCCGGCGTCGCCCGCCCCGGCGCGACCGCGCCGACCGGCGAGCGCGGCTGAGTGGCGGGCATCCGGCGGGCCCTCCGGTTCCTGGTCCGGAACTGGCCCCTCAAGCTCGGCGCCCTCCTGCTGGCGGTCTTCCTCTATGCCGGCCTGGTCGTGTCGCAGAACGCACGCCTGCTGCCGGTGCGGGTGCCCATCGAGCCCCTGCGGCAGCCGGCCGGCGCCTTCCTGCTGGAGGCGCTGCCGGACGTGACGAGCATCCGCTTCTACGCTCCCGCGGACGTGGCGGCGCGCATCTCGAGCGACGACTTCCGCGCCGTCGTGGACCTGGCCGGCGTGAGTCCGGCCGCAGGCGGCATGCCGGCGACGGTGCCGGTGAGCGTGACGCCGCTCGACGACCGGGTCCGCGTCATCGACTTCGAGCCGCGCGCCGTGACCGTGCGTCTCGACCCCATCGTCTCGCGCACGGTGCCCGTGCGCGTCGAGGAGGGTGCCATCCCGGCCGGCCTGACCGTGGCCGAGCCCGTCCTCTCGGTCGATGAGGTCCGTGTGCGCGGCGCGAGCTCCATCGTCGAGCGGGTCAGCGCCGTCGTAGCCACGGTGACCATCGACCCCAGCGCCATCAATGTCGACCGGGAGGCGGACCTGGTGGCGGTGGACGAACGCGGCGAGCCGGTCGGCTCCGTGGACATGGAGCCCGATCGGGTCCGCGTGCGCATCCAGGTCTCGAGCCAGGCCCTGACACGCACGGTACCGGTAAGCGTCGCCCTCCAGGGCGCCGTCGCCGAAGGCTACGAGCTGCGCGGCGTCGTGGTCACGCCGGCCGTGGTGACGGTGAGCGGCAGCCAGGAGGCGCTGGCCGGGCTGACCACCATCCAGGCAGGTCCGCTGCCGGTGACGGGGCGGGCGGCCACCTTCGAGACGGCCGTGGACCTGCGCCCGCCCGCGGGGCTGCTGGTGCTCGGCCCGAGCCGCGTGACCGTCAGCGTGACCATCGCCGCGCGCACCGGGTCGCGTACCTTCGAGGTCGGCATCGGCGTCACGGGCGCGCGCTCGAGCCTGGCCTACTCGCTCTCCACGCCGAGCGTGCTGGTCACGCTCGGCGGGCTGTTGCCGCGGCTCTATGCCGTCGATGGCAGGACGCTCACGGCGACCGTCGACGTCTCCGGTCTCGGTCCCGGCCGCCACCAGGTCCCCGTCCGTGTCCGGTCGGCGGCCGAGACGACCATCGAGACCATCGCGCCGGCACGCATCACGGTCACCGTCAGCCAGCCTGCCACGGCCACGCCGGCGCCCGCGAGCCCCGCGCCCTGATGGCCCGACTCTTCGGTACGGACGGCATCCGCGGCCGGGCCAACGTCGACCTCAAGCCGACCCTCGCCTATGCCCTGGGGCGCGCCACGGCACGCCGGCTGGCCGAGGCGGGCGGCGCCCTGGTGGTGGGCCAGGACACGCGCCGCTCCGGCGACATGCTGGCCGCGGCCATCGTGGCAGGCGCGACCTCCATGGGCTGCGACGTCCACCGCACGGGCGTGCTGCCGACCCCGGCCCTGGCGCATATCGCGGCCAGTGGTGGCTTCGCCGCCGGCATCATGGTCTCCGCCTCGCACAATCCCGCCGACGACAACGGGCTCAAGGTGCTCGACGCGCGCGGCGTCAAGCTCGACGATGCCCTGGAGGATGAGCTGGACGCGCTCATCTGGCGCGCGGACGAGTTCGCCGGTCCGACCAACGCCGGGCTCGGCCGTGAGGTCGATGGGCGGGCCCTGCTCGACCGCTACCGGGAGCATCGCCTCGGACTGGCACGCGCCTTCCAGAGCCGGCTGGTCGTGGCGCTCGACTGCGCCCACGGCTCGGGCGGTGTCGTGGCGCCCGAGATCCTGGCCGCCACCGGGGCGCAGGTGAGCGTCCACTTCAACGAGCCGGATGGGGTCAACATCAACCTCGATTGCGGGGCCACGGCGCCGGCGGCGCTCGCGGCATGCGTCGCCCGGGACGGCGCCGGCGTCGGCTTCGCGCTCGACGGTGACGCCGATCGGTGCGTGGCCATCGATGAGCGCGGCCAGGTCGTCGATGGCGACCGGCTGATCGGCCTCATCGCGCTCGACCGCCTCGAGCGCGACGCGCTGGCCGCGCGCACGGTCGTCGTCAGCGTCCTCTCCAACGGCGGCCTGGCGCGGGCCATCGAGGAGGCCGGCGGCCGCGTCGTGCGCACGCCCGTGGGCGACAAGTACATCCTGGATGCCATGCTCGTCTCGGGCGCCGGTCTGGGCGGCGAGAAGAGCGGGCACGTCATCGTCGCCGAGCACGCCCTGAGCGGCGACGGCATCGTCACCGCCCTCGAGGTGCTGGCCATCATGGCCCGCAGCGGGCGGCCGCTCTCCGAGCTCGCCGCGCGCGTGCCCCTCTACCCGCAGCAGCAGCGGGCCGTGCCCGTCCGTCACAAGGAGCAGTGGGATGCGGACGCGCGCCTCGCGGCGGCCGTCGCGGACGCCGAGCGTGAGCTCGACGGGCGGGGCCGGATCATCGTCCGACCGTCGGGCACGGAGGCGGCGCTGCGCATCATGGTCGAGGGCGAGGACGCCGAGCGGGTCGGCGCGCTGGCCGATGCGCTCGCGACCCTCGCAGGGGAGCGGCTAAACTAGCCGCTCGCCGTCAGGGCGGCAGTCCGGGAGGTTCCCACCAGGCATGTGCGGCATCGTCGGCTACACCGGTCCGCGCGAAGCGGCGCCCATCCTGCTCGAAGGGTTGGCCAGGCTCGAGTACCGCGGCTATGACTCGGCCGGCATCGCCCTGGTCACGAGCGACGGCGACGTCTTCGTCGAGAAGCGCGCCGGCAAGCTGGAGAACCTGCAGACCGCGCTGGCCGACGCGACGCCCTCCGCCGCGGTGGGCCTGGCGCACACGCGCTGGGCGACACACGGCCGCCCCAACGACCTCAACGCGCACCCGCACGTCGACTGCACCGGCGACGTGACGGTCATCCACAACGGCATCATCGAGAACTTCCGCGAGCTGCGCGAGGGCCTCGCCCGGCGCGAGCACCGCTTCAGCTCGGAGACGGACACCGAGGCCCTGGCCCACCTGGTCGAGGAGGCCTACCGGGGAGACCTGGCGGCGGCGGTGCGCGAGGCGCTGGGCCAGGCCCATGGGGCCTACGCCGTGGCCGTCATGCACAAGAACGAGCACGGCCGGCTGGTCGGGGCGCGCATGAACGTGCCCCTCATCGTCGGCTTGGGCGACGGCGAGTCGTTCCTGGCCTCGGACGTGCCGGCCATCCTGGCCCACACCAAGCGCGTCGTCTTCCTGGAGGAGGGCGACGTGGCGGACCTGACCCCGCAGGGCGTGACCATCACCGCCCTCGACGGCTCGCCGCGCGAACGCGCCGTGCACACCATCGACTGGTCCATCGAGGCGGCCGAGAAGGGCGGCTACCCGCACTTCATGCTCAAGGAGATGCACGAGCAGCCGCAGGCCGTGCGCGCCGCCGTCACCGGCCGCGTCGTCCACGACAGCGTCGTGGTGGAGGAGCTGGAGCCGCTCGTCGAGCGCCTCGAGATGATCGAGCGCGTCGAGTTCGTCGCCTGCGGCAGCGCCAACTACGCCTCCATGGTCGGCAGCTACCTCTTCCAGGACTGGCTGGGCATCCCGGCCCGCAACAACGTCGGCTCGGAGTTCCGCTATAGCCCGCCGCCGCTGGACGAGCGAACGCTGGTCATCGCCGTGACCCAGTCGGGCGAGACGGCCGACACCATCGCCCCGGCGCGCTACGCGCGCGAACAGGGCTGTCCCATCGTGGCCGTCACCAACACCGTCGGCTCGGCCATCACGCGCGATGCCGATGCCGTCGTCTTCCTCCAGGCCGGCCCGGAGATCGCCGTGGTCGCGACCAAGACCTTCGTCACCCAGGTGACCACGCTGGTCCTGCTCGGGGCGGCGCTGGCCAAGCAGCGCGGCCGGCTCGAGCCGGCCTTCGAGAAGGAGCTGGTGGCCGCCCTGCGCCGCCTGCCCGACCAGGTCGAGCGGGCCATCGAGCTGGCCAGCCCGGCGCGCGCCCTCGCCAGACGCTACGTCAACTCGCGCGGCTTCATGTTCGTCGGCCGTGGCGTGGGCTATCCCGTGGCGCTCGAGGGGGCGCTCAAGCTCAAGGAAGTCAGCTACGTGCACGCCGAGGGCTACGCCGCGGGCGAGCTGAAGCACGGACCCATCTCACTGCTCGACGCGGAGGTGCCGCTGGTGGCCGTGGCCACGCGCTCCTCGGTCCAGGAGAAGCTGGTCAGCAACATCATGGAGGGCCGTGCCCGCGACGCGCGCGTGCTGGCCGTGGCCACCGAGGGCGACGAGGCGATGCGCGAGATCGCCGACGACATCCTCTGGGTGCCCGAGACCATCGAGGCGCTCAGCCCCGTGCTGGCCATCGTGCCGCTCCAGCTCTTCGCCTATCACACCGCGGTGGCGCGCGGCACCGACGTCGACCAGCCGCGCAACCTGGCCAAGTCGGTCACCGTCGAGTAGCGCTGCGTGAGCGGCGGCCCGCCCGTCCCGGAGGGCACGTCCGAGCTCGGCATCGACATCATCAAGGTCGAGCGGATCCGCGCCGCCCTGGAGCGGCACGGCCGGCGCTTCTCGCGCCGCGTGCTGACCGAGCACGAGCAGGCCTACGTGCGGGACCGCCCCGAGACCTTCGCCGGCCGCTGGGCGGCCAAGGAGGCCGTCAGCAAGGTGCTCGGGCTGGGCGTGCGCGGCGTCGGCTGGCGCGACATCGAGATCGTGCGCCTGCCCACCGGCCAGCCGGCGGTGCGCCTCTCGGGCCGGGCGTTGCGCCGTGCCGACCAGCTCGGCCTCGGTCGGGTGGCCGTCTCCATCAGCCATGAGCGTGAGTACGCCGTGGCCATCGCCTTCGGCGTGCGCACCGCCGGTGGCCGCTACGTCTTCCCGCCCGACATCGAGAGCCGGCTGGACGAACGCGAGGCGCGCATCCTTGCCCGCATCGAGCGGCTGCGCGGACTCGACGCCTCGACGCGCGCGCCGTCGCCTGGGGCCGACGAGGGGGAGGGGAGCGGAGCGGGTGGCTGAGGCGAGCGCGCTGCCGCCCGGCGTCACGGCCCTCGACGACGCGGCCTGTGCGCGCCTCCTGCCCCTCCGCGGCGCCCGCGACCACAAGGGCAGCCACGGCAAGCTGCTGCTCGTGGCGGGCTCGCTCGACTTCCTGGGCGCGGCCCTCCTGGCGGCCCTCGCCGCGGCGCGTGCCGGCGCCGGCCTGGTCCGGCTCGCCGTGCCCGCCTCGCTCCAGCCCCTCGTCGCCGGCCGGGTGCCCGAGGTGATCACCATGGGCCTGCCCGAGACGGAGGTAGACGGCGAGGTCGACCCGGAGGCAGCGCTCGAGCGCATCCTGGACACCGATCACGACGCGCTCGTGGTGGGCCCCGGGCTGCGGCCCGGCCTGGCCACGGTCGAGCTCGTCGGCGCACTGCTCGCGCCGGGTGCGAGGGAGCACCTGGCCCCCGCCCTGCTCGACGCCGAAGCGCTCAACTCGCTGTCAACGCTGCCCGACGGGTGGCAGCGCGCGCCGCGGCCCTGCGCGCTGACGCCGCACGTCGGCGAGTTCGCCCGGCTGCGCACCGGCGCCGCCGACGGCGAGGCCATCGAGGGCGTCGACCTGGCCGGCGACGATCAGGCGCGCGCGGAAGCCGCCGGGGCGGCCGCCCGGGCCTGGCGTCAGGTGGTGGTGCTGAAGGGCGCCCGGACGGTCGTGGCCGCGCCCGACGGGCGCCTGGCGCAGGCGCCCTTCGAGAACCCCGCGCTGGCCAGTGCCGGCACGGGCGACGTCCTCTCGGGCACCATCGGCAGCCTGCTGGCGCAGGGCCTCGACGTCTTCGAGGCGTGCTGTCTCGGCGTCTACCTGCACGGCGTGGCCGGCGAGGCCGTGCGCGAGCGCATGGGCGACGCCGGCCTGCTCGCGTCGGACCTGCCCGACGAGGTGGCCCGCGCCCGCCGCCGCCTGTCGCGCCTGCGCGACCAGCTCGGTGCCGAGCGGCGCCTCGGCTTCCGCGTCGGCCCGACGGCCGGCTGACGCTGCCGCGGTGCGCATCGAGGATCGCCTGGCGGCCGTGGGCTTGCCGGCCCTGCCGCGGCCGGCCTGGCTGGAGATCGACACCCAGGCCCTGGCCGGCAACCTGCGCGCGGTGGCCGACCTGGCGGGCCCGGACGCACGCGTCGCGGCCGTGGTCAAGGCCGACGGCTACGGCCATGGTCTCGAGGTCACGGCACGCACCTTCGCCGCGGCGGGCGCCGACCTGCTTGCGGTGGCCACGCTGGACGAGGCGCTCGCCCTGCGTCGCGCCGGCATCGACAGCCGGCTCCTCGTCCTCTTCGCCGTGCCGCCGGAGCAGGCGCCGCGCGCCATGGCCGCGGGTATCGAGCTCGTGGCCGCCGATGAGCCCGGCCTGGAGCGGACGCTGTCGGCGTCTGCGCCGCGCGGCGAAGCGGCCGGTAGGCCTGGTGGGGCCGGCGGGGCCGGCGGGGCTGCGGGGGCCGGTGGGGGCCTCGTCTTGCACCTCGAGATCGAGACCGGGCTGGCCCGCGGCGGCATCCGGCCCGAGCGTGCCGCCGCGGCCGCAGGGCGCATCCGGGCCGCGGGCGCGCGTCTCGCCGGGACCTGGTCGCACCTGGCGCGGGCGGAGGACGCCGAGGCTTCGGCCGAGCAGGTGGGGCGGCTCGAGCAGGCCCTGGACGCCATCCGGGCGGTGGGCATCGACCCGGGCGAGCGGCACCTCGCCGCGAGTGGCGGCCTCTTCGCCGCCAGCGCGCCCGCCTGGGAGCGCGTGCGACCCGGCCTGGCGCTCTACGGCGAGCTGGCCGACGGCCTGCCGGTGGCGCCCGCGGCGCTCGCGGCACAGGCTCGGCTGCGGCCGGCGATGACGCTCAAGGCGCGCGCCCTGCGGATCGAGCGCCTGGCCAGCGGCGAGCCCGTCGGCTATGGCGGGCTGTGGCGGGCGCCGCGTCCCTCGCTCGTGGCGACGCTGCCCATCGGCTACGGCGACGGCTGGCCACGCGCCAGCTCGCCCGGCGCCGTGGCCCTCGTGCGCGGGCGCCGCGTACCCCTCGTGGGCAGCGTGGCCATGGACGCCGTGATAGCCGACGTGACCGACGTGCCGGGCGTGCACGCGGACGACGAGTTCGTGCTCCTGGGGGCGCAGGGCGACGACCGGATCACCGCCACCGAGCTGGCGCGCCTCCGCACCACGATCTCCTGGGAAGTCCTGGCGACCATGGCATACCGGGTACCCCGGGTGTACCATGGCCGCCCCGGACCGACCGGTCTGCGGACCCTGGAGGGCGAGACCCTGGCGCCGCGCGATGCGCCGGGGCACCATGACTGACGTACAGCTCTGGCACGGCGACATCTGCGACCTCGAGGTCGACGCCATCGTCAACCCCGCCTCGACGTCGCTCTGGATGGCCACGGGCGTGGCCGCCGCCATCAAGCGCCGCGCGGGCGACGAGATTGAGTTCGATGCCGTGCGCCAGGGCCCGGTACCGCTGGGCAGCGCCGTGGTGACCCATGCCGGGACGCTGGCGGTGCGCTACGTCATCCACGCCGTCACCCTCGGCCCGGACCGGCGCACGAGCGCTGAGGCCATCGAAGCTGCCACCCGCGCTGCCCTGGAGCAGGCCCGCCGACTCGGCTGTGAGTCGGTGGCCATCCCGGCGCTCGGCACCGGCGTGGGCGGCTTCCCGCTGCGCGACGCGGCCGACATCGTGGTGCGCACCGTTCACGACGAGCTGGTGCAGCCAGGGACGCTGCGGCAGATCGTCTTCGCCCTGCGCGGGTCGGAGGCGTACAGCGCCTTCGAGGCGGCGCTGGCGCGGTTCACCGTGGCGCCCGCGGCGCCCGGCCTCGAGGTGGCCGCCCATCTGCCGGCCGGGAGCGGCCCGGCGTGAGCGAGCTCTTCCCCATCGAGCCGGAGGAGCTGCGCGACGAGCTGGTCGAGTCGGTCGCGCGCGAGATCCACCTGCGCGGGTTGATCGGACCGGCGGTCATGTTCCTCGAGGCGAGCCGACCCTATCGCCCGCTGGGCAGCCAGGCGATGCTCTTCTTCGACCCTGTGCTCCGTGGGGTCTTCAGCGGCGACCTCGACGGGGTGCAGCTGCTGCTGGCCGACGAGGCCGGCATCGAGCGCCTCATCGAGCGCCTCGAAGAGCTGGACGACGAGGCCCACTGGGACGCTTGACAGCCCGATGATGCCCGCCGCGGACGGGCCCTCGGGCAACCTCCGACGCTGCGCGACGGGTTGAGCGCATGACCGACGGACCGCTCGCCTTCTTCACCCTGGATCGCGGCACGGCCACCACGGCCGCCTCCCTGCTGGCGCGCGTCGAGGGCCGCTTCCGGCTGCTCGCGTCGCTGGCGGTGCCGACCGGCATGGACGTGGAATCGCTGCTCGGCTCCCTCGTGGAGACGGTGCGCGGCGCCGCCCCGGAGCTGCTCGACGGTGCCGACGACTGGCGCGAGTGGGCGCGCCTGGAGTGCCTCACCCATGCTCCCGGCCGGATCGTACTCGCGGCCGTCACGGAGCGTCGGCTGGCCGCCCTCGAGACGGCGGCCGCGAACGCCGGCTGGGAGATCGCTGGTCGCATCAGCCCCGAGCGCACCGACGCGCTGGACGCCAGCACGCTGCTGCTGCAGCCGGACCTGGACCTGGTGGCAGTAGCCGCGGGCGATCCACCGGCGGTGGACGAGCGCGAGCGCCTCTCCGACCTGGGCGCCCTGGTGGCGGCTGCCATCGGCGAGCGCGACGACTTGCTCTGCCTCCTGGCCGGCGGTGCCGCCTCGCTGACCGACCTGCTGCCCGCGCAGCGGGTGCTCCTCGGGCCGGCGCCGGACGGCCGGCCCGCGGCCGAGCCGAGCCCGCTCGGCGAGCTCCTCGAGCAGGTCGCCGCGCGGCGCCTGCCGCCCGGCCTCGACGGCGCGCCCAGCAGCGACGGCCGGCAGGGCTTCGCCCACTCGGTCGTCTCGTTGGCGGCCCTTCTCGAACGGCGCGTCGAAGGGGTGGACGTGGGTCGCTCGGGCGGCATGCGCGTGCTCGCCACCGCCGACGGTCTCCGCGCACGCCTGGTGCGCGCCGACGGCGCGCTCGTGCCGGACGGTGCCCCGGACGACGACCACCATGTCGACGACGTGCTGCGCTGGTCGCCCGTGCCGGGCGATCTCAGCGCCCTGCGCGACCGGGTGCGCAACCTGCGTCTCGCGCCCTGGCGGGACGCCAGCGGCGACGGCGCCCGCCTTCGACTCGCCGCGGCCCGTGCTGCGCTGGCGCGCCTCGATGCCGCCTGGCAGCTCGCGGACGAGGCCGATGGCCGGCCCGGCGACAAGGCCGCCGACGTGCTCATCGCCAGCGGCGGCGCTTTCGACGTGGCACCACCGCCGGCGGTCGGGCTGGCCCTGGTGGACACGCTCCGGCGCCCCGGCGGCATCGGCCTCTACCACGACCATGCGCGGCTCCTCGGGCCGCTGGGTACGCTGGCCAGCGAGCGCGACCGCCGGCGGCTGCTGGCCGACCTCTTGGAGGACGCCCTGGTGCCCCTCGGCAGCGCGGTCGTCGCCGCCGGCCTGCGCCAGGGCCGTCACGCCGGCACGCTGCGTGTATCGAGCGACGGTTCGACCAGCGAGCTGGAGCTGGTGCCGGGGGCCATCCAGCTCATCGACCTGCCACCCGGCCTGGCTGCCACGGTCGAGCTGGAGACGCGCGAGGGAGTCTGGCTCGGCGTGCGCGCGCGTCGCATCGCGCTCCACGTGGTGGGCGGCCTGTGCGGCCTGCTGGTCGACACGCGCGACGTGCCGCTGCGCCTCCCCGAGCGCGCCGAGCGGCGGCGCGAGCTGCTCGACGCCTGGCAGCGGCCACTCTGGCCGGTGATCGACGGATGAGTCCCGCCACGCAGACCGTGCCGACCGACGACCTCGCGCCCGTGCCGCTGCGCCCACTCAGCGTGGCGCAGCCGGCCTGCCGGTTCCGGCTCCGCCCGGGCGATCGGCCGCTCGTCGCCGCGGGCGACCATGTCGTGCTCGGCGAGCCACTCCTGGAGCGGCTGCGCGACGCCGCCGCCGTCGAGCGCCGCCTGCCCCTCGGCCTACCCGAGCCATCCCCCGGGGATACGGTCGAGCCCGACCAGGTCGCCCCTGGAGGCGTCCGTCGCGGTACCCGCACCGAGGGCCCGGGTCGCGTCCTCTACCTCGCCCCGGGGCGCCGGCTGCTCGTCGCGGTCGGCCGCCACAGCGACGTCTTCCCGGCCCCGTTCGCCGGCACGGTCGAGTCGGTGGACCGCGTGGCGCTCGTGCTGCGCGCCGACGGAACGGGTCTGCCCGGCGCGTTCGCCGCCGGGGCCGCCAGCTCCGGCCGGCTGGTCGTCGCCGTCGAGCGGCCCGACGCCGAGCTGCCGGCCTCCGCCCTCGACGTGGCCAGCGAGGGCGCCATCCTGGTCGCCGGCGCGCGCATCGACGTCGAGGCCATCAGCCGCGCCCGGGCGATGGGTGTGCGCGGCCTCGTCGTCGGCGGCGTGGTGGGCCGCGATCTGAAGGCCTTCGTCGCCTCCGAGGCCCGCCAGCGGGCCGGTCTGCACACCGGCCTGCCCTTCGGCCTGCTCGTCCTCGACGGTTTCGGCAAGCGGCCCATCCCCGGTGTCCTGTGGCGGGCGCTGCTGGCCGCCGAGGGCCACCAGGTGGCCATCGTGGGCGACCCGGCACTGCTCGTCCTGGAGCCCACGGCGCCCCTGCCCGCCCCGGAGCCGGAAACCATCCGGGTGGCGGCGGGCGAGCTCGCCGGTCGCGAGGGAAGGCTGCTGGCCCTGCTCGGCCGGCGGCGCCTCCCCGCCGGCGCCCGCCAGCACGCGGCGCTGGTCGCCCTCGCTGCGGACGGCCCCGGCCGACCGGCGCTGCGCGTGGCCCTGCCACTGTCGGATCTCGAGCGCTTCGGGTAGCCCGCCGGCTGCGTCGCTTCGGGTAAGCTCGGTCACATGATCGCTCCCGCGACGCCGCGCTCGGTCGCCCTCACCACGCACAGCGCGGAGGAGACGCGCGAGCTCGGCGGCCGCCTCGCCGGCGTGGCCCGGCCGGGTGACCGGCTGGCGCTGGTCGGGCCCCTGGGCGCCGGCAAGACCCAGTTCGCCAAGGGCTTCGCGGCCGGCCTCGGCGTGAGCGAGGTCGTCAACAGCCCGAGCTTCACGCTGATGGCCGAGTACGCCGGCCGGCTGCCGCTCTTCCACCTTGACCTCTACCGGTTGGCGGGCGCCGAGGAGGTGCTCGCGGGTGGCCTCTTCGACGAGCGGCAGGCGGACGGCGTCACGCTCATCGAGTGGGCCGAACGGCTCGATGCGGCGATCGACCCGGAGCGCCTCGTGGTGCGCCTCGAGCCGCTGGGCGGCGACCAGCGCCGGGTGACCCTGGAGGCCGCCTCGCCGCGCTACGCCGCCTACCTGGAGGCTGCCGGGGCCGCGCGCCGATGAGCGCGCCGGGACCGCTGCTCGCGATCGACAC
>DASSPM010000148.1:0-7163 GCA_035699625.1 Candidatus Limnocylindrales bacterium | reverse complement strand
GTATCGCGGAGATGTCGGGCGCTCCCGAAGAGACGCGGCACATCACCGACTCGCTCGACGCGGTCGGCAACACGACCAAGGCGCTGACCAAGGGCTACGCCATCGCGTCAGCCTCGCTGGCCGCCTTCCTGTTGTTCAGCGCCTACATCGACAAGGTCAACCTGATCCTGACCAACCAGATCGAGGCGGGCACCCGCGCAGCGGGCACGCTCCTCGAGTCGGTCGACCTCGCCAACGTGAACGTGTTCATCGCCGCCCTCATCGGCGCGATGCTCGTGTACTTCTTCAGCTCGCTGGCCATCCGGGCCGTGGGCAAGACGGCCCAGTCGATCATCGTCGAGGTGCGCCGCCAGTTCCGCGAGATGCCCGGCATCATGGACTACACCCAGCGCCCGGACTACGCGCGCGTCGTGGACATCACCACGCGTGCCGCGCTCAAGGAGATGGTCCTGCCGGGCGTGGTGGCCGTGGCCACGCCGATCATCGTCGGCCTGCTCCTCGGCCACGAGGCCGTGGCCGGCCTGCTCATGGTCGGCACCATCTCCGGCGTGCTGCTGGCGACGGTGCTCAACAACGGCGGCGGCGCCTGGGACAACGCCAAGAAGTACATCGAGTCGGGCCACCTCAAGGACGACCAGGGCAACGTCATCGGCAAGCGCACCGACGCGCACGCCGCGGCGGTCGTGGGCGACACCGTGGGCGACCCGTTCAAGGACACCGCCGGGCCGTCGCTGCACGTGCTGGTCAAGCTGCTGGCGACGATCACCCTGGTGCTCGCCCCGCTCTTCATCCGCTAGGACGGCGGAGCGGCCGGCGCCCCGCCCCGGGTCGCCGGCCACCACCCAGCCATGGACGCCATCTTCCAGGCCGCGGTCATCGGCATCGTCCAGGGCCTGACCGAGTTCCTGCCCATCTCCTCCTCGGCGCATCTCATCCTGCTGCCGCGGCTGCTGGGCTGGGACGACCCTTTCATCAATAGCGCCGGCTTCGACGTGATGCTCCACCTGGGCACGCTGGCGGCGCTGATGCTCTTCTTCTGGCGCGACCTGCTGCGCCTGTTACGGGCCTGGCTGGCTTCGCTCGCCGAGCGGCGCATCGGCGGCGATCCCGACCGGAGGCTGGCCTGGCTCATCTTCGTGACGATGCTGCCTGCGGCCGCCATCGGCGCCGCCTTCGAGTCCTTCTTCGACACCGCCTTCCGCGAACGCCTGGCGCTGGTGGCGCTGTTGCTCGTCACCGGCGCGGCCCTGCTCTGGCTGGCCGAACGCCGCGGTTCGCGCACCCGCCAGCTGGACCGGCTGACGCTGCGTGATGCCGTGGTCATCGGCGCGGCCCAGGCGCTGGCGCTCTTCCCGGGCATGAGCCGCTCGGGCACGACCATCGCTGCGGGGCTCTTCCTCGGCCTCGAGCGCGCCGCGGCGGCGCGCTTCAGCTTCCTGATGGGCGTGCCCATCATCGCCGGCGCCGGCCTCTGGAAGGCGCGTCTCTTCCTGACCGGTGAGGCGGGCACCTTCGAGCCGGTGGTGCTGCTGGTGGGCATGATCGCCTCGGCGGTCGCGGGCCTGGCGGCCGTGTCGGCGCTGCTGGCCTACCTGCGCCTCCACTCGACCTCGATCTTCATCGCCTACCGGGTCGGCTTCGCCGCGCTGGTCGTGGCCTGGCTGCTGCTGCGCTGACGGAGGGTAGGCTGGTCGATCGATGGAGGTGATGAAGCAGCTGCGCCAGCAGGCCATCCGCGACCTCGTCGCCGGCCGGCCCATCCGCACCCAGCACGAGCTGGCCGCGGCCCTCCGCGAGCGCGGCTTCCGGGCCACCCAGGCGACCATCAGCCGAGACGTGGCTGAGATCGGCCTGGTCAAGGTGACCCGCGGCGGCATGGCTGTCTACGACCTGCCCGCCCCGGCCGAGGCCGAGGGCTCGGGCGAGGAGCGCCTGGGCCGCCTGCTGCGCGACCTGCCGCTCGAGGTCAACGAGGCCGGCCTGATCCTCGTGCTGCGCTCGCTGCCAGGCTCGGCGCACGCCATCGCCAACGCCGTGGACCGCGCCCGCTGGCGAGAGGCGGTCGGCTCGATCGCCGGCGACGACACGGTCTTCATCGCCTTCCCCGACCGCGGCTCGCTGCAGCGCGTGCGGCGCCGCATCCTCCAGCTCAGCGGCATCGCCGAGGGCTGAGCGTCAAATGCCGTCGCGGTCGGGTGCCCCAGGCGACACGTTTTCGCCACCGACACCCCTGGTGACACCTGAGCAACGACCCGGCCCGGGAGCGGCTCCCGATGGTGCCGCCGCGAGCCTGCCGCGGAGCGTGGAGCGGCTCCGTGGACGACGCCCGCGGTGCCCTCCACCGGCGAGAACGGTGCCTACGTCCCACCAGCCATACCCATGGCGAGAACTCCCGGTGCGGCAGCGAATGACACCACCGCGGCGCTCTGTGCGCCACGCGCCCTGGGGAAAGCCGTGCTGGCGCCGCGGCGCCCCATCCTGAAGCGAGCGGCATCACCGTCGGTTGCTCGCTCGCGACGTGTCTGGCTGCTGGCGTAGCATCGTTCGGTCCGACATGGGGAGGAGAGGTCGTGGCGGGTTCGATGCGGGTCATCGCCATCGCAGCGGCGATCCTGGCTGCCTGCCAGCTGGCGGTGCCACGACCTGATCGAGCCTCTCCCGGCGTCTCGGTGACGGCGAACACGGTGACCGTCTCCTCGAATCCCTGCACCGATCATGCAAACGCGCCCTACGGCCGGCGGACGCTCACTTGGCCCCCGCCCGTCCACCCCGCCTGCCTGCAGGCGATGGCGTTGATACCCGACGTCCTTGCGCGCACATCTGTGGCCGGGCACCACCTCGAGTTCGGCACCGCCCAACCGTTTGAGGACACCAAGCAAGGCATCTGCCCGAGTCGCGGTGACGCACAGCCCTGCTGGCAGGTCGACTTCTACGACTACGAGCTGCACCGAGGCTACCGCGTCGGCATTCGCCTCGCGCCGCCGGAGATGCTGGCGTTGTACCTCTTTCCTGGGATCCAGCCCTCCAAGGCGGAGGCGGACCGCGTCCTCGTGGTGGGTATGGCAGATACGCAGGTCTCGGCGGCATACGACGCAGCCTCGGGCTGGCTCCACTGGCTGTTCGAGACGGTGTCGGGCGAGGAAGGCACGCGTTGCCGGGTCGATCGCTGCATCAGCGCGCGCACCTGGGACGCCGACAACCGGCTCATCCACTTCACCGTCGACCTCCATACGGGAGAAGTGATCGAGCGCACGCTCCCGTAGGCGGACAGCCCCTTCGTCGGCCGCCGTACCTTCGTGAGGCTCCGCCGCCGGGAGCGCGACCATTTGACCTTGCCCGGTGCGCGGGCCTAGAATCCCCCACCGGTCGAACTCCTGGCGCGCGTTCGGACACGTGCGGCCGGGGGTTCTTTCCTTATCAGATACCCGAGCGAACCCGGCGAGCCCGTCCGCTCCGGCGTCACTCCCACTGGGGGTCCAGGCCATGAACAACAAGCCCAGCTACCTCTCCCGCGAGGGCCTCGAGAAGCTGCGCGCGGAGCTCGAGGAGCTCCAGAACGTGCGCCGCTCCGAGGTCGCTGGCCGTATCCACGATGCCAAGGAGCACGGCGACCTCTCCGAGAACGCCGAATACGAGGACGCCAAGAACGAGCAGGCCTTCGTCGAGGGACGCATCCAGCAGCTCGAGCAGCTCATCAAGAACGCCATCCTGATCGACGAGAACCACTCCACCGACCACGTCCAGATCGGCTCGACCGTGGTGGTGCAGTCGGACGATGGCAAGGAGACGTACACCATCGTCGGCTCCGCCGAGGCCTCGCCCGGCAACGGCAAGATCTCCAACGAGTCGCCCGTCGGGCGCGCCCTGCTGGGCCGCAAGAAGGGCGAGAAGGTGACCGTCACGGCGCCGCGCGGCGAGACCACCTTCAAGATCGTCAGCATCAGCTAGGCCCGCGGTCCCGCCCATGTACTGGGCCGACGAGCTGGCGGCCGGGGCCAGCGGGCCCCAGGTCGTCAACGACTCCAAGACGCCCTCGGGCACCGTCCACGTGGGCAGCCTGCGCGGCGTCGTGATGCACGACGCCATCCGACGCGCCGTGGCCGACCGGGGCGAGGAGGTCGTCTTCCGCTACGGCGTCGAGGACCTCGACCCGATGGACGCCCAGGCATTGCTGACGCCCGATGCCGTCGAGCAGGCCATGGGCCGGCCGCTCTGCCGGGTGCCTGCGCCGGAGGGCAGCCCGCACGAAAACTACGCGCGCCACTTCGCGGGCCTCTTCCTGGAGACCTTCGACGGGCTCGGCATCCGCCCCGAGCTCTACTGGATGAGTGAGCAGTACGGCTCGGGCGCCATGGACCCCTACATCGCACGCGCGCTCGACCAGGCGCCGCTCATCCTGGCCATCTACGCCACGGTGAGCACCGTGCGCCACCCGGCGGACTGGCTGCCCATCCATGTCATCTGCGAGAACTGCGGCCGCATCGGCACCACCTACGCCACCGGCTGGGACGGCCGCGAGGTGACCTACGAGTGCCGCCCCGAGCTGGTCGAGTGGGCCGTCGGCTGCGGCCATCGCGGACGCGTCTCACCCTTCGGCGGCAACGGCAAGCTGGTCTGGAACGTGGACTGGGCGGCGCGCTGGTCGCTCGTCGGGGCGACCATCGAAGGCTGCGGCAAGGACCTCGCCACCAAGGGCGGTTCCCGCGACCGCGCCGACGCCATCAGCCGGCAGGTCTTCGAGCGCGAGCCGCCGGTCAACGTGCCCTACGAGTTCCTCAACATCGGTGGCCGCAAGATGAGCACCTCCAAGGGCTACGGCGCCGCGGCGCACGAGATGGCCGAGCTGCTGCCCCCTGAGCTGCTGCGCTTCCTCTTCCTGCGCCAGAAGCCGCGCCGCCACCTCGAGTTCGACCCCGGCGGTGACACCATCCCGGGCCTCTTCGACGAGTTCGACCGGATCGCCGCGGCTGTCGCCGGCCGGCCGGTGCGCGGCGAGCTGCCGCCCGACCCCGAGCGCATCTTCCGCATGAGCCTGGTCGAGCCGGATGCCGACGCAGCCACCGAGGCGTCCCGCTACCGGCCGGCCTTCCGTCACCTGGCGCTGCTGGTGCAGGTGCCGGGCGTCGACCTCCAGGAGCGCCTGGCTGCCGAGAAGGGCGCCCCGCTGGACGCCGAGGAGGCCGCCATCGCCGACCAGCGCACGCGGGTGGCGCGCGCATGGCTGGAGTCGTTCGCACCCGACCGGTACCGCGTCGAGGTGCGCCGCGACGACCTGCCGGCGGAAGCCGCCGGCCTCTCGGAGGCGCAGCGCGCCTTCCTGGGGGCGCTGGCGCGGGCCGCGCGGGACGAGTCGCCGGGCTCCGGGGACGCTTGGCAGGACCTCATCTTCCGGACCGCCCAGTCGCTCGGGCTGCCCAGTGGCGAGGCATTCGGGGCGCTCTACCTGGCCTTCCTCGGCCGACCGAACGGGCCGCGGGCAGGCTGGCTCGTGGCATCGCTCCCCGGGGACTTCGCGCTGGCCCGACTCGAGGCAGCAGCCGCCCCACCCGCCGCCGCGGCGGTCGCGGGCGAGGCGGAGGGGACGATCGGCTCATGAGCGTCGGTCTGCAGCGGCTGCGCGAAGACGCCGATCGCATCCGCCAGGGCGCAATCGACAAGGGCGAGGATCCGGCCGTCGTCGACGAGGCCCTCCGGCTGGAGGCTGAGCGGCGGCGCATCCTCGGCGAGTCCGACGCGCTGAAGGCCGAGCGCAACGATGCCAGCCGGCGCATCGGCGGGGCCATCCGCGGTGGTGCCGACCCAAAGGGCCCCGAGGTGGCGGAGCTGCGCGCCCGCTCGACCGAGATCGGCGCCCGCGTGGACCTGCTGGACACGGAGCTGGCGAGCGTCGAGGCCGCCCTCGAGGAGGCGCTCCTGCGCATCCCCAACCCCGCCGACCCGGACGTGCCCGTCGGCGGCGAGGAGGCCTGCGTCATCGTGCGCGGCTGGGGCGAGCCGGTGCCGCACCAGCGACCCGACGGCTCGGAGGTGCGGCCGCACTGGGAGGTCGGGGAGGCGCTGGGCATGCTCGACCTGCCCGCAGGCGCCAAGGTCACCGGCTCGGGTTGGCCCATGTACCGCGGCCCGGGCGCCGCCCTCCAGCGCGCCCTGATCGACTTCTTCGTCGGCCTCCATGTCCGTGAGCACGGCATGACCGAGGTCTGGCCGCCGGCCCTCGTCAACACCGCCTCGGCGCGCGGCACGGGCCAGATCCCCGACAAGGAAGAGCAGATGTACGTCGTAACGCGTGACGAGCTCTACCTGGTGCCCACGGCCGAGGTGCCCGTCACCAACATCCACCGCGACGAGATCATCGATGCCCACCGGCTGCCCATCCGCTACGTGGCGTACTCGCCCTGCTTCCGGCGCGAGGCCGGCGCGGCCGGCAAGGCCACGCGCGGCATCCTGCGCGTGCACCAGTTCGACAAGGTCGAGATGGTCGCCTTCGAGCGGCCCGACGCGTCGAACGAGGCGCTCGAGTGGCTCACCGGCCGGGCCGAGGTCGCCCTCCAGCGACTCGGGCTGGCTTATCGCGTGAAGCTGATGTCGACGCGCGAGATGGGCTTCGTGCAGGCCAAGAAGTACGACCTGGAGGTCTGGGCGCCGGGCGTCGAGGACTGGCTCGAGGTCAGCTCGGTCTCGAACTTCCGCGACTACCAGGCCCGCCGCATGGAGATCCGCTGGCGACCGGAGCCAGGCGCAAAGGCCGAGGCCCTGCACACCCTCAACGGCTCGGGGCTGGCCCTCGCGCGCACGGTCGCCGCCATCCTCGAGGTCTACCAGCAGCCCGACGGCTCGGTGGTCGTGCCCGAGGCGCTGCGGGACCACCTGCGCGCGGAGCGCTGGGCGGCGCGCTGAGACCTGCTGCTAGCATCGAGCAGCGCGGAGAGGTGGCCGAGTGGTTGAAGGCGGCGGTCTTGAAAACCGCAGGCCCGCAAGGGCTCGTGAGTTCGAATCTCACCCTCTCCGCCAGCGTCGCATGGGCGACAGCCTGACGGTCGGGTCGGCGGCTACGATGCGCCCATGAGTCACCGTCCCAGGCGTGTCGAGGGCTTCCTCGAGAGCGTGGCCCCGATCCTCTCCTTCCTCTCCGATTCGACCTATATCAAGCGGCGCTACGAGCC
>DASSPM010000147.1:0-2694 GCA_035699625.1 Candidatus Limnocylindrales bacterium | reverse complement strand
ACGACTCGCCTGCGCGGCCGATTGCGGCCCCCGCCCGACAAGTCGATCAGCCACCGGGCACTGCTCCTGGCCGCGCTGGCCGAGGGCGAGTCGCGCATCGAGGGCGGCTCCGCGGCGCTCGACCCGGCCAGTACGGCGGCCTGCCTGCGCACGCTCGGGGTCGAGATCGAGGCCAGGCCAGTGGACGAGCGGCGGGTCGACTGGCTGGTGCGCTCCCCCGGCCCGCTCGGCTGGCGCCAGCCCGACGGCGTCCTCGACTGCGGCAACTCGGGCACGACCCTGCGACTCCTGGCAGGGATGCTCGCCGGGGTGCCGCTGCGCGTCGTGCTCGACGGCGACGCGTCGTTGCGGGGCCGCCCGGTGGCCCGTATCATCGAGCCGCTGCGCGCGATGGGCGCCACGCTCAGCGCCCGGGCGAACGACGCCCTGCCGCCGCTCTCCGTCGTCGGGCGCCGCCCGCTCCGGCCCATCGAGCACCGTTCGGCCGTGCCGAGCGCCCAGGTCAAGTCGGCCGTCCTGCTGGCCGGCCTTGCCGCGGAGGGCACGACGCGGGTGCGCGAGCCGGTCGCCACGCGCGACCACACCGAGCGGATGCTGCGCGCGCGGGGGGTGACGGTGACGAGCCATGACGAGCCCGACGGCGGGATCGTCGTCAGCCTGGAGGGAGGATCGCCCGTGCTGCTCCTCGACGAGACGATCCCGGGCGATCTCTCGGCGGCCGCCTTCTGGCTGGTGGCGGGTGCCGCTCACCCCGACGCGGAGCTGGTCATCGAGCCGGTCGGGCTCAACCCCACCCGCCGCGCTGTGGTCGACATCCTGCGCGCCATGGGCGCCGACATCGAGGAGCGCCCGGCGGCGGACGTGGGCAGCGAGCCGGCCGGCGAGCTGCGCGTCCGCTCCAGCGAGCTCCGCGCCATCGATCTCGCGCCGGCCGAGGTGGCGCGGGCCATCGACGAGATCCCCGTGCTCGCCCTGGCCGCCGCCTGCGCCCGGGGCACGAGCCGGCTGCGCGGCCTGGCCGAGCTGCGCCGAAAGGAGTCCGACCGGGTGGCGGGCACGGCCGACGGCCTGGCCGCGCTCGGTGCGCAGGTCACCATCGAGGGCGACGACCTGGTCATCGAGGGCAGCGCCGGGCAGCCGGCGCTCAGCGGCACCCGCGGGGCCGTCGTCGACAGCCTCGGTGACCACCGCCTGGCGATGACCTTCGCCGTCGCCGGCCTGCTCGGGCAGGGCGAGACCACCATCCACGGCGCCGACTCGGCGGCCGTTTCCGATCCCGGCTTCTTCAGCGACCTCGAAAGGGTGCGTGCATGACACAGCGAGTCGTCCTCATCGGCCATCCCGTCGCCCACTCCCTGTCGGGCGCGATGCACCAGGCCGCCTTCGACGCGCTCGGCATCGACGCCCGCTACGAGCTGCTGGACGTGCCGCTCATCGAGCTGACCGAGCGCATCGAGGCACTGCGCGAGGACGAGTTCCTCGGCGCCAACGTGACCATCCCGCACAAGGAGCGGGTGGTGCCGATGATGGACCGGCTGACCGAGGAGGCCCACGAGACCGGCGCCGTCAACACCATCACGCGCGAGGGCAGGCGCCTCGTCGGCCACAACACCGACGCGCCCGGCTTCAAGGCCGCCCTCGATGCCCTCGTCGGGCGCCAGAAGATGCCCAAGTCGGCGGTCGTCCTGGGCGCCGGCGGCGGCGCCCGCGCCGTCGTCCACGGCCTCATCACCGAGGGCTTCCAGCGCGTCATCGTCTTCAACCGGCACCTGCACCGCGCGGAGGCGCTGGTGCGCCACTTCGGGCGCAGCGCGGCGCACATGGAACTCAAGGCGATGCCCTGGCACGAGTCGGTGCTGGAGGCCGAGCTGGCCAAGACGAAGGTGCTCATCAACAGCACCTCGGTCGGCCTCGACTCGGACGAGACACCGGTGCCCGGCGAGCTGTTGCCGCCCGAGCTGCTCGTGCTCGATCTCGTCTACAGCCCACCCGTGACGCGCCTCCTGCGCGAGGCCAAGGCGGCCGGCGCGACGGCCACCATGAACGGCGAGCTGATGCTGCTCCACCAGGGCGCGGCCGCGTTCGAGCTGTGGACCGGCAAGCCGGCGCCGCTCGACCTGATGCGCGAGCAGCTGGCCGCGGCCACGGCGGCGCGGCCGGCCGCCGACGCGTCCGGCGAGCCCATGCCGTCCGCGGTCGCAGGCGAGTAGCGCCGGCCGGCGCAGCGACGCGAGACGGGCAGGCCGATGGGCTTCCGCTTCCTGACCGCCGGCGAGTCCCACGGCCCGGCGCTGGCGGCCACGCTGGAGGGGGTGCCGGCCGGGGTGCCCGTCTCGGCCGAGGCCATCGCCACCGACCTGGCGCGCCGCCAGCGCGGCTACGGCCGCGGCGCGCGCATGGCCATCGAGCAGGACCGGGCCGAGATCCTGGGCGGGGTGCGCCACGGCCGCACGCTCGGCTCGCCCGTGCTGCTCCTGGTGCGCAACCGCGACTGGGAGAACTGGACGCGGGTCATGCAGGTCGAGGCGCTCTCGCCCGCCGAGGCCGAGGAGCTGGCCGCCCTCGCCGCCGAGGGCAACAAGCGCGCCCTGCCCGTGACGCGGGTGCGACCCGGCCATGCCGACCTGGCAGGCGCGCTGAAGTACGGCTTCGACGACGTGCGCGACGTGCTCGAGCGCGCCAGCGCACGGGAGA
>DASSPM010000146.1:0-13331 GCA_035699625.1 Candidatus Limnocylindrales bacterium | reverse complement strand
GCCACCGAGAGGTAATCGGGGTCGTCGTCGATGAGCACTAGACCCCCGACCTCGCGCAGGCGCTCCGAGTTGGCTCGCAGGAAGCGCTCCAACTGCTCGGTGGCCTGGCGCACGAAGTCTGTCCGCTCGAGGGCGGCGTCCGCGGCGATCTCGCCGAGGATGGTGTTGCGGGCAGCGTCCATCGGCGCCTCCTCCTTCAGACGTGGTACTCGAGATCGGCGCCCATGCGCTCGCGCAGGAACATCGAATGGTGGCGCTCGAAGATCCACTCCCCGGCGCGGTGGGCGAAGAGACGGGTGGCCTGGTCGGCCTCGAGCTTGTCGAGCGTGGCGTAGTCGGGCAGGTCCAGCAGGATCACGTTGTCGAAGTCCCAGCCGTGCGCGACGTTGTACCAGCCCAGGAAGCGGATGCCGAACCTCTCCTCGTACTCCTGCACCTGCTTCGGGAAGATGGTGCGCATGAAGAACTTGAAGAAGGCGTCACGGCCTCGTCGCACCGAGAAGTAGGTCGCAAGGACGGGCACGCTCCGATGCTCCTGCTGGAAGGGCGGGTGAAGGGATGGGGCCCGCGCAGCTCGGCCGGGCGGTCCGTATTGTCGCACGCTCGGCGCACCCGTCAGTCCGGCGGCTCCTCGTCCTCCAGCTGGCCCACGGTCTTGCGCGCCGTCTCGCTCAGCGGTCGCCGCCGCGAGCGGCGATCGGCTGCCACCAGTCGCAGCAGGAAGGTGACCGTCAGGCTGACCAGCAAAAGCAGGCCGAACGTGGCCACCAGCATGCCGACCAGCAGCGGCACGGGCCAGTGGTTGAGCGCCCCGATGGGCGTGGCGATGAGCAGCACGGCCAGCACGACCGCCTGCACCCAGAAGCAGCCCAAGCCGGGGCCGCGGTCGGCGTCGAGGGGCGCGCCCTTGTAGGCGGGGCGCTCGCCGGGGGTGGTGCTCACGACGGCACATGCTAGCCGTTGGCCGCCGTCCGGCCGCGGGCCGGCCGCTACCGGCGGGACCCGGGCTTCCCCCCGGGCGCAGAATCGGGCCCTGGGAGGAGCGGAGGTGGCCGTGGGCGGATGCGAAGGTGAGGTCCGGCTGCGGCGCGCCGGGCCGGCCGACGCGGCCGACATCGCGCGCGTGCAGGTGACCAGCTGGCGGAAGGCCTACCGGGGCCTGCTGCCCGACGACTACCTCGAGCGGCTCGACCCGGCCGACCGCGAGCCTTCCTGGCGGCGCGGCATCGAGTCCTGGCCGCTCGAGGGTCACCCCTGGCTGGCCGAGGTCGGGGGACGCGTGGTCGGCTTCGTGAGTGCCGGCCCGAGCCGCGACGAGGGGGCCGCGCCCAGCACCGCCGAGGTCTACGCGATCTACGTCGATCCCGACTGCTGGGATCGCGGCATCGGCACCGCCCTCCTGGGCCACGCCGTGCGCGACCTGCGCGCCGCGCGTTACGAGACGGCCACGCTGTGGGTCCTGGCGGGCAACCGACAGGGCCGCGGCTTCTACGAGAAGTCGGGCTGGCGACCCGACGGCGCGCTCAAGTCCGAGCCCATCGGTGGCGTGTCCGCCGACGAGGTGCGCTACCGCCTCGACCTGGCCGGTGCACCATCTCCTCGGGCGCGGCCGGCCTCCAGTTCTGCCTCGAGCTCGGCGTCGAGGTAGGCGAAGCGGCCGCCGGCCAGGGTGGCCAGCACGCGCCCGGGCAGGCGGCGCCCGAGGAGGGGCGTGTTGCGGCCGCGCGAGCGCAGCGCCGCCTCGGTGACCGTCCAGTCCGCGGCACGGTCGACCACCACGAGATCAGCCGGGACGCCCTCGCGCGGGCCGGGCAGCTCCCGGCCGAGCACCGCCGCGCCGCCCATGGCCAGGGCGCGGGCCGCCACGGCCAGCTCGAGCACGCCTGCCTCGACCGCCGCCAGGACGAGGCCGAGCGCCGTCTCGAGGCCGCTGATGCCGTTGGCGGCGGCGCCGAACTCGACCGCCTTGTCCACCTCGCGGTGCGGCGCGTGATCGGTGGCGATAGCGTCGATGGTGCCGTCGGCCAGGCCGGCGGCGAGGGCGGCTGCGTCGTCCGCGCCGCGCAGCGGCGGGTTCACCCGGCAGGCCGTGTCGTAGGGCGGCGCCTCCGCCGGCTCGCCCGACCAGGGTCGGCCGCCGACCTGCCAGGCGAAGCGACGATCCCCGCCCAGCCAGCCGTCGGTCAGTGCCAGGTGATGCGGGGTGACGTCGGCGGTGACGGGCAGCCCGGCGGCCTTGGCCGCGCGCACCGCGGCCACCGCGCCAGCCGTGGAGAGGTGCGTCAGGTGGAGCCGTGGCCGGCAGCCCCGGGGCGCCTCCCGCACCACCTCGTCGAGCACGGCCAGGGCGCGGGCGACGGCGCCGACCTCGGCCGCGGCCGGCCAACCGCGCAGGCCCAGGATGGTCGCGGCGAGCCCCTCGTCGGCCTCCGCACCGGCGGTGAGGGCACGGTCCTCGGCATGCTCGGTGACGACGAGGCCGAGCGAGCCGGCATAGAGCAGGGCCTGCCGCAGCAGGGCAGGATCGTCCAGCGGTGAGCCGTCGTCGCTGACGCCGATGGCGCCGGCCTCGGCGAGCGCGGCCATCGGCGCCAGGCCACTGCCGGCGCGGCCGGCCGTCGTGGCGCCCCAGGCCAGCAGCCGGACCGGGCTGCCGCTGGCCTGGGCCAGGCGGTAGGCCTCGTGCACCGCCGCGGCGTCCGCCACGGCGGGTTCGGTGTTGGCCATCTGGCAGACGGTCGTGAAGCCCCCGTGCGCCGCCGCGGCGAGGCCGCTGGCGACGCTCTCGGCGTCCTCCCCGCCCGGCTGGCGGAGGTGGGCGTGAAGGTCGAAGAGGCCGGGCAGGACGAGCAGCGCCGGCACCGACGAGCCGCGCCGCCAGTCGACGGCGGCGATGGTGCCGTCCTCGACCAGCAGCGCTGCGCGCCCCTCGCGCCCGGCGACGGGGTCGACCAGCCAGGCGTCCTCGAGCTCGAAGCGGGCCACGCGCCGGCCGACTCGGGCCATCAGCCCGGCGTCCCCGCCAGCAGCGCCAGCAGCGCCATGCGCACCGGCACGCCGTTGGCGACCTGGTCGGCGACCACCGAGCGGGGACCGGCCGCCACCTCGGGTGCGATCTCGATGCCCTCGTTCATCGGCCCGGGGTGGAGCACCACGACGTCCGGGCGCGCTTGGCGCAGGCGCTCGGCGGTGAGCCCGTAGCGCGCAGCGTACTCGGCCAGCGAGGGCAGCAGCCCGGACTCCATCCGTTCGCGTTGGAGTCGCAGCACCATCACCGCCGATGCGGCGCGCAGCGCCGCGCTCACGTCGGAGGTGACGCTGAGGCGGCGCCCCGGCGGCAGCGCCCGCGCCCAGGCCCCGAAGCCCCGCAGCAGCGTCGGCGGCCCGCACAGCCAGAGGTCGGCGCCGGCACCGGTGAGCGTCCACACGTTTGAGCGCGCCACGCGCGAGTGCAGCACGTCGCCCAGGATGACCACCTTGCGCCCGGCCACGCGGCCCTCGGAGAGTCGTGCGCGGAGGGTGTAGAGGTCGAGCAGCGCCTGCGTCGGGTGTGCGTGCCAGCCATCGCCGCCGTTGACCACGTGGCCGCCGAAGTGGCGCGCCGCCAGCCAGGGCGCGCCGGAGCGCGCGTGGCGTAGCACGAGCAGGTCCGTGCCCAGCGCTTCCAGCGTGCGCAGCGTGTCGACCAGCGACTCGCCCTTGCTGACCGAGCTGGAGGCCACGGCGACGCTGCTCACCTCCGCCCCGAGCGCCCGCGCTGCCGCCTCGAAGGAGAGCCGCGTGCGCGTCGATGCCTCGTAGAAGAGTGTCGTCACGCGCCGGCCCGCTAGGTCCGTTCGCCGCTCGCGTCGCGCCCGCGAGGCGGCCATCTCGTCGGCCAGCGCGAAGAGGGTCTCGATCTCGTCGCGGGCCAGGTCGGCCACGTCGAGGAGGTGGCGATGGCGCCATGCCGGCGGGGCGGCGGGTGCCTTGCCGGCGGACCGCGCCGCGCCGGCGGTCACGCTGGCGTCGCCGCCGTGAGGCGCTCGATGACCACCCCGTCCTCGCCCTCGTCGATCTCGGCGAGGTGGACCTTGATGACCTCCTCGCGCGAGGTCGGCACGTTCTTGCCCACGTGGTCGGCGCGGATGGGTAGTTCGCGGTGGCCGCGGTCGACGAGGACCGCCAGACGGATGGCCGTGGGCCGCCCGTGGTCCATCAGCGCGTCCATCGCGGCGCGCACCGTGCGCCCCGTGTAGAGCACGTCGTCGACGATGACGACCGTGCGGCCAGCCAGCTCGACGGGGATCTCGGTGCCCTTGAGGATGGGCTGCCGCGCGACGAGCGAGAGGTCGTCCCGGTAGAAGGTGATGTCGAGCGAGCCGACGGGCAGGGCCACGCGCTCGTGGGCCTCGATGGAGCGGGCGATGCGTGCCGCCAGTGGCACGCCGCGGCGCTGGACGCCGATGAGCACGAGATCGTCCGTGCCGCCGTGCTTCTCGACGACCTCGTGGCTGATGCGGACGAGGGCCCGCCGCACCTCGTCGGCGGTCATGATCTGGCGCGTCACGCGGCCTCCTCCCTTCTCGCCGGGCTCACCGGGCCGGCCCGTGAAGGTGGCCTCAGGATAGCGCCTCAGAAGGCGGGCACGCCCCTTCCGCCGTCCACGTCGCGGATGCGCACGACACCCGGGCCGCCCGGGCCCCAGGTCACCACGCGCAGCTCGTCCAGGTCGCCCGCGCCCTCCTCGCCGGCGGCCACCCAGGCCACCCGGTCGAGCCCGATGGAGAAGGCCCGCCGCGCCCGCACCGGCTCGAGCAGCGTCTCGGTGCGGATGCCCCCGCCCGCCGATGCCACGTCCGTGACCGAGAGCCGGCCCAATGCGGCGCCCGGAGCCTCGGCGATCCAGATGGCGTAGGCCGCCCCGTCGGCCGACCAGCGGAGCAGCCAGTCGAGGACGGCACCGCGGCCCGCCGCTGCCCGGCCCGTGAGGCGGATGGCACCCCCGTCGTCTGCGGTCGGCTCATCCTGCTCATCATCCTCGAGCGGCGCCGGCGGCGATGGCGTCACGCGGCCGGAGCGCGGATCACGGCCGGCCCGCGCCGGCGACGGTGCAGTGCCCTTGGCCGTGCCATCCGGGGATGCGCTCGGGCCCGCGTCCGGCGGCTGCGCCTCCGGATCGAGCGCCGACCACGGCGCCAGGTAGAGGTCGCCGCGCAGCGGCTGCGCGATCACGCCGTCGGTGACGAGCTCGCCGCGCCAGAAGAGCACGAAACGCCCGGCAGGGTCGACCACGGGCAGCCAGGCGTCGGCGCCCTCGAGGACGCGCACGGTGCCGGCCGCCGGATCGTGCACTACCACCTGGGCGGCGGTCGACGCCGCCAGGCTGGCGGTTGCGTCGGCAGAGCGATTCGGTCCGGCGCTCCCCTCCGCCTGGAGCGGCCGGCTGATGACCACTTGCGGGCCCAGCCAGGAGGCGAAGTAGGAGCGATGGTCGCTGGTGATCGGACGGGCCGTCTCCTCGCCCGGTCGCCAGAGGTAGACGTCGGGGCCGGTGCTGCCGTCGACCGGACGGGCGCTGAAGGCGAGGGTCCCGCCGTCCGCCGACCAGGCCGCCGGCATGCCCGCCGGGATGACGTCGGTCAGGATCGGCCGGGCCGAGATCGAGGGCAGTGTCGGGGAGGGGGGCGGCGTGATGCTCGAGGCGCTCGGCTCCGCCGAGGGCTGCGACGTCGGTGGCTCGCTGGCGCTGTCCGTGGCCACCGGATCGGTGGGTCGCTCGGTCGGCCGCTCCGTCACCGGCGGCTCGCTGGCAGGCGCCCCCGTGCTCGGCAGGGCGCTTTGCGGCGGCCTGCTCGCCGGCGGCGTCGGCGTCGGCCCCGTCGGAGCCGAAGGCGCCGCGTCGCCGGTCGGGATCGGCGTGGGCGTGGCGTTGCCGCCGTTGTCGCTGGCGGCGATGTCGAGCACGGCGATGAAGCTGCGCCCGAGCTCGTCGAGGCCGTGGATGGCGAGTCGGTCGCCCAGTGGATCGGCGACCGCGCTGTCGGCCGCGATGCGGCCCGCCAGATGGGCCACCGGCTTCGCGCCGGTGCCGTTCCCGATGCAGTCGATCTGGCCGGATGGGCAGACCTCGTCGACCTGAGCGCGGTAGATGGTCAGGCCATCCGGACCGGCGCCCACGATGGCCAGCGTGGTCGGTGGCACGGAGAAGGGCGTCGCCGCGACGGCCACCGGTCCGGCCGGCGTGAGCTGGCTGCCGACCAGCACGGTAGTCACGCCGAGACTGAGCAGTGCCGCCGCGGTGAGGCCGGCCGAGCGGCGGCGACCCCGGTCCAGGTCGTGCGGGGCCGGCAGCGGCCGCCGGACCATCTCGCGGTCGAGCGCCGCCGAGGTGCGGGCCCAGAGGTCGCGCGGCGGGGGCACGGGCGCCAGGGCGCGCAGCTGCTCCCGCTGGCGGCGGTAGGCCTTGTCCACAGAGCGGCAGGCGGCGCAGGCGGCCAGATGCACCTGTAGCGCGGCGGTATCGGCCGCTTCGAGCGGCTCGTCCAGGCGAGCCGCGAGCAGCTCGTGGAAGCGCAGATGCGGGTCGGGGCGGCGGCTCACTCGCGCTCCTCTGTACGGCCGGCGCCGCGTCCGGCCTCGCGCTCTGCGGTGCGCGCCCGCTCGACCGCCAGCGCCTGGCGCAGCGACTCACGGGCACGCGTCAGCAGCGCGCGGGCGGCGACGTGTGAGACGCCCAGGGCAGCGGCCAGCTCGAGTCCCGTCAGCTCGTGGATCTCGGCCAGGATGAGCGCGTTGCGCTGCCGCTCGGGGATCGTCGCCAGGGCTCGCTCCATCTCGCCCGAGAGGCGGCCGTGGAGCGCCACCTCCTCCGCCGAGCGCGCGGTGCCGCGCGACTCGCCCGTCCAGGGCACGAAGCGGATGATGCGCCGGCGGCGCAGCTCGTCGAGCGCGGTGCGGCTGGCGATCTGGTAGAGCCAGGCCCGCGCGCGCGCCGGGTCCTCGAGCGTGTCGAAGGCGCGGTAGGCCTTGACGAAGGCTTCCTGCGCCAGGTCCGCGGCCAGCTCGTCGTCGCGCACCATGCGCGCCAGGTAGGTGTAGATCTCGGCGTGGTGCAGCGCGAAGAGCTCCTCGACGAAGGCGCGCGCCGTGGCGCGATCGGTGGTCACGACCGCGCGTCCCGCCAGGGCGATGTCCCGTGCGAACAAGGTCGCTCCCGTGTGACTGGGGTCGCGTTCCCGCGCGGCGGGGCCGGCGGGTGCATGGCCGGGGATGGCCGCTCCGAGCCCCTGTGACGGCCGAGGGATGCGCGCTGTGACGCCATGACCTTGCCTCTAGGCCTCGATGCCCTCTTCCGGCCAGACGAGGGCCCGGTCGGGGCGACCGATGGCGGAGAGGAGTTCCTCGACCGCGTCCTCCGGGCTGACCGGGTTGACCGGTAACCCGGTGCCCAGCTCCAGGCCGGCGATCTCGCGCAGGCGCGGGTGGATCTCCCAGTGCCAGTGGTAGGTGTCGTCGACCCGCTCGCGCAGCGGCGCCGTGTGCAGCACCAGGTTGTAGGGCGGGCCATCGAGCACGTCGAGGAGACGCAGCACCTGGCGCAGCGTTTCCGCGGCGCTTGCCAGCTGCGCGTCGCTGGCGCGTCCGAAGTCCGCCTCGTGGTGGCGCGGCACCACCCACAGCTCGAAGGGCGAGCGCGAGGCGAAGGGAGCGAAGGCCACGCTGGCGGCATCCTCGAAGACGAGCCGCGTGCCGGCGCGCACTTCCTCGCGCACCAGGCGGCAGTAGGGGCATTCACCTTCGCGGATGACGAAGCGCGCCGCGCCGCCTAGCTCCTCGCCGATGCGATGCGGGATCTGGGGCAGGTCGTAGACGTCGAGGCAGAGGTGGTCGGTGCGCGCGCCCGCCTGGCGACCGCGGTTCTGCACCACCTGCAGGTACTCGGTGACGCCTGCTGCGCGGGCCTCGCCGATGCTGGCGCGGGCGCGTACGAGCATCTCGGTGACGATGCTGGGGTCGGCGCTGGCGAGCGGCTCGTGGTGGCCGGGCGGCGCGACGATGGTCTGCCACGAGCCGACGTCGCCGACGAGGCCGAGGCCGGGGTCGCGCTCCTCGCGACCCGACGAGCGGGCCTCGCTCTGCGTGCCCACCACGCTGAAGGCGTGTGGCTTGAGCATGCGCACGCGCACACCGTCGCCGAGCGGCTCCTGGCAGTTGCGGCACGCCCCGTCCGCGGCCGACGGCAACGCCGGCTCTGCGGCGAGCGCGAATCGGGAGCGGTCGAACTCGCGGTCCACCACGACGGCCACCCACCAGCCGGTGACGGCGTCCTTGCGCAGCTCGAAGAGGCCGCCGGGCATGGCGCCTCAGCCGGCCGAGCCGGCGGCGGCGAGAGCGGTGGCGGCAGCAGTCTCCAGCTCGGCCCGGAAGGCGTCGGCGAAGACGCCCGCGGCTTCCTCGAGCCTGGGGCTGTCGGGCCCGCCGTCAGGCCCGTTGTCGGGCCAGCCTGCCTCGCGGGCGATGCTGGTCACGCCGACGCCGGGCAGGCCGCACGGGTCGATCAGCTCGAAGTCGGCCAGCCGCGTGGTCACGTTGAGCGCGATGCCGTGGTAGGTCACGCCGCGCTCGACACGGACGCCGAGCGCGCCCAGCTTTCGCGGCGACGGACCGTCGGGATCGCACCAGCAGCCCGGGTAGCCCTCGCGCCGACCGGCCTCGACCCCGAAGTGCGCGGCCGTGGCGCTCATGGCCGACTCCAGGGCACGCACGAAGGGCCGGATGAGCAGGCCCCGCTCGACCAGCCGGACGATGGGGTAGGCCACCAGCTGGCCCGGGCCGTGGTAGGTCACCTCCCCGCCGCGCTCGACGCGGATGAGCTCGATGCCGCGCGCGGCCAGAAGGTCGGCCGGGGCGCGCACATGCGCGGCGTCGCTGTTGCGGCCAAGGGTGAGCACCGCCTCGTGCTCCAGCAGGACCAGCGTGTCGGGGATGTCGCCCGCGGCGCGGGCAGCCACCAGAGCGTGCTGGCGCCGCCAGGCGTCGCGGTAGGCGACGCGGCCCAGCCAGTGCACCTGCAGCGCGCGTGACTCCATGCCCGCACGATAGCAGCAGGTTCATCACGGGCCGTTGGCGACGGGACCTTGGCGACGGAGGCGCCGCGAGGGCCCCCCCAAGCCCGTCGCGACGCCAAGAGGAGGAGCCGCGTCCTACCGTGGCTGCCGACCCCCCAGGAGCAGCAGCCACGGCAAGGGCACAGCCTACGCTCCGGCACTTGCGCCGAGCCGCCCCGGCCGCGGTCATGGGTTTCAGCCTGGTATCAGAGCGTCATCGGAACGTGATGCGCGCCGCATACCGTGCGCGCGTGGCCGGCGATCGCGTTTCGCTCCCGCTGCGTCTCAGGCTGGCCCTGGCCGCCGTGGCGGTGCTCGCCGCCTGCGCTGGTCCCGGCGCGTCACCGCCGGGGGCGTCCGGCGCGCCGGACGCGCCACCCTCTCCCACGCCGGCCGCCACGGCCACCACCGCGGGCAGGTCGCCTACCACCGGCCCGACGCCCTCCGCCGGGGCCCCGGCTTGGGCCGCGTTGACGGTCGTTGGGGGGCCGAAGCCGCGCGAGGACCACACCTGGACGGTGGATGCGGAGGGCGGCTCGGCCTGGCTCTTCGGCGGGCGGGACCGGGGCACGGTCTACGACGACCTGTGGCGCTATGACCTGGCGGCCGACCGCTGGCAGGCGATCCAGCCCAGGGGCATGCGGCCGGCGGGTCGGTTCGGGCATACCGCCACCTGGGTGCCGGACGTGGGCCTCGTGGTCTGGTCGGGCCAGGCCGGCGCCGACTTCTTCGCCGACCTGTGGGCCTTCGACCCGGCGGCTGGCAGCTGGCGCGAGCTGGCCGCGGGCGGTGCGCGTCCCGCGCCACGCTACGGCGCCTGCGCCGCGCTCGGTCCCGACGGCAGCCTCTGGATCAGCCACGGCTTCACCGATACGGGCCGCTTCGCCGACACGCGTGCCTACGACTTCGCGGCCGGGCGCTGGAGCGACGAGACCCCGGCCGGCACGCTACCCGTCAAGCGCTGCCTGCACGACTGCCTCTGGGCCGCCGACGGTCGGCTCCTGCTCTACGGCGGCCAGACCGACGGGGTCGCCTCGCTGGGCGACCTCTGGGCCCTCCCCCCGGATGGCACCTGGCAGGAAATTGCTGCCGGGCCACCGCCCCGCCGGCTCTACGGCCTGGCCACGGTGGGCGCGCGCGCCTGGCTCTTCGGAGGGGGAGGCCGGGAGGGCCTGTTGGGCGACCTCTGGACGCTCGACCTGGCCTCGCTCGGCTGGCGCCAGGAGACCGCCGCAGGGGCACCGCCGGCGCGCTCCGGGTCGACCCTGGTGCACGACGCGGCGCGCGGCCGCCTGCTGCTCTTCGGCGGCTTGACCGCGGACGGCGCCTCCGCGGACACGTGGGCGCTGTCGGGGATCGACTGAGGCCCGGGACCGACCGGCCTGGTGCTTTCGACGGCCTACTGCATTCGACGTATTGCGGCACGGGCGCACCATGGCGAGAGGCGGCCGCGCCTGGCGCCGCCCGGTCTCTCGGAGGGGGAGCCTTGTCCCGCCACTCGCCCGTCCGCCGTCTTGTCGTGCTGCTCGCGGCAGCCATCGCCTTTGCCAGCACCGCTCCCGGGGCCGCGGCCGAAACGCCCGATCCGATCCTGCTGGTGCACGGCTTCACCGGTGAGCCGTCGTCGTTCGACACTATGGTCGCCCACTTCACGGCGGCCGGCCGTACGGCCGTGGCCATCGACCTGCCCAGCGAGGACAACATCGTCAACGCCCGCGCCATCCGCGACTTCATCGACGCCCGGCGCGCCAGCGACCCGGCGTGGGGTCGCGTGGACATCGTGGCGCACAGCATGGGCGGCCTCTCGTCGCGCTACTACCTGAAGGCCCTCAACGGCAGGGGCAGGGTCGATTCGTACGTCTCGCTGGGGACGCCCCACTACGGTGCGTGGGCCGCCTGCCTGTTGCCGCAGAGCTATGGCGGCCAGATGTGCCCGACAAGCACCTTCCTGAAGAACCTCAACAAGGGCGACGACACACCCGGGGCGGTCGATTACGGGACGCTCTACAGCACCGACGACGCGACGGTCTCGAACAGCTCCTCGCGGCTCGACGGCGGCGCCTGTTTCATCCAGGTCTCTGGTGTCAGCCACTCGGGACTGCTGACCGACCAGGGCGTCTTCGACCTGGTGATCCCGGCCATCGATGGCTCGTGCCCGGGCACCTTCAAGGCATGACCGTGATCCACAGGGGGGAACGATGATCGAGCACCGGCGGCGCGTCCGCGTCGCGACCACTGTCCTGCTGGCGCTGGCCCTCACGGCGCCTGGCGCCGTGGCACGGCAGGGAGCGAGCGGCGGGCCGGGCGTGTCGCCAGCCGCGGCCGATGGTCCGCGCGCCGACCGTTTCCTGGCCCTCTCGGCGCCGCAGGCGGCGGCCTACCGGCCGCCAGCCGACCTGCGTCTCGTGTCGGTGGTCCGTCTCGGCGCGGAGCGCCTGGAGCGCTACCAGCAGGTCTTCGGGCCGCTCGAGGCGCACGTCGTGGGCGGCCAGGTGACCCTGCGCCGGGATGCCGCAGGTCGCATCAGGTTGGTGGGCGGCCGGCGCTTCGAGTCGATCGTGGCCGCCAACCGGGTCGTCATCGGCCGCGCGCAAGCGGAGCGTGTGGCCGTGGCCGACGTGGGTGCCGCGGGTCGGCGGCTGACCGACCTGGTCATCGACCCGGCCAGCGGGCGCTACCGCTTCCGGGTCGAGACGCGCCGCTTCGCCGAGCGCTGGATCCACGAGGTGGATGCGGCGACCGGGCGGCTGGTGCAGCGCATCGCCGCGCTCGAGACCGACCACGGGCTCGGCGTGAAGGGCGACACCAAGTCGCTCTCCGGGCTGAGCACCTGGGATGCGGCCAACTCGCGCTGGCAGCTCGTGTCCGGCGACGGCCGGCAGCGCACCTCCGACTACCGCAACCTGACCAACGGTCCGGTGATCGCGACCGACGCGGACGGGCACTTCACCGCGACCGGCCGCACCTCGCCGGGTTCGGGCGCCCTCGTGGACGCGCAGGCGTACGCACGCACGACCGACGCCTATCTCCAGGCGCGCCACGGCCTCGACCTGGTCGCCTGCACCGGCAACCCGGCCATGGCCTCCTACGCCCACTACGCCTCGAACTACAACAACGCCTTCTGGAACGGCACACAGGCCGTCTTCGGTGATGGCGACGGCACCTCCTACCGCGAGTTCAGCGGCGGCCTCGACGTGGTGGCGCACGAGTACGGCCACGGCGTGGACGACTGCTTCCAGAAGCTCGTGTACCAGGACCAGCCGGGGGCGCTCAACGAGTCCTTCTCGGACATCATCGGCGCCAGCGCGGAGGCCTTCGCGGCGGAGCCGACGAGCTCGAACTGCCGGCTGGCCAGCGGGCAGACCGCCTGCACCGACTGGTGGATCGCCGAGGACGTCCATCTCAACGCCGACCTGGTGCCCGGCTTCCGCAACATGGCCGACCCGCAGGAGGACGCCGACCCCGACCACTACAGCGAGCGCCTCATCGGCTCGACCGACAACGGCTACGTGCACTCCAACAGCGGCATCCCCAATCACGCCTTCTACCTGCTCGCGACGGGCGGCCAGAACGCCGGCTGCGGTGGTGCCACGTCGGGTCACACGCACAGCGCCGACTGCGGCGTCACCGTCACGGGCGTCGGGCGGGAGGCGGCGGAGCACATCTGGTTCGACGGCATCACCACGCTCACCTCGACGAGTGACTTCTGCGACGCCCGAGCGGCCACCGTGGCCGCGGCGGGTTCGCGCTACGGAGCGGCCTCGACCGAGCGCACGGCGACCCTGGCGGCGTGGGCGGCGGTCGGACTCGGCAACGCCGTCTGCGGCGCACTCGACTTCCCGGCGGGCACGGTCCACGTGGGCGACCTCGACCGCTCGAGCAGCAACTCCGGCCGGACCTGGACCGCGCGCGTGACGATCACCGTCCACGATGCCTCCGAGGGCGCGGTGAGTGGCGCCGTCGTGTCCGGGACCTGGAGCGGGGGCCCGTCGGCGGGCTGCACCACGGGCTCCACCGGCAGCTGCACGCTCACGCGTTCCGGCATCGCCAAGAAGACGGGCTCCGTCACCTTCACCGTGACCGGGGTGGTCGTGAACGGCGTGACCTACGACGCGTCGGTGAACCACGACCCCGACGGCGACAGCAACGGCACGAGCATCACCGTCAGCAAGCCCTAGGGGCTTCGCCACCGTCGGTGGGGCGGGCGGCTTCGCTAGAATGAGGCCGCTCGAGCGGGAGTAA
>DASSPM010000145.1:0-5245 GCA_035699625.1 Candidatus Limnocylindrales bacterium | reverse complement strand
TCCAGACACGCTGGAAGGAGCGCGACGGCCGGGCCACCCTGGTCGAGGCGAGCCACCTGAGCAAGACCGCCCGAACCGAGCCGGACGTCGGTGAGCCAGGCGCCGAGGCATCCCGGGCCGACGAGCCGGGCTGACCCCCTGAGGCCGGGCTGACCGCCTGAGGGGGCCGCCGCCTGAGGCCCGGCCGCCGCCGCCTGAGGCCCGGCCGCCGGGCACCCCAGCGCCGCCAGGCACCCCAACCTTGATGCATGGAGTGGCATCGGTGGCGGCAGCAGCGGTCGTCAGCGAGCGCTCAAGCGATCGTCAGCGGGCGCTCAAGCGATCGTCAGCGGGCGCTGAAGCGATCATCGGCGAGCGCTCAAGCGATCGTCAGCGAGCGCTCAGTGGCCGCCCCCGGCGGGCACGGCATCCGCTTCCCCTGAGCCGACGGTCGGGGTGCTGTCCGGACCTGGGGCCGCCGGCCCATCCGCCGGCAGAGCCGCCTTCGCGAACAGCGCATCGAGTCGGGCCTGGACTCCATGCCAGCCCTTTGCCAAGGCGGTCCGGCGCGCCTCCTCTGCCGCTATCCGGGCCAGCGGGTCATCCAGCCCGACCAGCTCCGCCCACTCGATCTGCGCCATGGTCGCGCTGAGCAGCAGCTCCATTTCGCGCAGCCGCGCCGCGACGTCGGCGTACATGCGGGAGGCTGACGGATCGCCGGTCACGGCGGCCAGGCACGCCGCAAGCTGAAGTCGTTCGGCGTCGATGCGCTTGCCCCGCGCGGCCGCGGCCATGGCCTGCTCGTAGGCGGCCCGCGCTTCGGCCATCAGGCCGGCGCGCGCCGCGGCCCGGCCGTACCAGCAGAGCCCGCCCGTGTCGTCGGGCCTCCCCTCCAGGGCGGCCTTGAGGTCGCGCGCGGCGCTCGCGAAGTCGCCCGCCCACTCGTGCGTACCGGCTCTCGTGAACAGTCTCGACGAGGCGTACTCCTGATTGGAGATCGACCCCGCCAGCGCCTCCATCTCAGCCAGCGCCTCTGCCCGGCCACCCGTGCGGCCCTCGATGATGTCGAGCCAGAGCCGACCCCCGAGCATGAACAGCCGGATGACGCCCGTGACGTCATCGTCCATGAACTCCGCGACCAGGCGATGCACCTCGTCGGTCTCGCCACGCTCGAGCAGGTTGAAGACGACCTGCGTGGCATGCCACATGACCCCGTCGCGGACGCCCAGGCGGCGCCCGATGGCCAGCGCCTCCACCGCGACGTCGTATGCCACACGGGGATCCTCGGGGCCCATGTAGACACCCAGGTTGTTGCGCCCGCGAAGCGAGGCGCCGACCAGACCGTGGAGATCGGCCAGGCGGACGGCCCCGAAGAGGATCGCCTGGGCCTCCCGGAGGCGGGTGGGCGCCAGCGCCGAGCCCTTGGTGATGAGGGCGTCGACGAGCGGCTCGATGATGTCCATCCGCTCGGCGTCGGCGATGGCCTGGTCGGCCAACTCGATGGCCAGCTCGTTCTCCTGGCGCAGGAAGTGGCCGCGCGCCAGGAGGGCGCGCAGCCTCAGCAGCTCAGCCTCGCCGCCTTCGTGATGCGCCAGCCGCTCGGTGACGGGCGCGGTAAGCGCGATGCCCTCGTCGAGCCGGCCGAGGTCGACCAGCAGGCGGCCCTGCCGCTCGACCGCGCGCCCCTCACCGACCAGGTCGCCGAGGCGGCGGTACGACTCGATCGCCTCCTGATAGGTCGCCTCTGCTTCCTCCATGCGCGCCGCGTAACGGGAGGCGTCACCGGCGCGTTCCAGGAGACCCGCCCGCTCGGCGTCGTCGGCGGCGACGTCCAGGGCCTGCTTCAGGAACGCCGCCGCCTGGTCGTACGCGTGCAGGGCGACGGCGCGGTCGGCGGCACCCTTGAGCGCCACGCGTGCCTGCGCCGCGAGGGCGTCTGCCTCCGGCCCCTCCCCGGCGGCGCGCCACGCGTCGAGGTAGTGCCGCGCCAACGCGCCCGCCAGCGCCTCGTCGCCGAGCGACTCGAAGTAGCGCGCGGCGGCGAGATGCCGCTCGCGGCGGTCCTTGCGCGTCAGCGTCTGGTAGGCCACTTCCCGGATCACGGCCTGCACGAAGGTGTACTGGCCACGTTCCGGTGAGCGCGGGTCGGTCTCGAGTCGCACCAGCTCGCGCGCGGCGAGCCGGTCGAGCACGGGCGCCAGGGCCTCCGCCGTCTGATCGGCCACGGCCGCCAAGCCATCGACCGAGAAGGTCAAGCCGAGCACCGACGCCTGCTGCAGGACCGAGCGATCGGCCGGGGTCAGCGTATCGAGCCGGGCGGCGACGAGCGAGTGCAGCGTGGCCGGGATGGACAGCTCGTCCACCGGGCCCGCCACCCGGTAGGCATCGCCCTCGCGCACGACGCGGCCATCGGCGAGCAGCATGCGAACTGTCTCGACGGCGTACAGCGGCACGCCCTCGGCGCGCGCCAGGATGGCCTTGACCGTCTTCGGCGGCAAGCCCGGCACGAGGCCCGCGAGCAGCGCCCGCATCGAGTCATCGGGGAGCGGCTCGAGGTGCATGCTGGTGAAGTTGCGCTGCCCCGCGCCCCAGGTCGGGAAGCGTTCCACGAGCTCGGGACGTGCCAGCGTGATGACGAAGATGGGCTGCTGGCGCGACCACTCGAGGAGGTGGCCCAGGAAGTCGACCAGGCCCGAGTCGGCCCACTGCAGGTCCTCGAAGACGAGCACCACCGGAGCCTGCTCGGCGAGGCGTTCGAAGAGCGTGCGCCACGCGCCGAAGAGCTCGCCACGCTCCGTGGGTGCGGGCCCCTCCAGGCCGAGCAGGATACCCAGCGCCGGCGCCAGGCGCGCCCGTTCGGCTTCCTCGGGCACGTGGGTCGCGAGCATCTCGCGCAGGTTGGCCGCAGTGGTCGCATCGTCCTCGCCCTCGACGATGCCGGCGCGCCGCCGGACCATCTCGCCCAGCGCCCAGAAGGTGATCCCCTCCCCGTAGGCGGGCGAGCGACCCTGGTGCCAGTAGACGTCGTCGGTGATGCCGTCGATGTACTTCTCGAACTCCCATACCAGGCGGCTCTTGCCGATGCCGGCCTGGCCGGTGATCGAGACGACGCGCAGCCGGCGCTCCCGCGCCGTGGCGTGGAAGAGCTCCTTGACCAGCGCCAGCTCGGCGTCGCGGCCGACGAACGGCGCCTCCAGCTCGTCCGAGCGACCCTGCCCTCCCCGACCGGCCACGACACGGGCGGCGCGCCAGACAGCGACCGGCTCACTGAAGCCCTTGAGCGCGCGATCACCGGCCGACTCGAAGGCGATGGCGGCGGCGGCGGCGTGGCGCGTCGCCTCGTCGGCCAGCAGGGTGTCGGGCTCGGCTGCCGCCTGCAGCCGCGCGGCCAGGTTCACCGTCTCGCCCGAGACCAGGCCCTGGCCCTCGGCGCCGATGGTAACGGCTGCCTCGCCGGTGGCGATGCCGGCGCGGGCCGAGAGGGCCGTCGGTCTCTGGCTGCCGGCCGCGGCGGCACCACGTCCGGGCGCGGCCAGCTGCGGCACGGCCGCGACCAGGTCGAGCCCGGCGCGGACGGCGCGCTCGGCGTCGTCCTCGTTGGAGGTCGGAGCACCCCAGACGGCCATCACGGCATCGCCCACGAACTTCTCGACCACGCCGCCGTAGCGCTCGACGATCTCGCGCGCGCGGGCGAAGTAGGCGCCCTGGAAGTCGCGCGTCTCCTCGGGGTCGAGCCTGGTGGCGAGATCGGTGTAGCCCACCAGGTCGACGAAGAGCACCGAGACGCGGCGCCGCTCGACGGCCGGATCCGCGGCCGTGGCTGGGGCGCCGGCGGCTGGGGCTGCACCGGCGGTCCCCGCGTGCTGGCCGGGCGTGGCCGACTCGTCGACCGGGGTGCCGCACGAGGGGCAGAAGCGCGCCCCATCGGGGAGCGGCGTCTGGCAGTTGGCGCAGGCGCGATCGAGCCGCGTGCCGCACGAGGCACAGAAGCGCTGGCCAGGGACGGTCGCGGCGCCACAGTTGGGACAGCTCATGTGGCGCGCAGCGTGCCGTCCCGCGCGGGCGTTGTCCAGCCCATCGCGCGTTCATCGCACATTGCCTAGCCCGTCGCGCGTGCCACCGTCGCCGTCTCGCCGTCTCGTGGCCACCTCGTCCCCTGCGGCGCCGATGCCACTCCATGCATCATGTGGACGCGCGGGGCCGGGCCTGGCGGCCGTCCCCAACCTCTCCTTGGGGCCGTCGGTCGAATCGGGCCCAAAAGTGCACTCAATGCAACGAAACGGCGCATCGGCCGGCTGGTGTTGCATCAGATGACCCAACGGATACATGCGCGCCGAGGTAGTGGTCGGATCGGTGCACCTGATGCACGAATCGGGATCAGGAAGCGCCTCGGGAGCCTCCCGAGCGGCGTGCCGGCGGAGTTTCGTGCTGATCCGTTTCATCGGATGCATCGTTGGACGCGGTTCAGCCTCGGCTCGTCCGCGTTGGATCGTTGAATGCAACACGGGCCGCCCGGGAGAACGTTGAGAGGCCCGCCGACCTCGGCGCGCTACCTACCACCATCGAGCCCGCACTCACCATGATGCATGGACTGGCATCGGCGACGGCAGCGGCGAGCTTCGCTGACCGATGCCGCAGCCGGCGCCGCCGGGCCCGGCGACGCGCCTCAGCCTGACCCGACGCGCAGGAAGCCGCCCAGGTATCCGGGGTGCACGCTCAGCGGCGCCCCCAGCTCGTCGGCGAAGCGGCGCATGGCGGCCAGCGAGGAGTCGCTGGGCGAGCCGTAGATCTCGTAGGACTCGGGCTCGATGAACTCGAGCGCACGCGCCGCTCGCTCGTCGGCGCCCTCGAGGTGGAGGTCCATCGACGCGGCATCGGCGAAGACGTGGACGATGTCAAGCCGCGTGCCGTCGCCGCCGACGAAGGCCAGGAAGACGAGCGTGCGCGGCTTGGCGGCCTGGAGCTGCCGGGCGGCGTCCGGCATTGTGCGCTCCAAGGCCTCGCGACCACCCTCCTTGAAGCGGCTGTGGCTGATGAAGACGATCGGCTCGGACATGGGATCACCCTCCTGTTCGATCGGCCATCATGCCGCACCGGGCGACGGCACGGACATGCCAGCCTGGCGCGCTGCGCGATCCGGGCGCCTGTCCTTGGGGCCCCGTCGGTCGAATCGGGCCCGAAAGTGCACTCAATGCAACGAAACGGCGCATCGGCCGGCTGGTGTTGCATCAGATGACCCAACGGATACATGCGCGCCGAGGTAGTG
>DASSPM010000144.1:0-4631 GCA_035699625.1 Candidatus Limnocylindrales bacterium | reverse complement strand
ACCGGCTGCGGCACGAGCGAGCACGGGGCGCTGGCCAGGGTCGAGATCCTGGCCGACGCGCTCGACGCCGTCGGGCTCGGCGGGGCGCCCGGCGCGGTCGCGGCGGCCCAGGCGTTCGAGGCGTCGCTCGCGCCACAGCGTGGCGGGCTCCTCGTCGGCGTCTCGCACGAGGGCGGCACCACGGCCACCAACGCCGCCCTGGCCGCCGGCCGCGCGGCGGGTGCGCGCACGGCGCTGGTCACGGTCGGCGCCGGCTCACCCGGCGCGGCGCTGGCCGACATCGTGGTCGCCACGGGCGAGATGGACCAGTCGTGGTGCCACACCATCGGCTATCTCTCGCCGCTCCTGGCGGCCTCGGCGGTGGGCGCGGCGCTGACCGGTGGCGATCCGCAGCCGGTGCTGGTGCGCGCGCTGCTGGCGGCGGGCCTGGCGTCGGATGTGCTCACCGCCGCCGAGGCGGCCGCCGGCGCGCTGGCACGCGTCGACCGGCTCATCGTGGCCGCCTCCGGCGCCGACCGGCCGGCGGGCCGCGAGCTGGCGCTCAAGGTCGAGGAGGCGAGCTACCTGCCGACGGTCGCACGAGACCTCGAGACCTGGCTGCACGGCCACTTGCCGGCGACGGATGCTGCCACCGGCCTGGTGGTCGTGTCTACCGAGCGCCGCGCGCGGCCGGCCCGCGTCGAGCGGATGGTGGCGCTGCTGCGCGCGGCCGAGGCCATCGGCATGCCCGTCGTGGCGGTGGCCAGCGAGGGCGCCGCCGAGGGGCTCCCCGCCGGGCTCACCGGAGCCGGCCGCATCGTCGTGCCGGAGGCGGCATCGCTGCCGGCGCCGGTCGCGGCACTGCTGGCCACGGCCGTGCCGCTCCAGCTGCTCACCGAGCGACTGGCGCGCGCCCGGGGCACGAACCCGGACACGCTGCGGCGCCACGAGGCGATCTACCTGGAGGCTGGCGAGCGGCACGGCTGACACCGCGCTGGCGAGCGGCACGGCTGACACCGCGCCGGCGAGCGGCGCCTCTGACGGCGTCGATCGCGCGGCACGCCTGGCGTGCGTGCCCAGGGTCAGCGGCCGGGCGTCTCCGCCGTCTTGCCCAGGTGGCCGTCGGCCCAGCGCAGGGCGAGCAGAGCCGCGCCACGCACGCCGCGCCAGAGCGTGGGCCGCTGTGCCGAGGTTCGACGCCCCACGCCCGGGGCGGTGATCGGAACGACCAGGGCTTCGGTCGCCAGCAGGGGCGTCGCGGCCGCGGCAGCCACGGGCAGCGGCGCAGGCTCGGCCGGGGGCTCTGCCACGGGCGCCGGGCGCCGGCGGCGGCGGTCCGCGTAGCCGGCGATGTCCTCCCACTCCCGCGGCCGTGCGGTCGCCGCACGCCATTCGTCGAGCGCGCTGGGAACCTCCAGCTGGCCGTTGAAGAGAGCGTCGAAGGTCTCGCCGTCCATGCGCTCGTGCTGGAAGAGGTAGGCGGCGATGCGACGCAGCATGGGCATCTCGGTCACCAGGGTCTGGCAGGCGGCCTCGTAGGCCTCGTCGAGGATGGCCCGGATGGCGCGCGTGGCGGCCGCCTGCACCTCGCTCGGCAGCGTGGCGCCGCCGCTGGGGACCAGGAAGCCGAGCGCGCCGCGTCCCGAGATGCCGCCGTCTGCAGCCTCCGGATCGCGGCCCATGCCCCAGCGGGTGACCATCAGGTGGGCGATCTGGTTGGCCTTGTCGAAGTCGTTCGAGGCACCGCCGGTGACCTCCTGGAAGAGGAGCTCCTCGGCCGCCCGGCCGCCCATCAGGGCGATCAGGCGGGCGCGCAGGTCCGACTCGGAGGGCAGGTCGTTGTCTTCCTGGGAGCTGACCGTGACGCCCAGCGCCTCGCCGTGGGCGAAGAGGCTGATCTCCTCGACCTTGCGCTTGTCGCCGTGGAGGCGGCCGCAGATGGCGTGACCCACCTCGTGGGCGGCGATGATGGAGCGCTCGCGCTCGTCCATCGAACGGCGTCGGCCGGTGCCCACGGCGACCTTCAGCCAGCCGCCGTGCAGGTCCTCCATGGAGATCGCCTCGGCGGCGCGGCGCGCCGCCAGGATGGCCGCCTCGTTGAGCAGGTCGGCCAGCTGGGCGCCGGAGAAGCCATACGTCTTGCGCGCCAGGACGTCCAGGTCGGCGTCGGGCGCGAGCGGCTTGTTGCGGGCGTGGATGGCCAGGATCTCGCGCCGGCCGGCGACGTCGGGCAGGCCGACATGGACCTTGCGCGTGAAGCGGCCGGGCCGCACCACCGCCGGGTCGAGCACGTCCACCCGGTTGGTCGCGGCGATGACCACGATCTCCTCGCTCGAGCTGAAGCCGTCCATCTCGACCAGCAGCTGGTTGAGCGTCTGCTCGCGCTCCTCGTGGCTATTGAGGCCCCCGCGGGCCTTGCCCAGGGCGTCGAACTCGTCGATGAAGATGACCGCTCGGCCAAGGTTGCGCGCTTGCACGAAGAGGTCACGCACGCGCCGCGCGCCGACGCCCACGTACTTCTCCACGAACTCCGAACCCGAGGCGGAGATGAAGGCCACGCCGGCCTCGGTGGCGACCGCCTTGGCCAGCATCGTCTTGCCCGTGCCGGGCGGGCCGTAGAGCAGGATGCCGCGCGGGATGCGCGCGCCGAGATCGGTGAACCTGCCGGGTGCCCTCAGGAAGTCGATCGGCTCGGTCAGTTCGAGCTTGGCCTCGTCGCAGCCGGCCACGTCGGCCAGGCGGACGGCCTGGGGCAGCGTCGCCGGGCCCGCGCTGCCGGCGGCGGTCGTGCCGGGCCGGCCGACCTTCGCCTCGGCGGGCCGGATGGTCGAGAAGCGGGTGTTGCCCTCGCGCCGGCCGCGGTTGACGCGGACGAGGAGGAAGATCATGGCCCCCACCAGCACGGCCATCAGGAGCAGGCTGCCGAGGCTCCGGACCAGCTCCGCGGGGCTGCCGCTGGGGCGACCGGACGCGGCCGCCGCCTGCCAGGCTTCGTCGCTCAGGAGCGCGGCGTAGCCGAGGGAGGCCAGCGCGGATGCGGCATCGCCGGCGCTGGTGCCGGTCAGGATGCGCATCACGCGCCGGTCGAGGGTACGCGCCACGAGGTCGGCCGGGGCTCCCTGGGCGGGCGCCTGGACGGCCACGGCGACCACGTCGCCGGCCTGGATGTGGCGCTCCAGCTCGAGCAGGGTCCATTCGCCGGAGTAGCTGATGGCGGACGGGGCGGCCGGGCTCGACTGGGGCACGACGAAGGAGAGCGCCCAGAGTGAGCCGACCAGCAGGGCCAGGCCGGTGACGCCGACCAGCCGCTGATGCCGACCGAGGAGGGAGCTGCCGAGACGGTGACGGATGCGCTGGAACATGGCCCCACCCAGATCAGGCTGTGACGTGGCCTGACCGTACCAGCGCAGCATAGCGCGCCACATCACGCATCGGTACCGTTCTGGCTACGTCGAATGCGTGACTTCTGCGCCCGGGGGCCGATAATCCGGGCCTGGGCTGAACGTCCGACGTTCAGAAGCGCCGACAAGGGACGCTCGGACCGTCCGGGCAGGCGGTCCGCGGGTCGAGCTGAACGCCGGGCGTTCCGTATGGCCGCCGAGCGCACGCCACGGGCACGGCCCTGCCACTTCGACGGCCCATCTGCACGTCTGGCGTTCGATCCGTCACGCGAAGGCCTCCGACGGGCGCGCAGTCGGGGGCCAGGCGGTCCTCGTTGGCCCATGTGAACGTGTCGTGTTCAACCAGCCGCGCGACCCACCGACGCGCGCGCACGGGCCCTGCCCGCCCTGGCGCCTCAGCCGTGCAGGCGCTGCAGCAGCACGTCGTGCTCGCGCCGCGCGAAGCCGATGCGCAGCAGCCGCGCCGGCCCATCGAGCGCCGAAACTGTCACGACGCGCGGCTCAACGGCCGACCAGGCGATGGCCATGCCGTCGGGGCCTTCCGGATGGACCTCGCCGGCAGCGCGCAGTGTGACGCTGCCGCCATCCGCCTCGACGCGTACGCGGCCCTCGATCGGGTAGAGGATCAGGCCCTCGTCGGGTGGCATGGCGGCTGCCAGGGACCCTCCGGGCGCCAGGGCCGAGTCGAAGAAGTGGGTCAGCTGGCTGCTGTTGGCCCGGAAGTCGGCCGACCCCCCGATGAGCTGGAGCGTCTCGACCCCAGGCGCCTCGGCGACCCGCGGGATGTCGGCCGCCCGATGCGCGTCGAAGGCAGCCAGCTCGATGGGCGGCTCGGTGTCGGGCGTGTAGACCAGGATGAAGGCGTGCGTGGCGATGTCGTCGCGCCCGTTCCACTCCTTGTGCAGCATGCCGCGCACGCCCTCGGTCAGGCGCGCCAGGTCGCCCTCGTTCATCACCCCCGTGATGCCGTTCTGTGCATCGTCATGGCGGATCTCGCCCTGCAGGATGTAGAAGAGCCGCTCGTTGGTGCGGTGCGGGTGGTGGCCGATGCCGAGACCGGGCGCCAGCCACGAGTCGTGGATGGTGATGAAGGGCCCGAGCTTCACCAGGTCGATGAAGGGCCCGACCGACTCGATGGCCACCAACCCCGGCATGCCGAACTCGCGCTCGGTGAGGCGGTGGAAGCTGCTCGCCGGGACGTGGTGGAGCCCGGGCGCCACCTCGCGCAGGGGCAGCCGGCTGGTGGTGGTC
>DASSPM010000143.1:0-34898 GCA_035699625.1 Candidatus Limnocylindrales bacterium | reverse complement strand
CATCGGCCGCATCGGCGCCACCGGCTGGGCCACCGGGCCGCACCTCCACTTCGAGGTCTGGATCGGGCCCATCTGGAAGGGCTACCGGGTCAACCCGCTCAAGTACCTCTAGCCCCGGCCGGGCTGGGGGCGGCGGGCGGCTACCTGAGGCGCGAGCGCCGGCTCGTCCAGCGGGCCGGGGCCAGCCGATGGTAGATTCCTGCGAGGTGCCACCGCTCTCATCCGCGACCCCACCCACCCGAAAGGCGTAGTCGCCCAGTGGCCATCGATCCCGACCAGGAATTCCTGGTTCAGCCTGTCGACGCCTCCTGGCTGCAGTGCAACATCGAGTGCCAGGAAGCCTGTCCGGTAGGCACGAACTGCCGGGGCTACCTGAACCTTGCCGCGGAGGGCCGCTTCGAGGAGGGCTACATCCTCTCGCGCGAGCCAAACCCGGTGGCCGCCATGTGCGCCTACGTCTGTTCGGCACCCTGCGAGCGAGCGTGTCGTCGCGGCGACATCGACCGGCCCCTGGCCATCCGGGCCATGAAGCGCTTCCTGGTGGAATGGCACGAGGCCTCCGGCATCCCCGATGAGATGCCAGCCATCACGCCGCGCGACACGACCGTGGCCGTCGTCGGCGCGGGACCGGCGGGCCTCTCCGTGGCGCGCGAGCTGGCCGTGGCCGGCCACCAGGTGACCGTCTTCGACGAGCTGCCCTACGGCGGCGGCACGATGCTCATCGGCGTGCCGGCCTTCCGCCTGCCGCGCGAAGCCATCGAGATGGACGTGCGCCTCGTCGAGCGGCTGGGTGTGCGCTTCGTCTACGGCACGCGCATCGGCCGCGACGTCACCTTCGAGCAGCTCCAGGAGCGCTTCGACGCGGTCGCCATCTGCGCCGGCGCCATGGACGCCGTACCGCTGGACGTGCCCGGCGCGGACCTCGAGGGTATCCAGTACGGCGTCGACTTCATGCGCCTGGCCAATCTCGGCCAGCCGCTCACCGTGGGCCGCGAGGTGGTCATCATCGGCGGCGGCTACACGGCCATGGACTGCTCGCGCACGAGCCTCCGCCACGGCGCGCAGAACGTGACCATCGCCTACCGCCGGACCCGCTCCGAGCTGGTCGTCGACGAGGAGGAGCTGGGCGAGACCGAGCGCGAGGGCGTGCGCATGGAGTTCCTGGCCAGCCCGGTCGAGGTGCTCGGTGAGGACGGCCACGTGACCGGCGTGCGCTTCGTGCGCAACCGTCTGGGCGAGCCCGACGCCACGGGCCGCCGGGCACCGGTGCCCATCCCCGGCTCGGAGTTCGTCATCCCGGCCGAGACGGTCATCCCGGCCGTCAGCCAGGCCGCCGACAACACCTTCCTGCCGGTGGAGGCCTCCTTCGAGATCAACCGCGGGCGGGTCAAGGTGGACCCGGGCACCTACGCCACGAACGTGCGCGGCGTCTTCGCCTGCGGCGACTTCGTGACCGGCCCGACGACGCTCATCGAGGCCGCCGGCCACGGCAAGAAGTGCGCCTACGCCATCGATCGCTACCTGTCGGGCCGCTCCGAGGTGCGCGTCGATGCCAACGTGCGCATCGTCAGCTCGTGGCGCCACGAGATGCCCGAGTTCTACGACGTGCTGCCCCGCCAGCACGTGCCCATGACACCGCTCGCGGCGCGTATGCCCTCGACCGATCCGGTGGTCAACTTCAACACCCAGGTCGAGCAGGGCTACTCGGCCACCGACGCCGTGGCCGAGTCGACGCGCTGCCTGATGTGCAACTACAACATCTGGTTCGACGGCTTCCGCTGCGTCCTCTGCGGCGCCTGCGCCGACGTCTGCCCCGAGGGCGTCATCCACATGATCGACGTCAACCAGATGAAGTCCGAGGGCGCATTGCCCGAGCTCGTCGATGCCTACGGCTGGCAGAACGGTGCGGCCATGGTGCTCGACGAGGAGCGCTGCATCCGCTGTGCCCTGTGCGTCAAGCGCTGCCCGTACGACGCGATTACCATGGAGCGGTTCGAGCTCCAGGAGATCAGCAGCGACGGGCGGCTCTACAAGGAGAGTTACCGTGACGCGCAGCTCGGACTGTTCGGCCTCGGTAATGCACCGCTGACCGGAGGAGGAGTCGTTCGGTGAGTTTCGTCGAGCGCGTCGCTGCCGTCGACGAGTACATCCGCCGCAGCGCCGTGTGGCGCTCGATCTTCCGCCAGCCCTACCCTTCCGACGAGCGCTCGCGGGCCATGGCGGTCATGAACAACGTCTTCCTGCACCTGCACCCGGTGCGGGTCCGCCAGCACGCGGTCAAGTTCGCCTACACCTTCTGCCTGGGCGGGTTGTCGTTCTTCCTCTTCCTGGTGCTGACGGTGACCGGCGTCTACCTCATGTTCTTCTACGTGCCCTCGACGACCATGGCCTACACGAACATCCTGCAGATCCAGTCGGAGGTGGTCTTCGGGCTGCTCACCCGCAACATCCACCGCTGGGGCGCGCACCTGATGGTCTTCTTCGTCTTCCTGCACATGATGCGCGTCTTCTACCACGGCGCCTACAAGCCGCCGCGCGAATTCAACTGGGTCATCGGCGTGCTGCTCCTCTTCCTGACCCTCTTCCTCTCCTTCACCGGCTACCTGCTGCCCTGGGATCAGATCGCCTACTGGGCCGTGACCATCGGCTTCAACATGGGCGGCTACGCGCCGGTCTTGAGCAAGCCAGCCCAGTTCCTCATCTTCGGCAGCGTCGAGATCGACCAGCGGGTGCTGCTCCACTTCTACGTCTTCCACGTCATCGCCATGCCGCTCATCGTGGCCGTCCTGCTGGCGGTCCACTTCTGGCGCATCCGCAAGGACGGCGGCATCTCGGGGCCACTGTGAGGCGAGACGGATGAGCGACGACAAGACGCGCCTGCCGCAGCCCGCGGCGCCGACCACGGCGCCGGAGCGGCGCACGGCCGTGCCCGCCGCGCCGCCCGAGCGCCGCACGACGGAGATCGACAAGCAGCGCGTGCCGATGGCGGCCAAGCCCTACCGCCTGCTGGCGCTGGTCAAGCAGGACGCCGTGGTGCGGGTCCAGAAGGAGCCCGACGACACGGTCATGACCTGGCCGCACCTGCTGGCCATCGAGTTCTTCGCCGCTGCCATGATCAGCGTCTTCCTGCTGCTGATGGGCGTCTTCGTCAATGCTCCCCTCGAGGAGCTGGCCAACGGCAACGTCACGCCGGCCGTGGCCAAGGCGCCCTGGTACTTCGTCGGCCTGCAGGAGCTGCTGGCCTACTTCCATCCGACGGTCGCCGGCGTGTTGACGCCGACCGTGGTACTCGTCGGGGCGGCACTCATCCCGTTCATCGACCGCGGCCCGCGCGGCGACGGCGGCTCGCACCGGCCGAGCGACCGAAAGGTCGGCATCGTGCTCTTCAGCCTCTTCTGCGTCGCCGGCCTGGTGATCACTTTCATCGGCGCCTTCTTCCGCGGCCCCGGCTACGCCTGGGCGCTGCCGTGGGTGAGCGGGCTCCACTTCGCGCTGTGAGGCCGGACTGATGGGCAACTGGAAGCTGCAACGCTGGCAGGAGCCCCGGGCGCTCACGCGCGAGGCGCTCCGTTCGATGCGCCACGGCCGCGCCGCCGGCCTGACCCGCCGCCAGCTGCTGCGTCGCGCGCTCGGCGCCGGCATCGGCCTCTGGCTGGTCGAGCTCCTGGGCGGCACCCTCGGCTTCCTGTGGCCGAACCTGGCCGGCGGCTTCGGGGCCAAGATCACGCTGGGCGACCTGGCCACCGTGGCGGCCTCGCCGGCCACGTCCGGCGCCTCGCTCGAGGATGGCGCCCCGGCCTACTTCCAGCCGGCCCGCACCTTCGTGCAGCTGGTCGACCCGACGCGCGGCTTCGTGCCCGGCGAGAGTGCCGACGGAGAGGGCCTCAACATCAACGTGCGAGCCATGTACCAGCGCTGCCCGCATCTCGGCTGCAAGCCCAACTTCTGCCTCGTCAACTACTGGTTCGAGTGCCCCTGCCACGGCTCGCGCTACGACCGCCTGGGCACCAAGATCCAGGAGCTGGGGCCCGCCCCGCGCGGCCTCGACCGCTTCGCAGCCTCGGTCGACTCCGCCGGCGTGCTCACGGTCGACACCTCCAAGCTGACGCTCGGGCCGCTGCCGGTGTCGCTCGGCCAGCCGGGGCTCATCCCGCCCAAGGCACCCACGGGTTGCCTGTGAGCGAGGAGCGGACCGGACGCGAGCTGGCACGGCGCGAGGAGGGGCGCGACGTCGCGCCCTCGGCGGCGGGCGGGCTGGAGCGCTTCGACGCGGGACCGGAGGCGCACGTCGTCGGCCTGACCGAAGAACGGGCCGCGCAGATCGTCAGACAGAGCGGCAATGCACGCAGCCTCTCCTTCCTGGCGCTCCTGCTCATCGTGCTCTTCATCCCCATCTATTGGTTCTACGACATCGGCATCCCCACCATCCAGGGCTCGAGCCGGCTCGACCAGGAGAAGCAGCGCCAGTACGTGACCGACGTCGCGCGCGGCTACGAGCTCTTCCTCAACAACTGCGCCACCTGCCACGGGACCAATGGCGAGGGCGGCGTGGGGCCGCCGCTCAACGACCAGGCCAAGCTCTACAACGCCCTGACCGCTACCGGCCTGCCCGGCCCGGGCCACCTCAACCCGAACTACATCAAGGCCGTGCTGACGTATGGCGGCCGGTACGTCTGCGGCGACCCGGCCAGCAAGATGCCCGCCTGGCTGGAGCCTAACGGCCCGCTCAACTACCGCCAGGTGGAAGAGCTCATCGCCTTCCTGACGGCGAGCAAGGAGACCAAGTTCGTGCACGCGCCCGAGCACGCCGCGCCGGGCGAGACGCTGCCACCCCCCGAGGAGAAGACGGGCTGGCGGGACCCCGCCTACAAGCCGGCCGCCGATGCGCCCAGCCCACCGGCCTGCTGGCGCGACCCCGACGGCCCGCAGTACGGGCCCAACCCGAGCCCGGGCAGCGGCGGCAGCGGCGGTGGCGGCACGGTCGACAAGCCGGGCACGCCCGAGGCGCCGCGGGTCATCAAGCTCAAGGAGACGGCCAGCCTCACCATTACCGACGAGGCGGGCCAGAAGGCCACCGCCATCACCGTCAAGAAGGGGGAGACGGTGCGTTTCGAGGTCGAGAACACCGCGGGCTTCATCCACAACCTCAAGGTCGGCCCGGCCGACCAGCTGCCCACGGCGCCGCAGGAGAACGACCTGCCCGGCACGCCCGTCTTCAGCAGCGGCGTGCAGTCCTTCAGCTGGACCGTGCCCGGCAGCGGCAGCTACCAGTTCGCCTGCACCGTGATCGGTCACTACAGTCCGATGCACGGCGACTTCCAGATCGTGGACTAGGGGAGGAGGATCGTGGCCTACCGGGCGCTGCCACCGGGCGCCATCCGGCGACGCACCATGTTCGGCCTCCTCGACGCCGACGGCTGGACGGCGGCGATGCTGAAGGGCCTCTTCTGGTTCGTGCTCATCCTGGTGCTGCTCGGCTACATCCCCGACCGCGCCTACTACTTCACCGTCTTCCCGACCATCGACGTGGGCGCCAACGTCATCAGCCCGGTCAACCTCTGCCCGCCCTCGAACAAGGACCTGCCCTGCCCGGCGCCGACCGGCGCCTACGTGCCCTGGGAGCCCAGCCCAGCCGAGCTGGCCCTGCCACAGCCGCGGGCCGAGGCGGCCAGCTTCCAGTCGGGCACCTCCCTCTACCTGATCGGGGGCCGGACGGGTGACGCGGCCACGGCCGAGGTGCTGCAGACCACGGCCGACACGACCGGCAACTTCCAGCCCTGGACGGCGGGTCCGGCTCTGCCGGAGCCGCGCTCGCGGGCTGCCGTGGTCGCCTTCGCCGGTGTGCCCTACGTCATCGGCGGCCTCGACGCCGCGGGCAAGCCCACCGACACGGTCTTCGAGGGGACCGTCAAGGACGGCGCGCTGACCGGCTGGCAAGCCTCCGAGGCGCTCAAGCTGCCCGCGCCCGTGAGCGGTGCGGCGGCGGTACCCGCCGCCACCGGCGTCTGGCTGCTCGGTGGGCGCGGTGCGGACGGGCTGCGTGCAGACGTGCTACTGGCACGCCTCAAGGGCGGCAAGCTCGGGGCCTGGGAGCCGGTGGGGCACCTGCCGCTGCCCAAGCCACGTGCCGACGGCGCCGCCCTTTTCGTCAACAATTTCATCTACCTCGTCGGTGGCGAAGGCCCCGAGGGGGTGACCGGCGAGATCCACCGCCTGCAGCTCTCGAGCAAGGGCGAACCCGCCACCGACCCCAAGGGCGAGTCGGTCATCGGCTGGGCCATCAGTCCGCCGGCACAGTCGCTGCCCACGCCTCGCGCCGGTGCGGCCACATTCGCCGCCAACGGCGTGCTTTACGTCGTCGGCGGCAAGGATGCCTCGGGCGCGCCCTCCGACGCGGCCGTCTGGGCGGTGCCCAGCACGGCCACGGGCGACATCCCAGAGTGGAAGCGACTCGACATGACGCAGCTGCCCGCACCCCGGGCGCATGCCGCCACGGCCGTCATCGGCTCGTACGCCTTCCTCATCGGCGGCGAGTCCGCCGCCGGACCGGATGCCTCGACGGTGCGTGCCAACCTGGCGCCGGGACCGCCCTTCTTCCGCCTCGGGCTGATGGGGGCGACGGTTCCCGCGCTGGGCATCAAGGGCGAGATCGGCCAACAGCTCGGCTACATCGCCGCGTTCAGCGTGGGCCTGGCGAACTTCGCACTGCTGGTCCTGATCGGGATCGCTTTCTCGCACCGCGAGCAGACCCGGCTCATCCTGTCGCGCCTCACGCGCGGCCGCATCCGACCGCCGCGCCGGGACGAGTTCCTGGCCTAAGCTCGGCGGGCCGGCAGGCCGGCCAACTAGCCCTTCGCGGCGCCCGCCTCCACCGGCAGCCCGGCCTTACGCCAGCCGTCGATGCCGCCCTCGAGGTTGCTCACGTCCCCGTAGCCGCGCTGCTGCAGGAATTGGGCCGCCACGAAGCTGCGCCGGCCCGACGCGCACTGGAGGATGAGCGGCCGGCCCTGCGGCAGCGTCGTGTAGTCCTGCTGCAGGCTGCTCAGCGGCACGTGAACGGCGCCCGGGATGCGCTGCGCCGCGAACTCGTCCGGCTCACGCACGTCCACCAGCAGGGGTCGGGCGCTCTCGTCGTCGGCCTCGAGGCGTCGGGCCGCCTCGGCCGGATCGATGCTGACGATGGGGCGGGGCAGGCTCATCGGATGACCTCGTCTCTGGACGGTGGCCGGATGCCGCCGATCAGGCTGCGGCTGCCGGGCCGAGCCGCTCGGCGATGGTGTCCGCCAGGTCGGGCCGGCGCACCGCCAGCGCACGCAGCAGCCCGAACGGGCCGGTCTGCATCATATCGCCGTGCGGCGCGGCGAGGTGCGGCCGACCCAGGCCCGGCACGTCGCGGCCCGCGAGCATCGCCCGGCGCGGGCCTGTCACCGCCAGCAGCGCTGGCGCATCCGTCCGCGGTGGCGTCAGCCGCAGCGCGCCGTGGCCCATCGACTCGAAGACGTCCTCGTTGGTGAGGCTGCCGTCGGCCAGGCGGGCCACCATGCCCGCCAGCCGCTCGGCGTCGAGCTCGCCGGTGTGATGCTCGAAGAGCGCCTCGATGCGGCAGCCGGTCGGGGAGCCCGGCGCCGGCGCGAGCCGCAGCCCGAAGACATGGAAGTTGCCCACGTTGACCACGATCAGCGGCCGGCCGGCTGCGAGCGTCTCGCGCACGAGCGTGTCGTCCAGGAGGCCCAGCGCCGCAGCTGGTGCCGTGTCCATCAGAAGCAGCGGCGCACTGCTCTCGCCCAGCCAGGCACGGCCGGCACGCGCCGCGGCCTGCAGCCGGGTGAAGGCGGGCGGCAGGTCGGCGGCCAGGAAGGCGAACGCAGCGGGGCCAGTCTCGGGCTCTTGCTCGAGGCGCTCCGCCAACCGCTCGAAGCGGAAGCGCCGGTCGGAGGTACCCGGCGGCGCGGCACCGTGGTCGAAGACCGCCAGCGCCAGGGCGTCCACGTCGGACAGGACGACGCCCAGCGGTGCCAGGGCGGCGGCCACCTCATCGAGCCCGATGTCGCCCAGGCGGATCAGGTCGGTGTTGGTCCATTCGGCCCGGCGGGCGGCCTCCGTGTGGTCGACAACGTGGATGCCCATGGCCTCGACGGCGGCCAGGTCGTCGTCAAAGGTGCGCGCCGCGTCGGCCGTGGCGAAGATGGGCAGGCCCGCAGCGGCATGGTCGCGGGCGGCCCAGTGACTCGGCCCGCCGCCCATCGTCGAACCGGTCAGCACCACCTGCCAGCGGGCGCGCGTGGCGCGCCGGATCCGCTCGGCGACCTGCACCGTGGGCGACGGCAGCACCAGGCGGACGCAGTTCTCGATCTCGTGGCGGGAGTCGAAGAGCAGGATGTCCTGGGTGCCGGTGCCGACGTCGATGGCCAGGACGCGCATCGCCTCAGGCCAGCTCGGCCAGCGGCCGGCGCGAGTCGAAGCCCCGGTCGAACTCGTGCCACCAGGCCACCGCGTCCTCGCCCAGCCGCCAGCAGAGCCAGACCGGGCGCCCGCTGACGAGCGCCGGGAAGTCGACCAGGCCACTGCCGATGTCGCGCAGCGCCACGTCCCACGAGGCGAGGCGGGCCACGGCCGCCTCCATGCGCTCCACGGCCCGGCGGATGGCCGCCTCCTCCTCGACGATGGCCTGCGCGTGGCTGGTGTCGCCGTTGGTGCCGCGCAGCCGCGCCAGGTCGCCCTGGCGACGGGCGATCTCGTCGCGGTCGGCGCGCAGCGCCTCCAGCAGCGGCCGCACCTCGGCCAGCCGTGCATCGGCCTCGTCGATGTCGTAGAAGCGCGTCACCGCGGGCGATTCTCCCACGGGTCTTTGCTAGCATGCCCGGATGCGACTCGCCGCCCGCATGACCGACATCGGCACCGAGACCGCCTTCGAGGCCGCGGCACGTGCGAGGGAGCTGGAGGCGACGGGGCGGGACGTCATCCACCTCGAGATCGGCGAGCCCGACTTCGACACGCCGGCCAACATCCGCGAGGCCGCCAAGCGCGCGCTCGACGAGGGCTGGACCCATTACGGGCCGGCGAACGGCCTGCCGGCGCTGCGAGAGGCCATCGCGCGCGACGCTGAACGGCGCAAGGGCTTCGCCGTCGACCCGGCCAACGTGGTCGTGACGCCGGGTGCCAAGCCCATCATGTTCTATGCCCTGCTTGCCCTGGCCGACGCCGGCGACGAGGTGGTCTACCCCGACCCGGGCTTCCCCATCTACGAGTCGATGACGCGCTACGTGGGCGCCACGCCGGTGCCCATCCCGCTGCGCGAGGAGAACGAGTTCCGGCTCGATGTCGACGAGTTGCGGGCGCTGGTCACCGACCGCACGCGGCTGATCATCTTCAACTCGCCCCACAACCCGACCGGCTCGGTGCTGACGCGCGCCGACATCGAGGCCATCGCCGACATCGCCCGCGAGCGTGACATCACCGTCCTCGCCGACGAGATCTACGGCCGCATCGTCTACGACGGCGAGCACCACTCCGCCGCCGCCCTGCCCGGCATGGCCGAGCGGACCATCGTGCTCGATGGCTTCAGCAAGACCTATGCCATGACCGGCTGGCGGCTCGGCTACGCCATCCTGCCGCCGGCGCTGGTGGCGCCCTTCTCGCGGCTCATCATCAACAGCGTCAGCTGTACCAGCAGCCACTCACAGCTCGCGGCGGTCGAGGCGCTGACCGGTCCGCAGGGGCCTGTCGCGGCCATGGTCGAGGAGTTCCGCGCACGGCGCGACCTCGTGGTCGATGGCCTGAACGCCATCCCGGGCCTGCGCTGCATCCGACCGGCGGGCGCCTTCTACGTCTTCCCCAACGTCGCCGGCACGGGTCTCAGCGGCGTGCAGCTGGCTGACCGACTGCTCTACGAGGGCGGCGTCTCGGTCCTCGCCGGGACGGCCTTCGGCGGCGTGGGCCGGGAGCACATCCGCATCAGCTACGCCAACTCGCGCCAGAACCTCAGCCGCGCGCTCGAGCGCATGGCCGAGGTGGTGGCCGGGCTCGGCGCCGGCGCCCCGGCGTGACCGGGGAGGTTGCGGGCGCCACGGCGGCGACGCTTGGGCGGGTCTTCGTCGCGCGCGTCCTGCCCGAGGAGGGGCTGCGCCCCGTGCTCGAGGCGACCGAAGCCGAGGTCTGGGAGGACGAGCTGCCACCGCCGCGCGATGTGCTGCTCGAGAAGGTGCGCGGCTGCGACGGGATCCTGACCCTGCTCACCGACCGGGTCGACGATGAGCTGCTCGACGCCGCCGGCCCGCAGCTCAGGGTGGTCAGCAACTTCGCCGTCGGCTTCGACAACATCGACGTGCCGGCGTGCACTCGGCGCGGCATCCCGGTGGGCAACACGCCCGGGGTGCTGACCGAGACCACCGCCGACCTGGCCTTCACGCTGCTGATGGCCGCCGCGCGGCGCATCGTCGAGGGGGTCGACTACGTGCGCGCGGACCGCTGGCGCACCTGGGGGCCGATGCTGCTCCTGGGCCAGGACGTCCATCACGCCACGCTGGGCATCGTCGGCTTCGGACGCATCGGGCGCGAGATGGCCAAGCGGGCCCACGGCTTCGAGATGCGCGTCCTGTATCACGACGTGCAGCGCGCCTCGCCCGAGGACGAGGCGGCCCTGCGCGCCAGCTGGGCGGAGATGGACCAGCTCCTGGCCGAGAGCGACTTCGTCAGTCTCCACGTCAACCTGAGCGATGAGACGCGCGGCCTGATCGGCATCCAGGCGCTCTCGAAGATGAAGCCGACGGCCGTCCTGGTGAACACCAGCCGCGGCCCGGTGGTCGACCAGCCGGCGCTCTATCACGCGCTCTCCAACGGCATCATCGCCGGCGCGGCGCTCGACGTGACAGACCCCGAGCCGATGCGCGCCGACCATCCCCTGCTCGGCCTGCCCAACTGCATCGTGGTGCCCCACGTCGCCTCCGCCACGGGCGCCACCCGCGGCCGGATGGCGGCCATGGCCGCCGCCAACCTGCTGGCCGGGCTGCGCGGGGAGCGCTTGCCGACCCCGGTCAACCCCGAGGTCTACGGCGGCCCCTGACCGGTGAGGCGCTGAGTGGCGCCTCTGGCGCTCGTGCTGGCCCTGGCCGCGGCCGTCTTCCACGCGGGCTGGAATCTGCTCCTGGCGCGCTCGCGCGACTCGGAGGCGGCTACGGCCATGGCGGTGCTGGCCGGCTGTGCCCTGGTTGGGCCGGTGGCGCTCCTGACCTGGCGCGTGGAAGCCGCCGCGTGGCCCTTCGTTGCCGCCTCGGCCACGCTGGAGCTGGTCTACCTGGCATTGCTCGGCGCCGCCTACCGTCGGGCCGACTTGAGCCTCATCTATCCCGTCGCGCGTGGCTCTGCGCCGGTGCTGGTGCTGGCCATCGGCGTCCTGTTGCTGGGGCAGCTCACGTCCCTGCCGCAGGCAGTCGGCGTCGGCTTGGTCGCGCTGGGCGTCCTCCTCGTGCGCGGCCTGCGAGCCGGCGGCGCCGGCCAGGCGCGCGCTCGCCACGTGCTGCTCGCCCTGCTCATCGCCCTGACCATCGCCGGCTACACGCTACTCGACCGCGAGGGGGTGCGATATGCCTCGCCGGCGACCTACTTCCTGCTCGTGCTGGCGGTGCCCGGGCTGGTCTACGCGGCGGGGATCGCGGCGGTGAAGGGCCGCGGCGCGCTGCGCGCGGAGGTGTCGGCCCCCACGCTGGCCGCCTCGGCGGCGATGGCCGTCTCGTTCCTGGCGGCGCTGACGGCGCTGACCATGGCGCCGGCGGCGTCCGTCTCGGCCATCCGGGAGTCGAGCGTGGTGATGGCGACCATCATGGCCGCGCTGGTGCTGCGAGAGTCGGTCGGCCCGGCGCGCGTGGCCGGGTCGGTGCTCGTCTTCGCGGGCGTGGCTCTCGTCGCCCTCGGCTGAGCCGGGGCGGGGCGCGTCGTCGGCGGCGCGATCGCGCCGTCGCGTTCTCCGGGCGCCACGAGGGCGCTGGTCGTCAGCGCTCGCCGGCGAAGCTGGGGAAGGCGGTCTCCGGGGCGGAGTGCTCGGCCGTCCCGAGCGTCACGCGGCGATGCCACAGGTCGGCCGGCACGATCAGCACCGCGAAGGCGGTGATGAGGCCGAAACCGAGCCCCAGGTACTCGCTCACGCCGATCGCTTCATGGGCGACCGCGCCAAGGCTCCAGAGGGCGGCGATCCAGAGGTACGCGGCGATGAGGCGTGTCTTCATGGCCGCAGGATGCGCCCCGCCCGACGCGGAGTCGATAGGCCGTTGGTCCCGAAGTGGCTCCGCCGTTCGCCGCATCCGCGCGCCTCGGGCGGCCGGCATCCGGACCTAGTGCACGAGTCCCTTCTGCTCGAGCTTGTAGAGCTCGCTAGGGTCGTATGGCATGTCCAGCGTGGCTCCGCCCGTGATCTCCCATTGCCAGGAGATGATCTGGACCGCCGCGACGCCGGTCCCGGATGATCCTCCCGAGAGCGTCACCAGCGCCGTTGGCGCATAGATGGTGCCCGAGATGTTGAGGCTGGTCTGTCCGCCCAGCGAGACGTCACAACTCGGGTCGTACTGGCAACTGCCCTTGCCATCGTGCCAGATGAGTATGCCGCGGTAGGGGCAGACCGAGGGCACCGCCAGGCAGGTGTTGTTGTTGGGGGCCTTCGCGTTGAAGGTCGTATTGGCCGTGAAGTCGACGGCCCCCTGGCATTCGAACGAGGCTCCGCCGATGAGGGGATCCTTGCAGTTCTCTGCGTAGACCGGATTGTCCGTGTTGTAGATGAATACCCGGGCGTCCACGGATGGGTCGCCACTCACCGACTGCAGGCAACCGCCGGCCTGAAGGCTGATCCCGCCGCCGGCCATGATGTACATCCCCGGCTTCATCCGGATCTCGACGTTGTTGCTGATGTTCCATCCCCCGTAGTAGGTGCCCGGCTCGACGGTGATCACGGTCGCCGTTGCGGAGCACGGTGGCGGGGGACTCGCCGTGGGGGACGGCGTGCCCAGCGGCGTCGGCGACGGGGTGGGCATCGGCGAGGGTGTCGGTGGTGGGCCACCACCACCCCCTCCGAAGTTGCAGCCCTTGCGGCCGGCACCGGTCGGCGAGGTGAAGTTCCCCGTGCCGACGCCACATTCGGCACCGGGGCCGGTCATCGAGACGTCGGGCGGGGTGAGGTAGGCGAGCGGGTCGTCGTACCAGCCGGCACCCTCGTCGAGCGGGGCGCTGAAGGTGTTTGAGCTGCTCTTGATGCAGGTGCCCCGAACGTTGACCTGGGGGGCGGTCAGGCTGGATCCACTCGAGTCGATCTTGAGCGCGCCGCTGCCCTCGCCGCTGCCACAGATCTCGTTCACATTCGGACTGTCGGGCGGAGAGTTCTCGTTGCCGCAGATGGAGTTGATGTGCACGTAACCGCCCGGAGCGGTGACGCCGGCGGCGGGATGGATGTTGACCTGCGTGTTGTTGCCCGAGATCTTGCCCGAGGCACAGGTCGTCGGGTCGAGGGCGACCAGGGAATTCGAGTTGGATGCACCCTGCGTGTTGGCGGCCACGGCGGCCGTCGTCACCTTGTCCACGCTGCGCCCGAAGATGCGCCCGAAGAACGCCGGATGCTCGCGGCTGATGATGACCTGCACGAAGCCCGGTCGTCCGCCATACGACCCGCTGGTGGTGCCCACGGGCGGGTAGTTGACGGTCAGCGTCGCGTTGCCCGAGTCATTCGCGGGGACACAGCCGAGCGACGTGCTGCTGTCGTCCGTGGCCGACTCGAAGAAGCCGTTGAGGCGGGCGTAGTAGCAGGCGGCGCGCCAGCGCTTCTCGCGCAGGGCTGCAAGCACGCCGGAGTCGGTCTCCGTAGCCGCGGGGATGTGGCGTGCCGCCGCCACCGCGCCGGCGTCGGCGGCGTTCTGCTCCTGCCGCCGCAGCATCCAGCTGAAGCCGAGATCCGTGACCAACGCGGCGATGGCCAGCAAAGCGATCATGCCGCCGGCCACGATGGGCAGGATCTGCCCTCGCTGATGGCTCCCTGACCGTTCGATGGGTCTCATTGCTGGTGGTGGATGACCTCCGTCAACACGGTACGGAACACGAACGTATTCGGGATCACCAGGAAGCCCGACAGCGGCGGCGACCACGGGTAGCAGACGTAGACGGTGACACGGTTGGTGTTGTGCAAGGGCTGGCTCGCGGCCAGGTCGCTGGCCGTATCGTCGCTCGGCGAGGTCGCCGGGGGCGGGCAGGGGATGGTATCGGTCTGCGTGTGCGGGTTCAAGCCTCCGATGGTGCAGTCGACGAAGGGATTCGGCGCGGGCGGGGATGTGCTCTCATCGGTCGGCGGCTGGTCGCGCACGCCCGTCGGTGACTGATAGCCCGACCAGCAGGCGCTGATGTAGACCTTCGAGCGGTCCATGCCCCAGACCTTGCTGCGAGCATGAGCGACCAGCTTGGGCCAGCCGGTCTGCGGCGGGTCGCAGCGTTTGTATGAGAGCGGCTTTGACGGAGCGGCCGGGTCATGCCACGAGACAACGGGGCACTGCGCCGTGGCGCTGTTGACCACGGCGAAGCGGGCCGCTTCGCGCGCGGCGTTGGCCAGCTGTTGCTGATAGAAGATGGCCACGCCGAGCACGAAGATGGAGAAGAGCACCAGGGCGAAGATGGGGAAGACCAGGGCCAACTCGGCCATGGCCTGACCGCCCAGCCGGTCCCGGCGCCGCGACGCCCGGCGTGACCCGCGCGCCATCAGTAGTCGGCCACGGTGAATGAGCGCGCGCGCTCGATGTAGATGTCGCCGATCGGTGGCGTGATGTCCATCGGCAGCGGCGGCAGGCGAAGCAGCATCGTGAACTGGTAGCAGAGCCGTACTTCCACGTAGCGGCTCGGCTCGTGGGCGCTGGCCAGGCGGTCGGCCACCATCGGCTCGTCGGTCCGCGTGCAGCCCGGGTCCTGCTGGCGAAAGCCGCTGATGGGGTTGCCGCATTGATTGTCAGCCGCGCCGTCGTGGATGCAGACGCGGATGACCGGCCAGGTCGGGCACTCGCCCGTGGTCGTGTCGTAGGTGGTGTTGGGCAGCTGCCGGGCCTCGGCGCACGCCACCAGCGCAGCCTTGCGATGGATGTCCCGGTAGTAGTCCGGGTCTCCGGGATCCGGCAGCGGCGACGGGATGGTGCGGCGGTACTCCTGCGCGGCGATCTCGGCCGCGTCGCGAGCGGCCGCTTCGAGCGTGATGACCGCGGTGAAGACCCGAGCGAAGTCAGCCACAGCAACGAGGATCAGGATGAGCAGTGGCAGGACGATGGCGAATTCGGCCAGCGACTGCCCCGCGGCGGGCGTCGATAGGAGGTGTGCTGCATGTCGCTCTCCCCCTGCGCGCCCGGCCATCGCGTCAGCGCCGACCGGCCCGTCCCCCACGACTGCTCTTCCCAGGTCCGCTCCCCTCACGAATCCCATCAGCACTCACTACGCGCAGGCCGGCCACTCTAGTCCTTCTACCTTGCAATGAGAAGGACCTAGTACGTACGTACCAGGAGCAGTGTTGCCTCGCCGCACCGACACATAGGTCCCTGCGGCGGGACGCTCGGCCGGGCACACTAGCCGCGGGCCGGTAGCTCAGTGGCAGAGCAGGGGACTTTTAATCCTCGTGTCGTGGGTTCGAATCCCACCCGGCTCACCAGGCTTCGATGACGCCCCGGGCGAGCATGCGAAAGAGCCCGGGGTGCTCGCCCCGGGCTCTCTTGGCGACTGCGGAAGTCGAAGCGGTCAGCCGCCGCTGTCGGCCGGCTTCTCCCGTGGCACGATGATCATGCGGGCGACGAAGGCGCCGCCTTCCTTGACCGACATGACGTAGACCTCGTCGCCGGCCGCCAGCGCGCTCAGCTCGACGCGCTCACCGCCCTTGCGGACGCGGGTCTCCGCGCCGGTGGTGATGGTCACCGTCCTGCCGTCGGCCTCCCTCACGCTCACCGAGCCCGCGGCGATCAGGGTAAGCGTGCCGTGGTCGGCGGCGACGGTGGTCAGTCCCTTCTCGGGCAGGTCGAGCACCGCCTCCGCGTGGACCAGTCGCTCCAAGCGTCGGAAAGGCCCCCGGAAGTGGCCCTTCCGATCGCCGCGGGCATGCGCGTCGCCAGGGGCCGCTTGTCGTTCCACTGTCGGCATGGCCCAGGCGGCCAGTGCGGCTTCCAGGCCGAAGGCGGCATCGGTGGGCGCGCGGTCGGGCGCCGCAGCGGGATCGGTGCTCGCCGTGCGCAGCTGGTCGCGGGCGAACGAGGCGCTCGCCACAAGCAGGACCAGGCTGGCCCCGGCGAGGAGGATCAGGCGCCAGCGAGGGATGGTCGTCATCGGTCGTCTCTCCGTTGTCGTGGTCGCCGCCGTCCCGGCGGTCTGCGCGCACCTTGGGAGCATGGCGTTCGCGTCGTCCGTGGGCAGCGTAAGACGAAGGTAAGCGATGCGCTGTTCACCCCCCGCCCGGAGAGTCAGGGTGACAACGTTCAGAACGGACGATACACTCCGAACTTCATGGCTGAACGACCCGCCCCGTACCGCCTCGCCCTGACCACCGCGCAGGAGCGCTACGTCGAGGACGTCGGCCTGCTCTTCGAACGGTCAGGCATGCCGCGCATGGCGGGCCGCATCCTGGGCTGCCTGATGGTGGCCGACCGACCCGACCTGACGAGCACGGACCTCGTCGGCGCGCTCGGCGCGAGCAAGGGCTCCATCAGCACCATGACGCGCGTGCTCGTCCAGCTAGGGCTTATCGAGCGGACCCGCCAGCTGGGCCAGCGTGCCGACCGTTTCCGGCTGCGGGCCGACGTCGCCGGTCACCTGACCGGCGAGACCATGGCCCGCATCCGCGAGATCCGCGAGCTCGCCGCCCGGGGGCTGGAGCTGGTGCGCGGCCGCCAGCCCGAGCAGGAACGCCGCATGGCCGACGTCCACGACCTCTACGCCTTCCTCGAGCGGGAGTTCCCCGCGCTGCTGGAGCGCTGGGCCCGTCAACGCCACGCCGAGGCGGCGCCCACGCCGCCAGCCATCCGGGAGTAGTCCACCGTGCACCGCATCGCGCAGTTCTCGATCGGCCGTGCGCCGGTCACCATCCTCGTCGCCGCTGCCCTCTTCCTGGCCGGGCTCTACTCCTGGGCCAACCTCAAGTCCGAGCTGCTGCCGGACGTCGACCTGCCCATCGTGACCATCATCGCGCCGTATCCCGGCGCCGGCGCCACGGATGTCGCGGCGCAGGTCAGCGAGCCCATCGAGCGGGTCGTCCAGGGGCTGCCGCGCATCGAGACGGTCCGCTCGTCCTCGGGCGCCAGCCTCTCCATCGTGACCGCAGAGTTCGCCTACGGCACCGACATCAGGGAGACCATCGCCTCCATCGAGCAGTCGCTGCGCAACGCCGGCTTGCCCGCCGGGGTCGACCCGCAGGTGCGCTCCTTCAACATCAACGAGTTCCCCATCCTCTCGCTCACGGTCCAGGGTGCGTCCGCCAACGACGACGTGGCCACGCTCATCCGCGACGAGCTGGTGCCGGAGCTGGCGGGCGTGCCGGGAGTCGCGCGCGTCGACGTCATCGGCGGTCAGACGCAGCGCCTGGAGGTCACCCTCGACCCGGTCAAGATGACCCTGGCCGGTGTCACGGCCCAGCAGGTCACGGGCATGCTGCAGGCCAACGAGCTGACCCTTCCCTCGGGCACCATCGTGCGCGAGGGTGAGCGCCTGCCGGTCACGACCACCCACCGCTTCGGCTCGATCGACGAGATCCGGGACCTGGTCGTCGCTTTCGCTCGGCCACCCCAGCTCCCGGGCACGCAGCCCGGCACCCAACCCGGCACCCAGCCGGGTACGCAACCCGGCGCCCAGCCGGGTACGCAACCCGGGACTCAGCCTGCCGCGCGGCCTATCCGCCTGCGCGATATCGCCAGCGTCGAACTCGCGCCCTCGCCGGCCGCGGGCACGTCGCGCACCAACGGCCGCCCGTCCGTCGCCCTCTCCATCAGCAAGGCCAGCGACGCCAACACGGTCGAGGTGACCAAGGCCGTGCGCGACCGCATCGCCGAGGTCAACGGCCGGCTCGGCGGTCGCCTGCTGGCCACGGAACTCTTCGCCAGCGCCGACTTCATCGAGGAGTCGATCGAGGGGCTGCAGCGTGAAGGCGGCCTGGGTGCCCTCTTCGCGGTCATCGTCATCTTCGTCTTCCTGCTCAACCTGCGGAGCACCCTGGTGGCCGCGGTGAGCATCCCCCTGAGCGTGATGACGGCGCTCGTGCTGATGCTGGTCGGAGGCATCAGCCTCAACATCATGACCCTGGGCGGCCTGGCCGTCGCCGTGGGCCGCGTGGTCGACGACGCCATCGTCGTGCTCGAGAACATCTACCGGCACCACCACCAGCTGCGCCAGCCCATCCGCCAGGCGGTCATCGACGGCGTGCGCGAGGTGGCCAGCGCCATCACCAGCTCGACCCTGACCACGGTCGCCGTCTTCCTGCCCATCGGTTTCGTGGGCGGCCTGGTGACGCAGTTCTTCCTGCCCTTCAGCCTGACCGTCACCTTCGCCCTGCTGGCCTCGCTCTTCGTGGCCCTGACCATCGTGCCGGTGCTGGCCTACTTCCTGGTGCCCAAGGTCTCGCCGCGCATCTACCACCTGGGCGACGAGGCGACGCCCGCCGAGCACCGACCGCACGACACGCCGGTCCAGCGCGTCTACACGCCCATCCTGCGCACGGCCCTGCGCTGGCGCTGGGCTACCCTGGCCCTCGGGGCAGGCCTCTTCGTCGTTTCCATGGCTCTGGTGCCCCAGATCCCCACCGCCTTCCTCAAGGCAGGCTCGCAGAAGATCCTGGCGGTGACCGTGGCTCCGCCTGCGGGGCTCACCGCCCAGCGCGTCCTGGAGCGCGCGCAGGAGGCCGAGGTCATCATCGACGGGCTGCCCAACGTGGTCGACTACCAGACGACCATCGCCGGCGAGGGCGACACCGGCTTCCAGACCCTCCAGGCGTCGCTCTTCGGCCGCTCGGCCGCGTCGGCCACGATCCTCGTGCTGCTGACGCCCGAGACGGATCTCGACGCCGCCAACCGCGACATCCTGGCTGCCCTGCGGCCCGTCGTGCGCGACGGGTACGAGGTCAGCGCCTCGCAGATCGCCTCGGGCGGCGCGGGCAACCTCCAGATCGTGGTCGCCGGACGTGACGACGCCAGTCTCGAGCAGGCCAGTGCGCGGATCACCGAGGCCGTGGCCAAGGTGCCTGACGTGGTCAACGTCTCGAGCGACCTGGCGAACGAGACCCCGGAGCTGCAGGTGCGGGTGGACCCGAACAAGGCCATCGAAGTCGGCATGACCACGGCCCAGGTGGCGAACGAGATCCGCACCGTGCTCGTGGGCCAGACCGCCATCCGTGCCGTGCTCGGGGAGGGCGAGCCGCCCGTCGACGTCTTCGTGCGCGTCGACGATGCGGCCGTGGCCGACCTGGCGCAGGTCAGGGCCATCCCCGTGGGCACGGTCGCCAAGAAGCCACTGGGCGAGATCGCCAGCATCGAGCGGGTGGACGCGCAGGCGCGCGTGACGCGCGTCGACGGCGAGCCGGCCGCGACCATCGGCGGCGAGATCCTGGCCGTCGACACGGGCGGCGTCTCGACGCAGGTCCAGGAGGCCATCGACGCTCTGGACCTGCCCGACGGCGTGTCCGTCCGCCTGACGGGCATCACCCAGCAGCAGAACGAGGGCTTCTCCGGCCTGCTTTTCTCGATGGCCGTGTCGGTGCTCATCGTCTACCTGGTGATGGTGCTCCTCCTGGGCAGCCTGCTCGACCCGTTCGTCATCCTCTTCAGCCTGCCGTTGGCGACGATCGGCTCGTTCACGGCGCTGCTTGCGACCGGGCGACCGCTCGGCATCAGCGCGCTCATCGGCATGCTCATGCTCATCGGCATCGTGGTCACCAACGCGATCGTGCTGCTCGACCTTGTGGAGCAGCTGCGCCGTCGCGGCTACGGTCCGACCGAGGCGTTGCTGCAGGCCGGTCGGACGCGCGTGCGGCCGATCCTGATGACGGCACTGGCCACGATCCTGGCGTTGCTGCCGCTCGGGCTCGGCTTCAACGAGGGCAGCATCATCGCCAGCGAGCTGGCCACGGTGGTCATCGGCGGCCTCTTCACCTCGACGCTGCTGACGCTGGTGGTGGTGCCGGTCGTCTACTCGCTCATCGAGGGCGGCCGGGCGCGCGTCGAGGGCTGGCGCGACCGTCGCGGCGGGGCGCCCGCGGCCGTGCCGGAGCCGGCCGGCGAGGCCTGACCGCCAGTCCCGCAGGCTGGGGGAGGTGCGTGTGCAAGAGGCTGCGCCTGGGGCCACGACCAGCGGGTCGGAGGCTGCGCCTCCGCCGACGACCAGCGGCCCGCCCGTGCTCATCGTCGGCGGCTTCCTGACCTCGCCCTTCCTCTACCGACGGATGCGGCAGCGACTCCTGGCGCGCGGGGCGGCCTCCGTGGCCATCGCGCCGATCTGGACGCCCGATTGGCTGGCGGCGATGCTCGTCGGCTACCGGCGCCTCACCGGCCGCACGGCCAACGCCATCCGTCGTGCCCACGCGACGGCGGGCGGCGTGCCCCTGCTGGTCATCGGCCACTCGGGCGGAGGCGTGCTGGCGCGCCTGGCGATGGCGCCGCGCCAGTCCGCTGCGGCCGCCGCGGATGTCGCGCCGCGTGTCGGCGCGCTGGTCACGCTGGGCTCGCCGGGGCGCATCTTCGACCAGGTCCCGCACCCGCCGAGCGTGGATGCCTTCCGCTTCCTGGAGCGGACGACGCCGGGTGCCTTCTTCGCGCCCCGCACAGGCTACGTGACGGTGGCCTCGCGCTACATGGAGGGGCGCGGCCGCTGGTGGGACCTGCGGCGCTGGTCGGTCGGGCTGCTCTACGCCATCTTCGTCGGCCACCGCGGGCGGCGCGGCTGGGGCGACAGTCTCATCCCCGTCGATGCGTCGCACCTCGACGGTGCCGAGCAGATCACCCTGGAGGGCATCGCCCACGGCCAGGCCATCGCCTCGTGGTACGGCGACGACCGCGGGCTTGACGGCTGGTGGGACGCGGCCGTTGCCGCCTGGCGCATGGCACTCGCGGCGCGCGCCTCCGAGAGGGCCGAGCCACCCACGTGAGCGTCGGATTGCGCGATTCGCCCGATGTCCCTAGAATGGGTGGTCGCGGGGTGGAGCAGCGGCAGCTCGTCGGGCTCATAACCCGAAGGTCGGCGGTTCGAATCCGCCCCCCGCAACCAACCTGACTCTTGACCGAACGACCCTGGGTCCCGCCACCCAGGGTCGTTACCTTTTCCCGCCGACCCCCGGCGATCCGTGCGCCCTCACAGGATGCGCGCCAGGTACGTCTCCAGCGCGTCCCGAGGCGGTGGGCCGTAGCTCAGCGCCCGGACCACGCCGGAGCGGTCGATGTAGAAGGTCATGGGTGGCACGAGCACGCCATAGGCGGCCGCCACCCGCTCGCCCGGGTCGAGCAGGGCCGGCCAAGTGGCGCCGTAGCGGGCCATGAAGTCGCGGGCCGCATCGGGCGAGTCCTTGAAGACGACGGCCAGGATAGCCAGGTCCCGTGCGGCCGGACGCCGCTGCACCTCAGCCAGCAGCGGGAACTCCTCGCGGCAGGGGATGCAGTAGGAGCCCCAGAAGGTGACGATCACGGGACGCCCGGCCAGGTCCGCCAGACGCACCCGTCGGCCGTCGAGGTCCAGCAGATCGATGGGCGGGGCAGGCTTGTCGAGCAGCGGGGAGCGACCCACCACGATGACGCTGGCGCTCGGGCCGGCGCGCCCCGACAGGTCGGCCGAGAGGGCGTACCAGGCCGCGCCGACCGCGACCGGCAGGGCAAGGGCGAGGAGCGCGATGCGGACCCGGGGGCTCAGGGTCGGGGCTCCATGGCGATACGGATGCGGGGGCTCAGCGTCGGACTCGGGGCGACCTCAGCGCGAGGTCAGCGTCCCCTCCATGTTGGGGTGCACCACGCACCAGAAATAGAGCTCGCCCTTGGGCAGCGCCGGCACGTCGTAGGTCGTCGAGGCCGCCGTCACCAGCGCGCCCTGGAAGAGGACCGTGCCGCCCTTCTTGTCGGCGATGGCCACGTTGTGCGGCACCGAGTCCCTGTTCTCGAAACTGATCTTGAAGGGCGTGTCCGCGGGGGCCGTGAGCGTCCGCTGGTCGAACTTCACGTCCGCCGCCACGACCTTGAGCTCGCCTCCCGTCCCGCCCCCGGGCGAGGCGCCTGGACTGGCCGGCGCAGAGGGGCTGGGATTGACGAGGGCGATCACGTTCGGTGCGGCGGTCACGCCCAGGCTGGCCACGAGCACCAGCGCGTAGATGGGCAGCAGCGCCTTGACGAAGGCGCGCTCGGGATCGCGTGTGCGCGGCTCGGCGTGGTGCCCACCCTCCACCTGGCGGTATTCGTGGCCGGCGTCGAGGAGCCAGCCGATGGCAGCGATGATGCCCATGACGATGCCGCCCACGACGATGGCCGGACCGAAGACGAGGCCGCTGAAGATGACCGCCAGGGCGACCGGCCCGTAGAACGGCCACGGGCTGGGGCCGGGCAGGTGGATGCCGGAGGGCACGGCGGCACCCTCCTCGAGCCCGGGGGCGACAAGCGCGGCCTGGTGCGCCGGCACAAGAGCGCGCTGGGGCGCGTGGTCGTCGTGGCCAGGCTCCACGCCGGCCACGACCCGCCACTCGCGGTTCGCGTCTCGGTACCAGCCGATCACGCCCACGGCAGCGACCGCCAGGCCGATCAGGAGCAGGGGCAGGTTCACCGGCGCCGTCGCCACACCCTTGTCGTCCGTGGGCGGGAAGACCAGCGCCACGAGCAGCACCGCGCCCGCCGCGGGCAGCACGAAGGGCCACTTCGAGGGGCCCGGCAGGTGCACGCCCGGCGGGGGCGGCAGGTCGCGACGGCGGGCCGGCACGCGGACCTGGTTGAGCGCGCCCGCGCGCCGCCACTGCCGGCCCACGAGGAGCAGCACGACCACCACCAGCAGCAGCAGGACCAGCGGCAGGAGCGGGATCAAGTCGCTCCAGCTGGGGCTGACGAGAGGCGTCAGCCAGGCGAGGATGGCGTCCCAGAGGTCCTGCCAGGGAGCCTTGTCGGTCATGGACAGCGCCGGCCGGAGGACCTAGAGGTCCCGGGAACCCTTGAGGATGACCCCGAAGCCGAAGGCCATCGCGCCACCGAGGACCACGAGCAGTGTCGCCCCGGCGCGATCCATCGTGGCGCCCGCGCCCTGGAGCACGAAGTAGGCCAGGCCGACGACCACGAAGACCGCCCCGATGATCAGCGCGCCACGCCAGTGGTACATGGCACTCACCTCGCCTAGCGCAGGATGTAGAGGGTCGTGAAGAGGGCGATCCAGACCACGTCCACGAAGTGCCAGTAGATGCTGACCGCCTCCACCGCCACGTGGTGCTTCGCCGAGAACTGGCCCGCCGCGCCGCGCGCCAGGATGACCGCCAGGCCGACCACGCCGCCGAAGACGTGGGCACCGTGGAAGCCGGTCATGGTGTAGAAGAGCGAACCGAAGATGCCACTGTTGAGGCGGATCCCCTCGTTGATGAGCAGCGAGTAGTCGTAGGCCTGCAGGGCCAGGAAGACGACCCCCAGCAGCAGCGTCACGGCGATCGCGCGGTTCATGCCGCTGCGGTCGCCCTTGCGGATGCGCCAGATGCCCCATTGCATCGTGAATGAGCTGATGATGAGCAGCACCGTGGCCACGATGACGATCGGGTTGACGGCGAAGTGGATGCCCTCGGGCAGCGTGGGCGGATGGAGCCACTCGGCGCCGTGCTTGGCGCGGATGCTGAAGTAGACCGCGAACAGGCCGCCGAAGAACATCACCTCGCTGGTGATGAAGAGGAGCATGCCGAGCAGCGCGGTGTTGGCCAGCCCCTCGTGCTCGCCCTGCGAGTGCTCCTGCCCCTGGTGCGCCAGCAGCTCCGCCTGGACCGCCATCAGGCCGGACCCTCGCCCGCGTGCGCCGGGATGGCAGGGCTGGTCTGGCCGTGCGCCAGGCCGTGCTTGAGGTCGAAGAGCGGGCGCTCGGAACGGACCTCTGGCAGGTGCTCGAAGTTGTATGCCGGCGGCGGGCTGGTGGTGGCCCACTCGAGGGTGTTGCCGTCCCACGGATCGTCGCCCGCGTCACGGGGCCCACGCAGCGTGACGAAGATGTTCCAGAGCAGCGGCAGCATGCTCGCGGCGATCATGAAGGCGCCGACGGTCGAGAGCAGGTTCCACTCCTGCCAGCCGGCATACGGGGCGTAGTCCTGGATGCGCCGAGGCATGCCGTTGATGCCCAACAGGTGCATCGGGAAGAAGGCCAGGTTGGTGCCGATGAACTGCAGCGTGAAGTGGATCTTGCCGAGGCGCTCGTCGAGACGGGCGCCGAACATCTTGGGGAACCAGTAGTACGTCGCGGCCATGATGCCGAAGGCGGAGCCGCCGAAGAGCACGTAGTGCAGGTGGCTCACGATCCAGTAGGTGTCCTGGAGCGCGAAGTCGACGGGCACGGCGGCACTGAAGGCGCCGTCGAGGCCGCCGATGAGGAATGCCGACAGGAAGCCCACGGCGAACAGCATCGGTGTGGTGAAGCTCAGCCGGCCGCGCCACATGGTGGCGATCCAGTTGAACATCTTGACGCCTGTGGGCACCGAGATAAGGAAGGTGGCGAAGGCGAAGAAGGGGAAGTACACCGCGCCCGTGGTGAACATGTGATGGGCCCAGACGCCGAAGCCGAGAGCGCCGATGGCCACCGTGGCCAGCACGAAGGCCTTGTAGCCGAAGAGCGGCCGGCGGCTGAAGACGGGCAGCACCTCGCTGATCACGCCCATCGCGGGCAGGATCATGATGTAGACCTCGGGGTGACCGAAGAACCAGAAGACGTGCTGCCAGAGGATGGGGTCGCCGCCCACGGCCGGGTCGAAGAAGCCGCCGCCGTAGTTGCGATCGATGAAGAGCATGATCAGCGCGCTCGTCAGGACCGGCACCGCGAAGAGCAGCAGCACGCTCGTGACCAGCTGCGTCCAGACGAAGATGGGCATGCGTAGCAGCGTCATGCCCGGGGCGCGCAGCTTGAAGATGGTGGCCAGGAAGTTGATCGCGCTCAGGATCGAGCTAGTTCCATTGAGGATGAGCGCCACGATCCAGAGGTCCTGCCCACGGCCAGGCTCGGTCGCCGAGAGGGGCGCGTAGGAGGTCCAGCCGGCCGCCGCCGCGCCCCCCGTGGCAAAGCCCAGGAAGAGCAGGATGCCCGAGAGCGGGATGAGCCAGAAGGAGAGCGCGTTGATGCGCGGGAAGGCCATGTCCGCGGCGCCGATCTGGAGCGGCACGATGTAGTTGGCGAAACCCGCCAGCATGGGCATGACGAAGAGGAAGATCATCGTCGTGCCGTGCATCGTGAAGACCTGGTTGTAGAGGCCCGGCTCGAGGAGCTGCGTGCCGGGGGCGGCCAGCTCGGTGCGGATGCCCAGCGCCAGGATGCCGCCGGTGAAGAAGAAGATGTACGCCGTGAGGACGTACATGATGCCGATCTTCTTGTGGTCGGTGGTGGTCAGCCACTCGTAGATGCCGGCCCGGCTGTAGGTCGAGCTGCGCGGCTGGAGGACGGTCGTGGCCATGGCTGCTCCTACTTGACCGTCAGGGTGCCCTGCATGTTGGGATGCACGGCGCAGTAGAACGTGTACGTGCCGGCCTTCAGCGGCGGCGTGGTGTAGGTCACCTTCTCACCGGCGTTGGCGATGGGCTTGCCGCTGAAGTCGGACCCGTCGGGGTTTGCCCCTTTGATGGCTACGTTATGCGGCTGGGCCGGGTCCTTGTTGTCGAAGGCGATGGCGATGGCGGTGTCCGCGGGCGCCTCGAGGGTCGACTGCTCGAAGGAGGCTGCATTGGCCGCACTCACCTGGAGCGTGGCACCGGCGCTGGCGCCGGGCGTGGGCGTCGCTTTCGCCTTCTCCTGCTCGGCCGCGACCCACGCCTCGTACTCGGCGCGCGGCACGACGCGCATCGTGAAGCGCATGGCCTGGTGGGCAAGGCCGCAGAACTCGGCGCACTGGCCGTTGTACGTCCCGGGCTGCTCGACGCGCACATCGAAGCTGTTGACGCGGCCCGGCACGACATCCTTCTTGTAGAGGAACTGGGGGACGTAGAAGGCATGCACCACGTCGTTGCCGTGGAGGTTGATACGCACCGTCTCGTTGACCGGCAGGACGAGTTCGGGGCCCTTGTCCCCCTCGCCCGTGAAGGAGAGCCCTTCGGCCTTGTAGTCGAAGGTCCATTGCCATTGGAAGCCGGTGACGTCGACGGTCACGCTGGGCGGGTCCTCCTGCGACTCGACCTTGGCCAGGGTGTCCATGGAGGCCACGAAGAGGAAGAGCACGATGGCCGCCGGGATGACCGTCCAGATCACCTCGAGCACCAGGTTGCCATGGGTCTGAGTCGGCAGCGAGTCGTCGCCGCGGCGCCGGTAGCGCACGACGGCCCAGATGAGCAGCGCCTCGACGAGCACGAAGATGGCCGCGGCGATCCAGAAGACGACCTGGTAGAGCGAGTCGATCTGGAGGCCACGGTCACTGATCGGCGGCGGCGGGAAGAAGCCCGGCCCGTGGCCGATGGGACCCTGTGCCTCGGCGCAGCCGGCGAGTCCCAGGGCCGCTGCCGCCAGCAGCAGGACGAGGCGCGTCGGGACGCGAGAGGCAGGCACCAAGTGCGAGGGACTCCCGTTGCGAGAGGAAGGCAAGAAGGTCCATATCATACGGTGTGATGCTGCGCGCCGTCCGTATCGGGACGCTCGTGCCGGCGCTCGTGCCGGCGCTCGGTGTGCTCCTCGCCGGCCTGGTCGGGCTGGCCCTTCCGGCGGCCGTCGCAGCGCACGGTGAGCCGATCCCGGCGCCCGATGCCGGGGCCGTTCTGGCCGCCTGGCGCCCGCAGCCCGTGGTGCTGCTCGGGCTGACCCTGGCGCTGGTCGGCTACCTGCTGCTGGTGCGGCGCGTGGACGCGGCGCATCCGGCCACGCGCGTGCCGCGGCGGCGCATCGCCGCCTGGTTGGCCGGCCTCGCGGCCGTGGCCGCGGCGCTGCTCTCGCCGCTGGAGGCCTTTGCCGGCGTCCTCTTCAGCGCGCACATGGTGCAGCACCTGCTGCTGACCATGGTGGCGCCGCCCCTCCTGGCCCTCGGTGCCCCCGTCACGCTGCTCCTGCGCTGGGCCAGGCCGGGCCTCCGGCGGGGCGTGCTCCTGCCGCTGCTCCACTCGCGGCCGGTACGCGCCATCTCGTTCCCGCCGGTGGCCTGGCTCGTCTTCGCGGTGGTCATGTGGGCCAGCCACTTCAGTCCGCTCTTCGAGGCGGCGCTGGAGGACGAGCTGGCGCACGGCCTGGAGCACGGGCTCTACCTCATCAGCGGTCTCCTCTTCTGGTGGCCCGTTGTGGGCACCGACCCGGTGCCCTGGCGCATGGGCGCGGCCGCGCGCGTCGGCTACCTGCTCCTGGCCATGCCCCAGAGCGCCTTCCTGGGCCTGGCCATCTACTCCGCGCCGGCCCCGCTCTACGCGCACTACGCCCTGCTCGAGCGCGCCTGGGGGCCGCCGGCGCTGGTCGATCAGCAGATCGCCGGCGGGCTGATGTGGGGCGCAGGCGACCTGCTCATCGTCGGTCCGCTGCTGCTCGCGGTGGCGGCCTGGTTCCGCCACGAGGAGGAGAAGGGCAGGCGGCTCGATGCCCGCCTCGACCGGGAACGGGCGCTGCGGGAGAACTCCCGCTGAGGCCACCCACGCTGCGCACCGACCGGCTGCTGCTCCGGCCATTCTCGGTCGCAGATGCACCGGCCCTGGCCGACGTGCTGGGCGACCCGTCGACGATGGCCCACTATCCGCGGCCGTTGACCGACGACGAGGTCATGGTGTGGATCACGCGCAGCCTCGAACGGTACGAACGCGACGGCTTCGGTCTCCTCGCCATGGTCATGCTCGACTCCGGACACCTCATCGGCGACTGCGGCCCGACCCTTCAGGAGGTGGAGGGCGTGCACGAGACGGAACTCGGCTGGCACGTGCGGCGCGACCTGTGGGGGAGAGGCCTGGCCACCGAGGCGGCCTCGGCTACCCGCGACTGGGCCTTCGAGCAGCTCCGTCGGCCGCGGCTGGTGGCGCTCGTTCGGCCGGACAACGTCGCCTCCGCACGCGTGGCGCAGAAGGTGGGCATGCGCCTGGAGCGCGAGGTCGCCTTCGCCGGCCTGCCCCACCAGCTCTTCGCCATGCCGGCACCCTGGGCGGACGCCGCGGACCACGCCTAGAGCGTCACCGGCAGGAGGACGTCGACCACGATGAGCGCGAAGAGGCCGGCCAGGTAGCTGGTCGAATAGCGGTAGAGGCGCACCGCGCGGGCGTCCGTGCCCTCACGCCACATGGCCAGTGCCTGGAAGAGGAAGAGGCCGCCCAGCACCAGCGCGCCGAGCAGGTAGACCGCGCCGAGCCGCGCCACGGCGAAGAGGATCAGGCTGAGGGCGACCATGAGCATGGTGTAGAGGCCGATCTGGCGCGTCGTCTCGGGCACGCCGCGCACGACCGGCAGCATCGGGATGCCGGCTGCCCGGTAGTCCTTCGCCAGCCGCAGCGAGAGCGCCCAGAAGTGCGGCGGCGTCCAGTAGAAGACGAGCGCGAAGAGGATCAGCGCTGGCAGCGTCACGTCGCCCGTCACGGCGGCCCAGCCGATGACCGGCGGGAGGGCCCCCGCCGCGCCGCCGATGACGATGTTCTGGGGCGTGCGCCGCTTGAGCAGCAGGGTGTAGACGACGACGTAGAAGGCGATCGCCACCAGCGCCAGGAAGGCCGCCAGCAGGTTGACCAGCACGGCCAGCTCGGCGAAGGCGACGACGCCGAGGCCGAGGCCGAAGACGAGCGCGTCCTCGGGCGCAACGGCATGCGCCGGCAGTGGCCGCCGCCGCGTGCGCGTCATGAGCGCGTCGATGTCCTGCTCCAGGTACTGGTTGATGGCGTTGGCCGAGCCCGCCGCGAGCGCCCCGCCGACGAGCGTCCAGAACACGATGTCGATGCGGGGCACGCCGCGCGCGGCGAGGAACATGGCCGGCACCGTCGTCACCAGCAGCAGCTCGATGATGCGCGGCTTGGTGAGCGCCACGTAGGCGCGCAGCCGTGCCATGCGCGCGCTGCTCGCGCCTGGGGGCGCGGCGGCGCCCGACGGGAAGCCGGCGGCAGCGGGCTGGGCGCCCTCGGACCGGTCGCCGCCCGGCAGGTCCGCGGTCCCGGCAGGCCCACCGGCGGGGACCGCCACGGGGGCCGTGCGCGCCTCGTACCAGGCGTGGAGTGCGGCTGCCAAAAGCAACAGCCAGATGAGCGCACCAAGCGCGAGATGGAGGGTCACGCTCCAGGCGGCGAGGCGGGTCACCACCTGCAGGCCGCCGACCACCACCTGCACGGCATAGAGGGCGGCGGCCGTGCCCGTGAGCAGCAGCAGCGTCTGACGTGCCCGGACCGCACCCCATGCTTCGCGTTCGTAGCGGCGCCAGGCGATCCAGGCCGTGGCCAGCACGACCACGCCGACCACCAGCGCCACCAGCCGGTGCAGCAGGTGCGCCGTCTGCCGTGCGGCGACGGTCGGGTCGGACGAGAGCTGTGGCAGGAGCGAGCCATCGAAGAGCGGCCAGTCGGGGAAGGCCAGCGCCGACGCGGTGGCCGTGACGTGGGCGCCGAAGAGGAGGAGGGCGTAGACGGAGGCAGCCGCGAAAGCCGCCTGCAGCGTGAAGCGCTGGCTCGCACCCCGAGTCGGCAGGCGCGCCGGGTAGCGTGGACGGATGGCGAGGTAGGCGAGCAGGGCCACGAGGATCATGGCCGTGGCCAGGTGGGCCGTGACCCACTCCCCCGCGTTGCCGGTATCGACGGTGACCTTGCCCAGCCAGGCCTGGAAGCCGACCAGCACGACCGCGCCGAGCGACGGCCAGAGCACGGACGGCCGGTCGCGGTGATCCCGCCAGGCGAGCAGCGCCAGGCCGAGCACGAGGAAGCCGATGCTTGCTGCCACGGTCCGGTGGGACCACTCGATCCAGGCTTTCGCGTCGCCCAGCGGCGGCAGCAGCTGCCCGTGGCAGAGCGGCCAGTCCGGGCAGCCCATGCCCGAGCCGGTGCTGCGCACGATGCCGCCCAGCACGATGAGCAGGCAGGTCGCGCCGAGGGTCACGATGGCGAGGCGCTGGAAGCGGCTCATTCGAGGACGGAGGACTCCACGCGGGGGAGGCCGCGACGTGCGCGGGATGGGATCTGCCGGGTGTGCGGACCGGGCCGATTCTAGCGCCGGCTGCGACGAGGCTCGCGCTGCCCTATCGTGGACCTGCCATGGTCCGACTCCCCCTCGTGCTCGCAGTGTTAATGGCCGCCTGTGCCGGCGGGCCCGCTGCTTCCGGCGGCAGCGGCAGCCCGACCTCGTCGCCCGGCCCGTCAGGCTCGCACGGCGCGACGGCCTGCGGCGCGCCCAGCAGCAGCTATGCCGGCTGGCCGGCGGCCGCGCCGGACCTGGTGCCGATCCTCGTCTCGAGTGAGCTCGCGGTCGGCCCGAACCGCTTCCTCTTCGCACTCACCGACGCCAGGAACAAGCTCATCGCCGCGCCCGACCTGCCCGTCCGGGTCGCCTTCTACGACCTGGCGGCCGACCCGGCCCGGCCGACCCAGACCGTCGATGCCAGCTTCCTGTGGACCATCGAGGGCGAGCTCGGCCTCTACCGCGCTACCGTCCCGTTCCCTTGCTCCGGCGACTGGGGTGCCGAGATCAGGACCGCACCTGCCGGCGGCACGCCGGCCACCGTGCGGGTCGTCTTCAGCGTCCGCCCCGAGAGCGCCACGCCCGCCATCGGGTCGGCCGTGCCCGCCTCCGACACGCCCACCGCGGCGGACGCGGCCGGCCTGCGCGCCATCTCGACCGACCGGCGACCCGACCCGGACTTCTACCGCCGCTCCGTCCGGGAGGCCCTGGCGGCCGGCCAGCCCTTCGTGCTCGTCTTCGCCACGCCCGCCTTCTGCGCCAGCCGGACCTGCGGCCCCGCGCTCGAGATCGTCAAGCAGGTCGCGCCCGCGTACAAGGACCGCGTCACGTTCATCCACGTGGAGCCCTACCGCCTGGCCATGGTCGACGGCGCGCTCCAGCCCGAGGGCGGGCGCCTGCAGGTGGCACCGATCGCCACGGAGTGGGGACTGCCGACCGAGCCCTACATCTTCGTGGTCGGCCGCGACGGGCGGCTGGCGGCGAAGTTCGAGGGCGTCGCGGGCGCGGACGAGCTGCGCGCCGCCATCGAGCAAGCCGCGCGCTGACGCCGCCCGGTCAGCGCCGGGCGCTTGCCCCCGTGCCCGACGCGCCGGGGGTCTCGAGCGGCAGGTCGGCGGCGCAGCCGGGGCATGTCTCCCCCGGCACCCAGGTGGGCAGGTCAAGGGCCCACAATGCCTGCACCTCATAGGCGCGCCCGGTGGTCGGCGAACGGAGCTCGACCTGGCCACCCGAGCGGTCGACCATGACCGCGGCGCGCACGATGTCGCCGCCGGCCTCCTCGATGGGCGGCAGCATCGCCAGCAGCGAGCCGCCCGTGGTCAGGATGTCGTCCACCAGCAGCACCCGCTCGCCCGCCGAGACGCGGAAGCCGCGCCGGAAAGCGCGCCCGGCGGACCCGTCGAGGCTGCGCACCTCCTCGGCGAAGATGCCGCGCACCCCCAGCTGGCGGGCCGTCTCGAAGGCCAGGATGATGCCGCCGGTGGTCGGCCCGGCGACGACGTCCACGAGCGGCTCGCCGTCATCGCCGCGCAGGCCCGCGGCGAGGTAGCTGCACAGCTCGCTCACGGCGGCCGGGAACTGGAGCACCTGGAACTTCTCCAGGTAGCGGTCGCCGTGGCGGCCGCTCTTGAGTGCGAAATGGCCCTCGCGCAGGGCGCCCGCCTCGCGGAAGAGCATCTCGGTGCGGTTGGCCACGGAAACCGCCGCCGTGCCGTGGGTGTCGCTCACGGCCGGTACTCCACGCCCTTCACGCTGGGTCGCTCCCGGCCGGCGGGCAGCGCGGCGCCGACCAGCTCCCGGAACGAGGCCAGGCCGTGCCGGGCGCAGTGCTCGCGCAACTCGTCCACGAGGCGCACCGGCAGGCCGGGATCGGCGAAGAGCGCCGTGCCCACCTGGACGGCGCTGGCACCGGCGTAGAGGTAGTCGAGCACGTCCTCGAGCGAGCCGATGCCGCCGATGGCCACGACCGGGATGCGCACCGCCTGGGCCACTTCGTAGACGACGCGCAGGGCGACCGGTTTGATGGCCGGCCCCGAGAGGCCGCCGTAGACGTTGCCCAGCAGGGGCTTGTGGCGCCGCGCGTCGATGGCCATGCCCGAGAGCGTGTTGATGGCGCTGATGCTGTCGGCGCCGGCCGCCTCGATGGCCTCGGCGATGCTGCGCACGTCCGCCACGTTGGGGCTCAGCTTCACCATCAGCGGCAGGTCCGTGGCGCGCCGCACCGCCGCCGTGACGGCGCCGGCCGCCTCGCGGTCGACGGCGAACTGGAGTCCGCCCTTGCCCACGTTGGGACAGCTGATGTTGAGCTCGACGCCGGCCACGCCCGGCACGCCCTCGAGGCGGCGCACGACCGACACGTAGTCGTCGATCGACTCGCCGGCGACGTTGACGATGACCGGCACCTCCCAGCGCGCCCAGAGCGGGGCGTACTTCTCGACCACGGCCTCGACGCCGGGGTTCTGCAGGCCGATCGAGTTGAGCATGCCGGCCGGCGTCTCGGTCACGCGTGGCGGCGTGTTCCCGACGCGCGGCTTGAGCGTGGTCCCCTTGCAGCAGATGGCGCCCAGGCGCTGGACGTCGACCACCTCGCCGTACTCGACACCGTAGCCGAAGGTGCCCGAGGCGACCAGCACGGGGTTGTGCAGCAGGAGGGCTCCCGGGCGCCGCGGGGCGAGATCGACGCTCAGGTCCACCTCGGGCGGGGGCGACGCGACCCGTGCCGCCGAGCCCTGGCCCTTCCCAGGGGCCGGGGCCGGTGCGGCGGGAGCTGACGACCGGGCGGGCACCACGGCGGAGCGCCGCTTCGGCAGTGCGTAGGGGTCGGCTGCCCGGCTGCGCGCCGTGACCACCGTCTTGCGCCGCTTCACCGACCTCGCTCCCGCCTCACGTCGCGGCCTCCCAATCGATCTCGCCGGCGGCGAAGACGGGGCCCTCGCGGCAGACCCGCTGCGGACCGTCGGTGCCCATGACCACGCAGCCCAGGCAGGCGCCCACCGCACAGCCCATGTTCTGCTCCATGGAGACCTGCAGCCAGGCCCGGCGCCGGGCCTGCGGCGAACCGGGCTGCGGCCCGCGCGTGCCGCCCCGACCGGCCTTGCGGCCGAGCCGGGCGACGCCCAGGCGGGCATCCCGCCCGGCCGCCAGCCGCGCCAGCGCGCCGAGCATCGGCAGCGGCCCGCAGGCGAAACACTGGCTGGCCCAGGCCTCGTACGCGGGCACCAGCTCCGTCACGTAGCCCTGGTGGCCGAGCGAGCCGTCGTCGGTGGCGACCACGTACTCGACCTCGTCGGGCAGCAGCGAGGATGGGTAGACCTCGCGCGCGCCGGCAGCCCCGAAGAGCAGTGTCACCTGGCGACCCTGCTCGATGGCCTCGTCCGCCAGCATGCGCACGCCGGCCATGCCCAGGCCGCCCGCCACGAGCAGCAGATGACGGCTGCGCGGGTCCACCTCGAAGGGTCGGCCCAGCGGCCCCAGCATCTCGAGGCGGTCGCCGGGGCGTGCGCGGGCGATCCACTCGGTGCCCTTGCCGGTCACGCGGAAGTGGATGGTGATACTGCCCGCGGCCCGGTCGGCGGTGTTGACACTGAACGGTCGGCGCAGCACGAGACCCGAGTAGTCGGGTGTGCGCAGGTGCACGAACTGGCCGGCACGAGCACCGCCGGCGAGCCAGGGTGCGTGCCATGCCTGCAGCCACTGCCCGGGCAGGATCTCGGTGGCCGAGATCAGCTCGGCGTGGAAGAGGCGCATGCCCGCCTCGGCGGGAGCCGTCGCCGCGCCGCGCGGCGGGCCGCCTCGGGTGGCGACCTGGCTCAGGCCTGCTCGTCCTCCGGGGCGACCCCGGGGAACGCCTCCGCGAGCGCCTCGGCCACGTCGCCGAAGACGTCCGTCGGGTCGTAGAACTCGACCAGGTCGTCGGGGCTCGCGAGGGTCCGCCAGGTGCCGTCGGCGTCTTCGGGGATGACCTCGGCGCTGAAGGTGCCGGTCGCGCTGAGCGTCAGCCGTTCGTCCTCGTCGTCCACCACCAGCAGGTCGCCGATGCGGCCGGTCAGGGGCGCGGCGGCCATCTCGAACTGCTCGATGAGGCGCGCCTCGGAGTGCTGGCTGCGCTCCTGGAAGGTGAGCGCCAGGTCGTACAGGCGGCGCGCCGCCGTGTCGGCGTCGGCCGGTGCCTCCTGGGCGCCCTGGGCGGCGGCCCAGTCCTCTGCCGCCTGGGCGTATGGGTCGGCGCCTTCGCCGACCGTCTCCTCCGGCGAGATGCCGGCCGTGTCGAGCAGCTCGTCCGTCGCCGTCGGCTCGGGCGGCAAGCCGGCCTGCTCGCGGGCTGCCTCGGCGAAGGCGGCGAAGACGTCCGCGGGGTTGTAGAGCTCGACCAGCTCGGCGGCGGACTCGATGACCTCGGTGTCGGAGACCCACTCGCCGGTGATCTCGTCCTGGTAGCGGCTGCGGGAGCGGAAGGTGCCGTCCGGGGCGACCGAGAGATAGTCCGGGTCGTCGTCGATGAGCACGAGGCCCCCGATCTCGCGCAGGCGCTCCGAGTTGGCACGCAGGAAACGCTCCAGCTGCTCGGTGGCCTGGCGCACGAAGTCGGTCCGCTCGAGGGCGGCATCCGCGGCGATCTCGCCGAGGAT
>DASSPM010000142.1:0-14126 GCA_035699625.1 Candidatus Limnocylindrales bacterium | reverse complement strand
AGCGCGAGCTGGCTCGCCTGGGGCAGGCCTTCGAGGACGTGGTCGCCGACCGGCGCTGCCACCTCTTCACCCTGCTCGGCGCAGCGGGGGTGGGCAAGAGCCGGCTGGTGCGCGAGTTCGAGCACTCGCTCGGGCCGGAGGTGACCGTGCTGCACGGCCGTTGCCTGCCCTACGGTGAGGGCATCACCTACTGGCCACTGGGCGAGGCGGTGCGCGCGGCCGCGGGCATCGAGGCCGGCGACCAGCGCGAGGCGGCGATCGGCAAGCTCGCCGCGCTCCTCGGAGCGGACGAGGACGCCACCGAGGTGGCCCGGCGGCTGGGCCGGGCGATCGGCCTCGAGCCGGGCAGCGTGGCCCAGGACGAAGTGCTCTGGGCCGCGCGGCGTGCCCTCGAGGCGCTGGCGCGCGAGCGGCCGCTGGTGGTCGTCTTCGATGACATCCAGTGGGCCGAGCCGGCCTTCCTGGAGCTGGTCGAGCATGTCGCCGACTGGAGCCGCGACGCACCCATCCTGCTGCTCTGCCCCGGCCGGCCGGACCTGCTCGACCTGCGACCCTCGTGGGGCGGCGGCAAGCTCAATGCCACGACCGTGCTCCTTGAGCCGCTGCGGGCCGATGCGGCCGAGCAGCTGCTGGACGAGCTGACCGGCGAGGGCACGCTGCCGGCGACCCTCCGGGTCCGCATCGCGGCGGCGGCCGAGGGCAACCCGCTCTTCGTCGAGGAGATGGTGGCGATGCTCGTCGACGAGGGTGCGCTGGGCCGGGACGACGGCCGCTGGGTGCTCCTCGGTGAGGTGGGCGAGTTGCGCGTGCCGCCCACCATCCAGGCCCTGCTCGCGGCGCGCCTCGACCGGCTGCCGCCAGACGAGCGCTCCGTGGCCGAGCGGGCCTCGGTGATCGGCCGCATCTTCGAGCGCCAGGCGGTGGTCGCCCTCTCCCCGTTGGAGTCGCAGCCGGACGTGCCGGCCAGCCTGATGGCGCTGGTGCGGCGCGAGCTGCTGCGCCCGGACCGCAGCGAGCTCGCGGGCGATGACGCCTTCCGCTTCCGCCACCTGCTCATCCGCGACGCGGCCTACGACGCGCTGCCCAAGGCCGAGCGTGCCGGGCTCCACGAGCGCTTCGCGGACTGGCTGCTGGCCGCCGCCGGGGACCGGCTGGCGGAGTACGAGGAGATCGTCGGCTACCACCTCGACCAGGCGCAGCGCCACCGCGCGGAGCTCGGGCAGCGCGACGCGGGCACCGCCGCGCTCGCCGAGCGGGCCGCGCGCCATCTGGCCGCGGCCGGCGGCCGGGCGCGCGACCGCGAGGACACGAAGGCGGCCGCGTCCCTCCTGCGGCGAGCCGTGGATCTGCTGCCGGCCGACAGCGCCGAGGCGCGGGCGCTCCTCTTCGAGCTGGCCATCGTCCAGACTCAGGGCGTCGACATCCGTGATGCTCGCGCCACGACGCGGGAGTTGCTCGAGCGCTCGCTCGCGGCGGGCGACGCGGCCATGGCGGCGCGCGCACGCCTGGTGGAGTCGTCGGTCCGGGGTGCCAGCGACCCCGCCTACCGGGCGCATGAGGCGCAGGCGACGCTACAGGAGGCGCTGGCCCTCTTCACCGAGCGCGGCGACCGGGCCGGCCTCGCCCTGGCCTGGGACGTCGACTCGGAGATCGAGCTGCTCGCGGCGCGCTGGACGCGCTCCTTCGAGAGCGCCAGGCGCGGCCTCGAGATCGCACGCGAGCTGCGCCAGACGCAGACCGCCGACCGGCTCATGGGCCGCATGGTCAACGCCGCCCTGTGGGGCCCCATGCCGGTGCCCGAGGCGCTGGCGCTGGCTGACGAGATGCTGGGCCAGGTCGAGGGACGCGCGCGCCGCGCAGGGATCCTCGACAAGCGCGCGCTCCTGTTGGCCATGGACGGACGCGCCGACGAGGCGCGCGCGGATCGGGCCGCGGCACTTGCCCTCTGGGAGGAGCTCCATGGTGCCGGGGTGCACCTCGGTTTCGCCGGCGGTCTCGTCGAGTGGACGCTGGGCGATGTCGAGGGCGCGGTCGATTGGAACGGCCGCATCGCGCACACCATGGAGGCATTGGGCCAGACCGGGAGCCTCTCGACCATCGCCGCGCTGCTCGGCCGGGCGCTCCTCGAGGCGGGCCGACCCGAGGCGGAGGTGCTGGCTGAGGTGGAGCGTTGCCGGACGCTGGCCTCGCCCGACGACACCGTCTCACAGGCCGGCTGGAGGGCGCTGCTGGCGCTGGTCATGATCGGTCGCGAGGACCCCGATGAGGGGCAGCTGGTCGAGGCCGACCGTCTCTCGACCGAAGCGATCGAGATCCTCGGCCGCGCCGACCACCCGAGCTGGCTTGCCGATCTCCTGCTCGACCGGGCCACGGTCCTCCTGCGACTCGGCCGCCCGGAGGAGGCGAGGGCGGCGACGGAGCGGGCGCTCGCACTCTACGAGGGCAAGGGCAATCGCCCGTGGTCCGAGCGCGCCCGGGGCAGGCTGGCCGAGCTGGGGCCGGGCTGAGCGCCGGCGTTCTCGTCGTGGGGTCGCGGCGGGGCCAACGGAAGTATGCCGAGTGCACGCCTGGCGAGCATTCGCCGCGATGCGGCCGTCATCTTGGGCGCTCCCAACACCGAGATGGCGCCGTGCCACGCTCACCGAGCATCACGGACCTGCCGATCGGCGGGCGCTCCGGGGCGCGCGTCTCGCCGTACGCACGCTGGGCGAGCATACGGCAGAGAGCTGCCTGGGGAAGTCAGGAGGGATTGGTAGCGGAGGGCGGATTCGAACCACCGACCAAGGGCTTATGAGTCCCCTGCTCTACCACTGAGCTACTCCGCCGCCGGAGCCCCGATTCTAGCGCGAAGTACACCGTCCTCGGGTCGTCACGGCTGAGGCCGAGCCTCGATGCCGCCGACGACCGACGCGCTGGCTCTGGGGAGCGGGTCGCTCGGCTCTTGTCCGCACTCTGTGGAGTGGGGGCCGCGGTCCCCATAGCGGTGGTGCGAGGCGGCGGCCTGGCCAGCGCCGGGTATCCAACGAGGCAAGGACGCGGAGAGCCGCCCTCGTCATCGCGACCACTCTTCGATCCTCCCGCTGCGGCGGCGCTGCCTGGCCGGGCCACCAGGAGTCGAAGCCGGGGGTATGGCGTTCTTGCTGATCCTCGTGGTCGAGACCATGGGCAGTGAGCGGGTCACCAAGTGGCGTGTCAGCGCACCCGCTAGTCAGAGATGCTGGTGACGACGAACTGCGAGCGACACGCGAGGACGATGTCTTCGTCAGTCGGCCCCCCCGAAGCGTTGCCGTCGCGCTCTACGAGCTTGCAACTTTGTGCCCGGGGGTCGTCGTAGTGGCCGGTCACCCGAACTCTGATCCACTCACCGGTCTCGATCCCCGGTGAGGCATCCACCTCCGCCTCCGGTGCCAGGGTGAAGTACAGCGGCGCGCGTTCCCATTGAGGGAACCCGCCTTCGGCATCGAGGACGTATCGATCGCCACACCACCGGAACCAGGCTGGTTCGATCAGCACCCGCCAATCACTCTCGTCGCAAGTGGCCTCCCATCGTGAAGCCATCGCAACGAACTCGATCGTCCGGCCTTTGTTGCAGCTCAGGCCCATCAGCCCCTGCGGTGGCCAGTCGAAGGTGCTCACCGTATCGAGCGGCGCCATCGGGCAACCCCCCCAGTCAACGATCCATGGTTCGCCGTCCTTGCTGGCGGCGGCCACCCATCCCTGGGGCGGCGGATAGGGGTGGTACTGCAGGTCGACCTCACCCATCGGCTGGATCCGGTACCAGTCGTAACCGGAGCCCTGGACCGGACCCTCGTATACCCATGCGAGGGCGTCCTTCCAGAGCAGCGGCTCGTATTTGACTGAGCGATCCGATACCTCGGGCAGGCTTCGCACCCGAAGGTCGTCCGTGACGACCCACACGAAGCTCTCGGGTCGCGGGGCCAGCCCAGCATCTGCGGGCGTCGGCGTGGCTCGAGACGGGGTCGTCGGCTCGATGGCCCGAGATGGACTCGCTTCTGGCGACCCCGCCGAGGTCGTGCGGTCAGGGGAGGTCGAGGCCGCCCTGTGGGAGGGTTCGCTTGTGGACGGGGACGGCGGCGACGCCGGCGTCGAGCTGCAGCTCGATACGAGCAGGCCGACCATCATCGCAACCATCGTAGAGCGCACTTTTCCCTCACCGCTCGAGTTCAGAACGAAGACGCGTCGAGGCGGCGCGTGTGACAACCGTCTGCGCCTTGCGCCAGCCGGTACGTGGCCGGAACGTCCGCAGGCGACGGGCATGCCGGCTCCGGGTCGCGCTGGCTGAAGAGGAGCGGCCCCGCCGGAGGCTGGGTGCTTCGGATCTAACGCCGGGCCGCCGACCCGCCGAGAGGTGCCACCCGGAGCGGCCCTACTGGCCCGGCGGCCGGTAGCGCACCGAGCGGGCCTTGTCCAGCGCGGCCAGCGTCTCCTCCACGCTGAGCAGCACGGTCGTCTCGAACGAGCTGAGGGCGCCGCCGCCGCCGATCGCGATGGCCACCGCGGCCATCGAGACGTTGTCCGGCGCCTCCCACAGGTTGTAGCCGTCGTGCGCGCCGAAGGCGTACCAGAAGCCGTGCAGCTTGCCGCCGACCGATTCGATGTACTGCTGCGCGGCCGTGCGTCGGTCCTCCGGCTTCTCCATCAGCCTGGCCCAGGTCTCGGGCGTGTAGCAGAAGCGGGTCAGGTACAGCGGCATGGCGGGGTCCTCCACTGTGCAGGCCGTCCATCGGTCGACGGCGTCGCCATCGTAGCGTCGCCCCTGGCGAGCCGGAACCGTGCCGGACCGCGCGGCAGCTACCGGCTCAGCTCGCCGGCGCGGCCAGGCCGACCCTCGGCCGAGCGTCGCGGAGCACCTCCTCGATGCGCGCGGTGAGGGCGACCGCGCCGAGCCGCTGCGAGATCTCGCGTGCCTCGATCGCGGCCTCGGCGGCGCGAGGATCGGCCGGGACGAGGGCCGCGAACGAGAGCTGATTGAAAACCAGGCCGAGCGGCAGACCGAGGTCGCGCCACTCCGCGGCGGCGGAGAGGAACTGCTGGCCCGCCTGCTCGGCGCGCCCCTCCAACGCGGCGCGCGCGGCCGTGAACGTGCGGCGCGAGGCGTCGACGTATCTTCCGCGCAGCCCGATCGCCTCCATCTCCTCCAGCACGCGCGCCAGCATCGCTGCATCGCGCCGCCAGGCTGCCGCATGGCCGGCCGTGATCAGGCCCGCGGTCGCGTAGTAGGGCTCGCCGCGGTGGATCTCGACGCCGCGCACGGCCGCGTCGAGGTCGCCCGCGATGAGCGCGATGGCCGCCCGCCAGGCGGCCGTCTGCGCGCCCGCCTGGGGATCGGATGACGCCTGGGCCCGGCGCTCGATCTCCACCAGCTCGGGGCCCTCCGACCGCTGGCCGCGGTACGCGCGCACGATGTCGAGCTGGGTGATGGCCTCCTCGGTGTTCTGCGCGATCTGGCCCTGGCCGGCGCGCCCCACCCAATCGCCCAGCACCGTCCGCCCGGTGGCCTCGACCCAGTCCCACTCGCCCATCGGCACGGCGGCCACGGCGGCATTGCCGAAGAGCAGGTCGGCCCAGTCGCGGAAGCCATAGCGCAGGGCGCGCTCCAGGCCCGACTTGGCCGTCTCGAAGGACTGGCGCGGGTCGTTGGCCAGCTGGAACTGGCTGATGTTGAGCCGGGCCCGGAGTGCCTCGATGATGAGTCCCTGCTCGTCGGCCAGGTCGAGCACGCCGGTCATCAGGATGATCGCCTCGCGGCGGCGTCCGGCGTAGGCCAGCGCGATGCCCTTGGTCATCACCGCATCGGCGATGATCTGGGGCTCGTCGAGACGCTCGGCGGTGACGAGCGCACGGTCGGCATAGTCGATGGCCCGGTCGTTCTCCTCGTGGAAGACGAGGGCTCGGGCGAGCGTCGCCCGCAGGAGCACCACGTTGCGGTCCGGGTCGAGGTGGCCGAACTCCTCGAGCGCGGCCTCGAGCACGCCGATGGCTTCCTCGATGCGGCCGGTGAAGACGAGCGCGAGGCCAAGGCTCGCCGTGACGCGCGCCGCGCCGCTCCTGTCGCCGACCTGTCGATAAAGCTCGATCGCAGCGCGCAGGTGGTTCTCGGTGGCATCGAAGCGGTTGAGCGCCTGCGCCGCCGCCCCGGACTCCTCGAGGATGGCCGCCCGGTCCGCCGGCTCAGGGGTCACCAGGAGCGCCTGCTCGAGGAACTCGAGGGCCTGGTCGTGGGAATGGAGCCTGGCCGCGCGCTCGGCGGCGGCGCGCAGGGCGATGCGCGCCTGTGCCCCCAGGCTATCGGTCTCCGGCCCCGGGTCCGACGCCCGGTAGGCATCGAGGTAGTGGCTGGCCAGGACGCCCGCCAATTCGTCCTCGCCCAGGGCCTCGAAGTAGCGGGCCGCCGCGAGATGCCGCGCGCGCTTGTCGCGCCGCGAGATCCGGCTGTAGGCCACCTCTCGGATGAGCGCCTGGACGAAGGCGAACTGGCCCCGCTCCGGCGAGCGCGGGTCGCGATTCTGGACCAGGAAGTCGCGCCGCACCAGCTCCCGCAGCCGAGGCTCGAGGCCCTCGGCGTCTCCTCCGTTGACGGCACCCAGCGACGTCGCCGTGAAGGAGTGGCCCAGGATCGACGCGTCCTGGAGCAGGCCACGCTCGGCCGGCTCCAGGGCGTCGAGGCGCGCGGCGATGAGCGCCTGCAAGGTGTCCGGGGCATCCAGCCGCGCCAGGTCGTCCACCGGTCGATACCGGCCGCCCTCGACCTGCTCGAGCCGGCCGTCGAGGAGCAGCTTGCGCACCGTCTCGACGGCGTAGAGTGGGATGCCTTCCGCGCGCGCCAGGATGGCCTGCCGGGCGCTTTCGGGCAGACCCGGCACGAGCCCCGAGAGGAGGTCGTCCATCTGCCCGTCGGGCAGCGGGTCGAGCGAGAGGGAGACGAAGTCGCGCCGGCCGGCGCCCCAGTCGCGGTGGCGGTCGAGGAACTCCGGGCGGGCCAGGGTCACCAGCAGGATGGGGTGGCCGCTCGACCACTCGGCCATGTGGTCGATGAAGTCGAGCAGCCCCTGGTCGGCCCAGTGGATGTCCTCGAAGACGAGGACCGTCGGCCCCTGCTCGCTGACCCGCTCGAAGAAGGTCCGCCAGGCGGCGAAGAGCTCCTCGCGCTCCAGCGCGCCGAGCTCCTCGAGGCCCAGCAGGCCGAGCAGCTTGGGCTCGATCCAGCGCCGTTCCGCTTCGTCGGGCACATACTCGGCCAGCGCGGCGGCGATCTTCGTTCGCGTCGTGGCGTGGTCGTCGCTCTCGGCCAGACCGGCACGCTTGCGGACCATCTCGCCCAGGGCCCAGAAGGTGATGCCTTCACCGTAGGAGGGCGAGCGGCCCTGGTGCCAGAAGACGTTCTCGACGAGGCCGTCGATGTATTTCAGGAACTCCCAGGTGAGGCGGCTCTTGCCGGTGCCCGCCTGGCCGACCACGGAAACGAGCTGCAGGCGACGCTCGCGGCTGGTGGCGTGCAGGAAGCCCTTCAGCAGCCGCAGCTGCTCGTCGCGCCCGACGAAGGGCGGCTCGAGGCCCTCCGAGCGGCCGACGCCGCCGATCTTGGCCACGATGCGCAGCGCCCGCCATGCAGCGACCGGTGCCGTCTTGCCCTTGAGCAGCTGCTCCCCGGCCGGCTCGTAGGCGATGGCCTGCGACGTGGCCTGGAAGGTCGCCTCGCCGACCAGCACCGAACCGGCCGGCGCCACCGACTGGAGGCGGCTGGCGGTATTGACCAGGTCGCCGGCGACGAGTCCCTGGTTCGTGGCCCCGATGGTCACCGCCGCGTCGCCCGTGAGCACCGCCGCGCGCGCCTGCACCGGCTCGCCACGCTCGGTCGTGCCCAGCGAGCGCACCACGTCCACGAGGTCGAGCGCGGCACGGACGGCACGCTCGGCATCGTCCTCGCGGGCCGTCGGTGCGCCCCAGACGGCCATCACCGCATCACCGATGAACTTCTCGACCGTGCCGCCGTAACGCGCGATGACCTCGCGCGAGAGGTCGAAGTAGCGCGTCAGCAGCTCGCGCACGGCCTCCGGGTCGCGGTCCTCGGCCAGCCCCGTGAAGCCGACCAGGTCGGCGAAGAGGATCGACACGTGACGGCGCTCCGCCACCGGCGCCGCAGCCTTTCCGGCCGAGGCCAGCGGTCCTTCCGCGGGGCGCGCCGCGCCTGCCGTCTCGCCGGCAGCGACACCGAGCCCCGAGCCGCACTCGCCGCAGAAGCGCGCAGCGGGCGGGTTCTGGCTGCCACAGCTCGGGCAGCCCGCGGCCAGCCGCGTGCCGCACTCGAGGCAGAACTTGCGGCCCGCATCGTTGGCCGCGCCGCAGTTGCCGCAGATCAAGTCCCGCCCCTCCCAGTGACCAGGTGAGCGGCCAGCGTAGCGCACCGAGCCGGACGCGCGGCTACGCGCGGTCTCACCCGCGCCGGCACGGACCGCATCTTCGCGCTACGTCACCGCGGGCCTGCGTCAGCCGACCGAGCGAAGCTCGCTGACCGGTCGCCAGTGGCGCAGGCGCACCGCTAGCAGCACGCCGAGGGCGGCCAGGACGAGCACCGCCGACGCCGCCACGGCCACCTCCAGGTCGGATTGGAAGGCCTCGTAGACGAGCAGCGGCAGGGTCTGCGTGCGTCCCGCCACGTTGCCGGCGAAGAGGATGGTCGCACCGAACTCGCCCAGTGCGCGCGCCCAGGCAAGGACCAGCCCGGCGGCGATGGCGGGCGCCGCGGTCGGCAGCGTCACGTGGCGCAGCACGGCCCGCTCCGATGCTCCGTCCACGCGGGCCGCGTCCTCGAGCTCCGGGTCCACGGCCGCGAAGCCGGTGCGCGCCGTACGCACCAGCAACGGTGCGGCGACGAGGACCTGTGCCAGCACCACCGCCGCAGTGCTGAAGGGCAGCCCGAGGCCGAGCGCCGCCAGCGGCCCTCCGAACGGGCCCTGCCGTCCGAAGAGGAGGAGCAGAGCCAGGCCGGCCACGGAGGGCGGCAGCACGACCGGCAGGTCGACGACGGCCTCCACGAGCGCCGCGCGGCGCGACCGTGAACGAGCCAGCAGCCGTGCCAGGGGCAGGCCGAGGGCCGCGCCGATGACCAGGCTCACGGACGTGGTGGCCAGGCTCAGGCCGAGTGCGGCGCCGACCGCACCACTCGTGAGCGCCGCCACTAACGCACCCCCCGAGGCTGCGCGCCAAAGGAGCACCGCCACGGGCAGGCCGAGGAAGGCAACGAGGAGTCCCGCCGGCAGCGCCAGCAGCCGCGGCTCGCCGCGTCCGACGTGGCTCACTGGTCGACGAGTGGCAGGAAACCGTGACGCACGAAGACCGCCTGCGCGGCCGGCTCGCGCAGCGCCCGCAGGAGCGCCTCCGCCTGGCCATGGTGGGCAGAGCCGAGCAGCACCACGCCGGCGTAGACGACCTCCGGCTCCACCACTCCCGTTGGGATGGGCAGGACCTCGAGCTGGCGCCGCTCGTACGCATCGCTGGAGTAGACGAAGCCGGCGTCCGCCTCGCCGAGCACGACGCGTGCCAGGACCCCCCGCACGTCGGCCTCGCGAGACAGGATGTTGGCGGCGACGTCCGCGGCGAAGCCGGCCGGCGCCCCCGGCGCCCTCGCAAGCCCCTGAACGAGCTCGTCGGCGTAGGCCCCGGCGGGCACGGCAGGGGATGCTGCCACGAGCCGCAGACCCGGCCGCGCGAGGTCGAAGACGTCCGCCACCACCCCCGGCCGCGCGACGATGACCAACCGGTTGCGGGCGTAGTCCGCAGCGGGCGCTGCCAGGCCGGCTGCCTCGAGCGCGCGCGGCTCGCGCCGGTCAGCCGACAGGAAGAGGTCGCCGGGGGCGCCCTGCTCGATCCGCCGGCGGAGCGAGTTGGAGGCCTCGAACGCGGTCGTGATGCGCAGGCCGTGCGCGGCCTCGTAGGCGGACACGATCTCCGGCAGCACCGGCGCCAGCGAGGCAGCCGCCAGCACGGTCAGCTCGGGCCGGGGGGGTGGTGACGGCGAGCCACCGCTGCAGGCGAGCAGCAGCAGCACCGCCAGGACCGCCGGCAGGCGCATCGTTCGCCGGTCAGCGCGGGATCTCGACCACGACGTTGGTCGACTTGACGCTGCAGACGGCCTCGTCGCCGACGCGCAGCCCAAGCTCTTCCACCGCCTCTGCCGTCATCAGGCTCACCAGCCGATGCGGCCCGGCGACCACCTCGACCACGGCGGCCACACCGTCGCGCTCGACGCGGCTGACGACGCCGGCGAAGCGATTGCGGGCCGAGGAAGCCACGGTCGGCCGCTCGGGCCGCCGGCGCCGCCGATCGGCCAGCATGCGGCTCACCTCGGCCAGCGGCACGAGGCGCTGGTTGCCGCGACTCCGCTCGGTGGCCAGCCGGCCCTCGGCGGCCCAGCGGCGGAGCGTCTCGACCGAGACGCCCAGCAGCTCGGCGGCCTGCCCGATGCGCAGCCCAGACGCGGCGCTTGATGCGGCTTTGGCCGGTGCCATACCGAGATATGATGCCACGGCAGGGCCAGATGTCTAGGTATGGTCACGGATCCCGCGTCAGCCGACCGGCCGTCGCTCAGTCGCCGAAGAGCAGCTCCAGCCAGGCCTCCAGCGGCGCCTGCCGATCCCTCGAGGCGGGATCGCTGCCGAGCGGGTGGATCACCGGCCGCGGCGCGCCGCCGGTCAGCGAGAAGGGCCGCTCACCAGGGCCGCCGACGCCGTAGGCGCGACCCTGGATAGCCACGTAGGCGGGCGAGCGCACGACCTCGAGCTCCCGGCGACGTGCCTCGAGCTGCGCCTGCAGCTGGGCGTTCTCGACACGCAGCGTGGCCGCGCGGCCGGTCACGGCGGCAGAGTCGGCCACGGCGCGCGCGAAGACGAGCACGATCCAGAGCACCACCAGCGCGCCCAGGCCGAAGGCCAGGTGCCGGCGCGTGAGACCGGCGATGGGCAGCGGGCCGAGCTGCGGCGGACCGGGCGATGGCTCGTCGGGCGGTGGGCCGCCGGCGTCCGGGGGGTCAGTCGGGTCGGCCTCCCCCGGCGTGCGCCGACGCAGCAGCGGGTCGTTCGGGGCGTCGAGGCTGCGCGCAAGGGCCACGGCCGTACGGTAGCTGCCCGTAGCTGACGCGTCAACCGCCGCGCCGTGCTTGCGCAGCTTGCTAGACTGCCTCCGACAAAGAGAACACCCGTTCGTATCGGAGGCGGCGATGCGCATCTACGCGGAAGCGGATCCGGCGGCGGTCCTGGCCGGGCTCCTCGGAGATCCGGCCGTGGCCGAAGCGGTGGTCGCCCACCGCCGGCTACCGGCACGCGCGGCCGACCTGTTGCCCCTGCCCGGCTGGCTCGACCCGCGCATCCGGGCAGCGCTCGAGGGGCGCGGTTACGCCGGCCTCTACCGACACCAGGCCGAGGCCATCGACGCGCTGCGCGGCGGCTCCGACGTCTGCGTCGTCACGCCGACCGCCTCGGGCAAGTCGCTCTGCTACGACCTGCCCGTGCTGCAGGCCATCGCCGAGGACCCGTCGGCGCGGGCCCTCTACATCTTCCCCACCAAGGCGCTCGGCCAGGACCAGACGGCCGAGCTGCGCGACCTGGCGGAAGCTGCCCGCCTGGACATCGCGGCGGCCGTCTACGACGGCGACACGCCGGCGCCGATCCGCTCCTCGATCCGCTCGGCGGGGCAGGTCGTGGTGACCAACCCCGACATGCTCCACGCGGCCATCCTGCCGCATCACACCAAGTGGTTCCAACTCTTCGAGCAGCTGCGCTATGTCGTGGTCGACGAGGCGCACACGTACCGCGGCGTCTTCGGCGGCCACGTCGCCAACGTGCTGCGCCGGCTGCTGCGCCTCTGCGCCCACTACGGCAGCACGCCGCGCGTCATCACCTGCTCCGCGACCATCGGCAATCCGGCCACGCTGGCCGAGCTGCTGAGCGGTCGCCGGCCGGCGCTCATCGACCGCAACGGCGCCCCCAGCGGCGAGAAGCATGTGCTGGTGCTCAACCCGCCCATGGTCGACGCCCAGCTCGGTGCCCGCGCCAGCGCCTTCGGCCTGGCTGAACGGGTCGCCCTCGGCTTCCTCCGCGCGGGCCGCCAGACGATCGTCTTCGGCCGGTCCCGCACGAGCGTCGAGATCCTGCTCAGCCGGCTGCGCGAGGCGCTGCGCGACGGGCGCGGACCATCCGAGCGCGTGCGCGGCTACCGCGGCGGCTACCTGCCCAGCGAGCGGCGGGCCATCGAGCGAGGCCTCCGCACGGGCGACATCCTGGGCGTGGTCAGCACCAACGCGCTCGAGCTGGGCATCGACATCGGCCGCCTCGACGCGGCCGTGCTGGCCGGCTACCCGGGCTCGATCGCCGCCACCTGGCAGCAGATGGGTCGCGCCGGTCGCCGCCAGGAGGTCAGCGTGGCCGTGCTGGTGGCCACCAGCGGGCCGGTCGACCAGTACGTGGCCGCGCATCCCGAGTACCTCTTCGAGGCCACGCCCGAGGAGGCCCGCCTCGACCCGGACAACCTGCACGTGCTCTTGGCGCACCTGCGCGCGGCCGCCTTCGAGCTGCCCTTCGAGAGCGGCGAGGTCTTCGGCCCCGGGCCGGCCGACGAGCTGCTGGCGTTCCTGGGCGAGGAGGGCCATGTCCGGCGCGCGGATGACGGGCGCTGGTACTGGGCTTCGGAGAACTTCCCGGCGGCCGAGATCTCGCTGCGCACCGGTGCGCCCGAGAACGTGGTCATCATCGACCTCGGCCCGGCCGGGCGCGGCGAGCGGCCGCGCGTCATCGGCGAGGTGGACCTCTTCTCGGCGCCGACGCTCGTCCACGAGGACGCCGTCTACCTGCACGAGTCGCGCCAGTTCCACGTCGAGCGGCTCGACTGGGAGGAGCGCAAGGCCTACGTGCGGCCGGTCGACGTCGACCACTACACGCAGGCCGAGGTGGCGGTCACGCTCAAGCCGCTCGAGACGTTCGCCTCTGGCACGGTGCCCGCCGGGGAGCGCGCGCATGGCGAGGTGATGGTGAGCAGCCTGGCCACCATCTACAAGAAGCTGAAGCTCGACACGGCCGAGAACCTCGGCTGGGGCCGCATCCACCTGCCCGAGCTCGAGCTGCACACCACGGCCTACTGGCTGGCGCTCGAGCCGGGCGCAGTCGAGGGCTGGCGGCGTGACGAGCTGGACGTGGCGCTGGTCGGCGCGGGCCGGGCCCTGCGCACCGTGGCCAGCGTGCTGCTCATGAGCGACCCGCGCGACCTGGGCCTCGTGGCGCAGGTGCGCTCGCCGCACTTCGAGCGGCCGCTGATCTACCTCTACGACAGCGTGCCCGGCGGGGTCGGCCTGGCGCAGCGCCTCTTCGACCGCCACGCCGAGCTGATCGAAGGCGCACGCGACCTGGTGCGCGACTGTGCCTGCGGGGCCGGCTGCCCGGCCTGCACCGGTCCCAGGCTCGAGACGGGTGGCGATGGCAAGCGGCTGGCCCTGCGCCTGCTGGCCGACCTCGCCGGCGCCACTCCCGCCCGCGCCGCGTGACGAGCGAGCTGGCACCGGCGCCGCTCATGGTCCCGGCCATGACGGACCCGACGCTGACGGCTCGACGGCTCGAACGACTCCGCCTCTCGCGCCAAGGGGTCCGGCGCGCAGCCGCGGTCGCGGCGCCGCCCGGGTCTTCGGCGTCGCTGCGCGCCGGTCAGCTGGCGGCGGCCGTGGGCGGCCGTGTGGAGCAGGGGCCGGCAGGCCCGGTGGTGGTGGTCGAGAGCGCCGGCGAGGTGCCCCTCGACCACGAGCGTCTGGCCACGCTCCCCTACCCCATCGACCTGCAGCGGCCGCTGGTCTGCCTCGACACGGAGACGACCGGTCTCGGCACGGCGGCCGGGACGCTCGTCTTCCTGGTGGGCCTGGGCAGCTGGGACGGCCAGCGCTTCGTGGTCCGCCAGTACCTGCTGCCCGACCATCCCGACGAGCCGGCCTTCCTGGACGCCGTGGCGGCAGCCATCCCCGACGGTGCCTGGCTGGTGACCTACAACGGCCGCGGCTTCGACTGGCCGCTGCTGGTGACACGCTTCCGGATGCAGCGCCGGCCGCCGCCGCTCCACGCCGGCCATCT
>DASSPM010000141.1:0-8898 GCA_035699625.1 Candidatus Limnocylindrales bacterium | reverse complement strand
GTGCGGCAGATGACGATGCCGCGCTCCATGCGCAGCACCTCGGTCGCCTCGCGCAGCACGACCTCGACCTGGCGCGGGTCGCGCTGCCAGCGCTCGGCGAAGGCGACCGCCTCGGGTCGCGGCTGGATGCTGCGCAGGTCGACGACGCGCCCCTCGGCCTTGGAGACGACCTTCTGGGTGACGACGACGACGTCGCCGGCGGCCGGCGCGAGGGAGGGGTCGACATCGGTCGTGCGGCGCCAGGCGTCGACCAGCAGCGCCCCCAGGTCGTCGCCCGGCCGGACCTCCGGGGGCGGTGGGCCCTCGGACGGGAGGGGCACCGCCAGCAGCCGGCTCACGGCTCGGCCCGGAGCGGGGTGCCGAGCGCCAGCAGTGCCGCCAGCCGGTCGCTGTCGAGCCGCTCGAGGTCCTCGGGCGTGTCGAGGTCGAAGCCAAGGGCGGGATCGTGCACCAGCTGCACGCTGGCGTCACGGGCGCGCGCCGCGCGCAGGTGCCGTTCCAGGCTGTCGGGCCCGTACGCCGGCTCGAGGAGGCCGGGCGGCGAGAGGAGGAGCGCGTTCGTGCCGCCCCGGGCGTCGGCCGGGGCGATGGCCACGACGGGCCGCCCGGAGCCGGCGGCCACGGCCGCATCGGCCGCCTCGAGCAGGCGCTCCAGCGCCTCGGCGGTGAGCAGGGGCAGGTCGGCGGGCAGGATCAGCAGGGCGGTGGCGCCGTTGCTGACGGCGGCCTCGCGGCCGGCGCGGATCGCGGCGTCGAGCGTGACGCCGGGGTCGGCGACGATGCGTGCCCCCTCAGCGGCGGCGCAGCGTGCCAGCGCCTCGTCCGCGGTGACCACGAGCGTGCTCTCAAGCGCCGGCCAGGCGGCCAGGAGGCGCAGCTCGTGGCGCAGCATGCCCACGATGAGCGTTTCGCGCTCCTCGGCGTCGAGCGCCTCGCCGAGCCGGGCCTTGCCGCCGCTCACGCTGCGCACCGCCACCAGCGCGTGGAGGCGCGTGAGGTCGGCGCCATCGTCCAGCGATCTGCTCATCGCCGCCATGGTAGGCGGGCCGCGCGGCAGGCGATCGGATGTGGCGGCGGGCGTCTCTCGGTGCAGGCCAATGGCCGCTGGACCCTCATCCCACGGGTGATCGACCTGGATGCGGTGGTATCCTGTGGAGCACGAAGATCGCTGTGGAGCCGTCTGGTGACCAAGACGAACCTGACCCTTCAACTCGACTCGGAAGTGATCCGTCGCGCGCGTGTCGTCGCCGCGAAACGGGGTACGTCTGTCAGCGCACTGGTCGCCAGGGAGCTCGATGCCCTCGTCGATCGTGACGAGCGCTACGAGGAGGCGCGGCGCCGCGCCGGCGACCTCTTGGCGGCGGCCACTGCCCGGGGAGGCCGGTCGTGGCGACGGGACGAGCTGCACGACCGATAGTCGCCCATGGCCGGTGAGAAGACCTTCGTCGACACGAATGTGCTCGCCTACGCCCACGACACGTCGGAGCGGACCCGGCAGCCGGTGGCGCGTGCGCGGCTCGAGGCGCTCTGGGCGAGCGGCAACGGCGTCCTCAGCACCCAGGTGCTGCAGGAGTTCTACGTCGTCGCGACGCGCAAGTTCCGGCCGCCGCTGGCTCGCCGGGAGGTGCGCGAGATCGTCAGCCTCTACGCCACCTGGACCCTGATCCAGGTCGACCCCACGTTGATCCTGGCAGCCGCGCGACTCGAGGAGCGACTCCAGCTCTCGTTCTGGGACGCGCTCATCGTGGAGGCAGCGCGCGTGGCCGGTGCGGCAACACTGCTGAGCGAGGATCTCGAGCACGGACGGCGCATCGGCGGCGTGCGCATCGAGGACCCGTTCCGCGCCGAGCAGGACGGGCTTCGCTCCGACGCGTGAGGCTGCGCAAGGGCGTGCCGTGGTGCTTGCGTCCCGCCGCTGCACCCCCATTGCAGGTATCGGGGTTAGGAGGGCGTTAGCGGGCGACGGGCCGGCCGGAGGCCGACCGGCGGGCGTCAGATCGAGCGTGGCAGGGGCTCGCAGCAGTGCCCGGCCCGCCCTCTCGGACGCCCTTGTGAGCCTCGGTCCCGTCCTTCTGGCATTGCCGTTGCAACACCGGGGCTAAGGCGGTCGGGGCGGCCGAAGCCGGGGTGGCGGGCGCCGGCGCGTGAGTGCCGCCGGAAGGGTGACCCCGGTCGCTACCGCGGCCGCAGGCCGACCGCGAATTCGAGCGTCTCACGGGCCAGCCGCTCGCGGTCGGCGTCGTCGCGCATCACCGTGCCGGTCACCAGCAGGCGCAGGCCGAGCGCCTCGATGTCGGAGGCCTGTGCAGCGTCGGCGTCGTCGATGACCAGGCCGTCGAGGATGCCGGGGTGACGCTGCGCGTAGTGCCGCGCGATGCCGGCCGCGCTCGCCTCGCCGCCCAGCGAGCGGAGCATCCGGTCGGCCGGCCCCTTGAGCGCCGTGCCGCCGACGATGGGGCTGACGGCCACCACCGGCGCCCCTGCCTCGCGCACGGCGTCAGCCATGCCGGGCAGGCCGAGGATCGGGCCGATGCTCAGGAAGGGGTTGGAAGGCGCGAGCACGATGGCGTCGGCGGAGCGGACGGCAGCCAGCACCTCCGGCGTCGGGCGGGCATCGGCCAGACCCTCGATGCGCAGCTCGCGCACCTCGTCGCGCTGGCCGCGGCGCACGAACCACTCCTGGAAGTCGAACCAGCCCGCGTCCGTGCCGACCTTGGTGCGCACCGGCTGGTCGCTCATCGGCAGCAGCCGCGTGCCCACCCCGAGCGCGCTGGCGAGCGCGGCCGTGACCACGGTCAGCCGCTCCCCGCGGCCCAGCCGCTCGCTGCGCACGAGGTGCGTGGCCAGGTCGCGGTCGCCGAGCCGGAACCAGGTCTCGGCGCCGTACGCGGCCAGCATCTCCGACGCCTGCCAGGTCTCCTGGGCGAGGCCCCAGCCGCGCTCGCGGTCGGCCACGCCGGCCAGGGTGTACATGACCGTGTCGAGGTCGGGTGAGACGTGCAGCCCGTGCAGCTCCAGGTCGTCGGCGGTATTGACCACGACCGTCAGCTCGTGCGGCGGCGACGCCGTGACCGCAGCAAGTGCCAGCCCGTGGGCGAGCTTGGCGCCGCCGATGCCGCCGGCCAGGGCGACGACGCGCATCCTCAGGCCGGGCAGCCGGCCGCCGGGGCGGCGGGGCAGCCGGCGCCCGCGATCACGGTCGGGCGCCGCCCAGCAGGCGACGCAACTCGGGCAGGCGCTCGAGGGTCTCGCGGTCGTGCGGCGCCGGCGTGTCCACGATGAGGTGCGTGAAGCCGAGCTCGAGGTAGGGTCGCCACTGCTCGGCCAGCGCTTCGGGCGGCCCGAGGAAGTCGACCGCGGGGTCGATCTCGTGCTCGGCGCCGTTGGCCGCCAGTGCCTCCTGCAGCACCCGCCGCGCTTCGGCCGGGTCGTCGCGGATGACCAGGAAGGGGAAGAAGGTCAGCTCGATCTCGGCCATGTCGCGGCCCACGTCGGCGCAGTGGCGGGCGAGCACCTCGAGCTTGCCTTTGAGGCGCTCCACGCTGCCCCAGCTGTTCCAGCCGTCGGCGTAGCGCGCGACGATGCGCAGCGTCTTGCGCTCGCCGCCGCCGCCGATCATCAGCGGCAGGCGACCCGGCCCCAGCAGCGGCAGCGGCGCCAGACGCAGGTCGCGGAAGGCGTAACGGCTGCCGTCCGGGGAGGTGTATGGCTCGCCGTCGCGCAGCGCCACGATGGCCGCGCAGGCTTCCTCCAGCCAGGCCAATCGCTCGCCCGGGCTGCGGCCGAACTCGAGGCCGTGGGCCAGGTGCTCTTCCTCGAACCAGGCCCCACCCAGGCCCAGCCACGTCCGGCCGCCGCTGACGTGGTCGACGGTCACGGCCGCCTTGAGCACCACTGCCGGGTTGCGGAAGGTGTTGGCGCCGACCATCAGGCCGACCGTGGCGCGGGTCGTCAGCGTCGCCCAGGCGGCGATGGTCGTCCAGCCCTCGTAGATGGGCTGGTGCGGGTCGCCCTCGATGGCGTAGAGGTGGTCCCAGGTCCAGAGCGAATCGACGCCGGCGCGGTCGGCCGCGACGGCCGCGTCACGCATCGCCGGCCAGTCGGTCGCCTGCGGCCAGAGCAGGGCGCCGACCTTGATGGGATGGCGGTCCGTCATCCGAGCGACTCGCCGTTCATCCGAGCGTCTCGCTGGTCATCCGAGCACCTCGCGGACCTCGCCGATGCGCTCGATGGTCTCCTGATCGTAGGGCGCCGGCAGGCGCACGATGACGTGCCCGAAGCCGAGCTCGTCGCGGTACGGCGCGATCGCCTCGGCGATGACCTCGGGCGGCCCGAGGAGCAGCGGCACGTTGCCCGCGTCGGTGGCGCCGTTGTGCGCAAGGAGCTCGGCGAAGGCCGCCTCGGCCGCCTCGCGCGTGTCGCGGATGAGCATCGGGAAGCTGACCGTGCGCTCGATGGCGGCCGGGTCGCGCCCGACCTCCGCGCAGTGCCGCTCCAGGTTGGCCACCTTGGTGCGCACCTCCTCGAGGTGGCCGCTGGTGTTCCAGGCGTCGGCGCGCAGGGCCACGGTGCGCAGCGTCTTGCGCGGCCCGGAGCCGCCGACCAGGATGGGCAGGTGCGGCTGCACCGGCCGCGGCGCGCAGAGCGCGTCGTGCAGCCGGTAGAAACGGCCCTCGTGGCTGAAGCGCTCCCCGTCCAGCAGCCGCCGCAGCAGCATCACCGCCTCGTCGAGCCGGTCGAGGCGCTCTCCGAAGCCCGACCCGAAGTGGATGCCGAAGGCATCGTGCTCGCGCTCGAACCAGGCGCCGCCGATGCCCAGCACCGCCCGGCCGCCGCTGACGTGGTCGAGGGTGACGGCCAGCTTGGCCACCAGGCCCGGGTCGCGGAAGGTGTTGGCGCCGACCATCAGCCCGACCCGGATGCGCTCGGTGACCGCGGCCCAGGCCGAGAGGAGCGACCAGCCCTCGAGGATGGGCTGCTCCCACGGCCCGAAGATGGCCAGCAGGTGGTCCCAGGTCCAGAGATCGTCCCAGCCGGCCTGCTCGGCCGCCAGCGCCGCCGCGCGCATCTCCGGCCAGCCGGCCGCCTGCGACCAGAGTTGCGCCCCGAAGCGCATCGCGGGCCGCCCGCCGGCCTTGTCGGCCGCAGTCTCGGTCATGCCGTCAACCTGGGCAGGACCTCGCGCCCGAAGGCCTCGATCCACTGGCGCTGGTTGCGCCCGACGTTGTGCAGGTAGACGCGCTCGAAGCCGAGGTCGAGGAACTTCTGGATCTCGCGCCGGTGAGCCTCCAGGTCGGACGAGATGAGCATCCGGCCCTGGAAGTCCTCGGGCCGCACCAGCTTGGCCATCTGCGCGAAGTCGTGCGGTGAGCGGATGTCCTGCTTGGGGAATTTCATGCCGCCGTTGGGCCATTCGGTCATCGCGTTGCGCAGCGCCTCCTCGTCGGTCTCGGCCCAGGAGAGGTGCAGCTGCAGGATGTGCATGAAGCCGGTCGGGTCCTTGCCCGCCTCATCGCAGCCCGCGTGGCACTGCTCGAAGATCGACTCGATCTTCTCCTCCGGTGCCCCGACGGTGATGATGCCGTCCGCGAAGCGGCCGGTCTTCTTGGCCGTCACGGGGCCGGCCGTGGCGACGTAGATGGGCGGCGGCGTCTCGGGCATCGTCCAGAGCCGCATCGTCTCCATGCGGTAGTACTCGCCCTTGTGCTTGACGTCCTTGCCGCTGAAGAGCTTGCGCATGATCTCGATGGCTTCGAACATGCGCCCGATGCGCTCGGCCACCTCCGGCCAGTAGCCGGCCACGACGTGCTCGTTGAGCGCCTCGCCCGAGCCAAGGCCGAGCCAGAAGCGGCCCGGGTACATGGCCGCCATGGTCGCCGCGGCCTGGGCGATGACGGCCGGGTGCTGGCGGAAGGAGGGGCAGGTCACGCCCGGCCCGATGTCGCCCCGGGTGCGCTGCGCCGCGGCCGCCATGAAGGCCCAGACGAAGGCGGCCTGTCCCTGCTGGGGCACCCACGGTTGGACGTGGTCGGCGGCCATGACGCCCTGGAAGCCGGCTGCCTCCGCCGCTTCGCACAGCTCCACCAACTCGGTGGGGTGGAACTGCTCCAGCATCGCCGCGTAGCCGATCTGCGCTCGGGCCATGTCAGTCCTCCGACTCGACCATGCAGTCCACCGACTCGACCATGCAGTCCTCCGACTCCACCATGTCAGTCCTCCGAGTCGAAGTGCACGTGGACCGACTCAGGGTGGACCAGGAAGCTCACTCGCCGCTCGCGGCGGAACCGGGCGATGGAGCGCTCGGCCACGTCCGGCGGCTCGTAGCGGCGGGCCATCTCGGCGATGTCCGCCTGGGCCTGCGCCTGGTCTTCGACGACCTCGGCTCTGCCGCCGATGCCGACCCAGTCGTAGCCCTCCTCGACGGCGATGGAGACCCGTGGGTCGCGGCACAGGTCGCGCGGCCAGCGCCGCCCCTCGCGCGAGTTGATGACCAGCGTGTCGCCGCGCAGGAGGTACCAGGCCACGGCCTGGTGCGGCGCCCCGTCCGCGCCGATCGTGGCGACCACGGCATGACGCCGCTCCCCGAGCAGGAAGCGGCGGACGGCGTCGGGGAGCGCGACGGGGGAGGCGGCCCCAGGCGCGTCGGCGGAGGCGGGTCCTGGTGCGACAGGGGACGCGGCCGCGCGCTCGCCGGCCGCTGGGTCGTTGTCGGGCGTGGTCCCGTCAGGCCACGTCGCGCTGGCGGTCGCGCTGGGTGTCGTCGATCGGCTCACTGCGCGATGGTAGGCGAGAGTCCGGTCGGGGCGCGCCGCAGACGGGCCGTGCTGCCGCCCCGTGTCGTGCCCCGGATGAACCGGGGGATTGGCGTGGGGCGCGAACGTGTGGATCCCCGTCCCTTACGCACCGGAGGAATGCTCTGGAGCGCGGGCGCCCGTCCGTCCGTCCCCTATCCATCGGCGGACTCGTGAACGGGGCCGGATGCCAGCTGCGCCTCCCGGCGCGCCCGAACGACGCCCGGAGCGTGCATGGAGCCGTCGGAAAGTGGTCGCCGTGGGCTCGGGAGAGGGGATGCCGCCTGACTAGCATGCCGGCGGTGCATATCGGCCAAGGTCGGGGTGCCGACGGGGGCCGCAAGCCCACGGGTGGTGGCGTGTGGCGAGGCCGCGCGGCGGGACGGTGGACGGCGGCCGGAGGCGGGCCCCGCGGGCCGCAAGCCCGGGGCCGGCAGGCGGACCGGAGGCGGTCTCAGCCCTCCGCGACGGGCACCGGAGGCGGTCTCAGCCCTCCGTGACGGGCAGCTGCGCGCGCGAGACCCGCGATCGTGGCCGACGCGCGGGCAGTGGCTCGCTGGCCGGCCGCCCCAGCAGGTAGCCCTGGCCCAGTTGCACGCCGAGAACCTTGAGCGTCTCCAGGTCGGCCGTCCGCTCGATGCCCTCGGCCGCCAGCTGTGCGCCGATGCGATGGGAGAAGCCGACGAAGGCCTCCACCAGCGCCTGCTTGGCGGTGGTGCGGCTGATGCCGCGCACGATCTCCCGGTCGATCTTGATGAGCGAGGGCCGAAGCGCGGCGATGAGCGCGAACGAGGCGTAGCCCGCGCCGGCGTCGTCGATGGCGAAGCCGAAGCCCTGTCGGCGCAGCTGGCGCACCCGCCGGGCCAGGGCGGCCTGGTCGGGCGTCGACTGCTGCTCGGTGCACTCGACCGTGAAGAGCGACGGGGCCAGGCCGGCGGCACGGACCCGTTCGGCCAAGGCGCGCGGCTCGAACCAGGCGTCGGCCAGGCTGGCGGGCAGGACGTTGATGGTGACGTGTGGAGGGATGCGTTGCAAGCGCGCGGTGCGGGTGATGACGCGATCGGCCACCAGCCGGTCGACCTCGGTCGTGCGTCCGGTGGTCACTGCTGCCGCGACCACGCCGTCGATGGAGCCGACGGCCCGTGAGGGCCGGGCGAGCGACTCGTAGCCGACGGCCTCCATCGTCTCGAGCGAGACGAGCGGCTGGAACTGGATGACCAGACTGTCGCGCAGTGCGACGAAGGCATCGATGACCTTGTGGTAGCCCGCGACCGGCGAGGTGAGCATGCCGATGCGGTCGGCGATGCCGGACTGCTGGACGGCGTCGGCCAGGGCCGACAGGTAGCGCTCGATCTCGGGCAGACCCGGGTCCAGCGCCACGAGGCCGTAGGGGATGGCTCCGGCCCGGGAGGCCACGTAGGCGTCGCTGAGTCCCTCACCGGAACCGATGAGCACGGCGCCCGAGGCGATGACCACCACGCGCGCATCCGGTACGCCGTCGGCGAGACCCGCCACGAAGCGTTCGTCCCGCGACCACAGGAGCCGCTCGGGGATCCGTCCGCTGCGCTTGAAGAGGCGCACGATGCGCTCGTCCTCCCCTGCCTCTGCCCGTCACGCCGTGCAGCGACCCACCCGGGGCCGCTCGCATCGTGACTATCTTCCCCCACCGGGGGTGCGCGCAGGCCACGCCGCCCGTACCAGCCCGACCGGGACGATGGTCCCGGCAGGCCGGCAGGCGCCCCCGGTCTGTTCAGCCCGGCAGCTTCTCGCCCACGGTGACGAGCAGGTCGAGCCGGTTCTCGAGCGGTGCCAGCGGGCAGTCCCAGCGCGGGTCGTAGGCGCAGGAAGGGTGATAGGCCATGTTGAAGTCGAGCAGCAGCTCGTCCGGCCGCGCGCCCGGACCGTGGTCCGCGCCCTTGGCCGTGTCGAGCAGGTAGCGTCCGGCGCCGTACGTGCCGGCACCGGACGTGGCGTCACGGAAGGCCACGAAGAGGCCGCCGCCATAGCCTTCCAGCCAGTAGGCGCCCAGCCGCCGGCCCGCCAGCGGCCCCGACAGATGGAGCGTGCCGATGCGCCGCAGGGCAACGCCGGGCGGGCCGCTCCGGGG
>DASSPM010000140.1:0-33489 GCA_035699625.1 Candidatus Limnocylindrales bacterium | reverse complement strand
CGACCAGGCGGTAGTGGACGAGGCCGTCGCCGTGACCTCGGGCACCGCCGGCCGGGCCATCTTCTTCAGCGCGCTGAGCGTGCTCCTGGGCGTGGTCGGCCTGCTCCTCTTCGACTTCATGATCCTGCGCTCGATCGGCATCGCGGGCGGCGTGGTCATGGCCCTCGGCATGGCCGCCGCGCTGACGCTGCTGCCCGCCGTGCTCTCCTACATCGGGCCGCGCATCGACGCACTGACGCTGCGCCGGACGCACACCCTGCCCGACGCCGAGGGGCCTTGGGCGCGCTTCGCGCGGCGCGTCATGGAGCGCCCCTGGCAGGTGCTCCTGCCCACGCTGGGGCTGCTGCTCCTTCTCGGCTGGCCCTTCCTGCACGCGCGCGTGAACGCGCCCGACGCGACCATCCTGCCGCCCGACGTGCCCTCGCGACAGGCCTATGACCTGCTCGTGCGCGAGTTCGGCGAGGGCGACTTCGCACCGCTGCTGCTGGCCATCCGCACCGACGGCCCGGTGACCTCGGTCGACAACGTGGGGCGCCTCTACGACTGGTCGCGTCGGCTGGCAGCGGACCCGCGGGTCAGCGGCGTGGACGGCATCGTCGACATCGACCCGCGCCTGACACGGCTCCAGTACCAGCTCCTGCTGGGCTCGCCGGCAGGCATCCCCGACCGCTTCACGGCCACCTTCGTGGGCGCCGCCGCGAAGGGCGACCTGACGGCCTTCCTGGTGACCACGCCCTACGGCCCCAACCATGACGCGGCGCGCGCGCTGGTCATGGAGCTGCGTGATCCGGCCTCGCCGTTGGCGCCACCCGAGGGCATGGAGCTGCTCGTCGCGGGCGGCGCCGCGGAAGTGGCCGACGTGGTCGACCGGATCCGTGACCAGTTCCCGCGCTCGGCGCTGATCATCGTGCTCGCCACCTACGGCGTGCTCTTCGTGCTGCTGCGCTCGGTCATCCTGCCGCTCAAGGCGCTGGCCATGAATACGCTCTCGATCCTGGCCAGCTTCGGCGCGCTGGTCTGGATCTTCCAGGACGGCAACCTGTCGGCGGTGCTGGGCTTCCAGCCGCTCGGCTTCGTCGAGACGACCGCGCCGGTCATCCTCTTCTGCGTCCTCTTCGGCCTGTCGATGGATTACGAGGTCTTCCTGCTGGCACGCATGAAGGAGGTCTGGGACCGCACCGGCGACAACCGCGAGGCCGTGGCGCGGGGCCTCGAGCGGAGCGGCCGCATCGTCACCTCGGCCGCCCTCATCGTCTTCGTCGTGGCCGGCTCGTTCGCGGCCGCCGAGATCGTGCTCATCAAGGCGCTCGGCGTGGGCGTGGCCATCGCCGTGGCGCTCGACGCGACCGTGGTGCGGGCACTCCTGGTGCCGGCCACGATGCGCCTCCTGGGCGACCGCAACTGGTGGCTGCCGGGGCCGGTGCGGCGGTTCCTCGACCGGCGCCTGCCGCTGGTGGAGACCGTGGCGCTGCTGCTCGTGGTCGCGCTGGCGGCAGGCTGCGGTCCCGACGGCCGCGTGCTGGCGGTGCCGCCCACCGAGCCGCCGCCGACGCCACCGGCCGTGGCCACGATGACGCCGCCGGCCGACCCCATGCCGCTCTCCTTCCCGGCCGACGATGGGTCGCACGGGCGGCTGACCGAGTGGTGGTACTACACGGGCCACCTGCGCTCGGGCGACGGCCGGCGGTTCGGCTTCGAGTACGTCGTCTTCCGCGCCGAGCGCGGCGACTTCCCGGTCGCCTGGGCGTCACACCTGGCCCTGACCGACGAGTCGGCCGGCACCTTCCGCTACGACCAGCGCAACGAGATCGGGCCGCAGGTCGACCGCTCCCGGCCGGGCACGGGCTTCGACCTGTCCGTGCTCGCCCGCGACGACAGCGGCGTGGCGGCGCCGGGCGCCACCAGCTGGACGATGCGCGGCGCCGACGGCCGCGACCAGCTGGCGGCCGAGTCCATCACCGGCGCCTTCGGGCTCTCCCTGGCGCTGGACGACGGCACGCGCCCACCGGTCCTCCACGACGGGGATGGCTTCGTCGACTTCGGTCCGGGCGGCACCTCCTACTACTACTCGCGCACGCGCATGGCGGCGCGCGGCAACCTGGTCCTGGGTGGACGGACCCTGCCCGTGGAGGGCACGGCCTGGTTCGACCACCAGTGGGGCGACTTCATCACCGTCGGCGGCACCGGCTGGGACTGGTTCGCAGTCAACCTCGAGGACGGCACGGACGTGACCCTGTCGCTGGTGCGAGGCCTCGACGGCCGCGTCGTCATCGCCTACGGCACATTTGTGCGGCCTGACGGCAGGGCCGTCCACCTCGCCGCGGGCGACTTCGAGGTGCAGACGCTCGGCCGCTGGCAGAGCCCGAACACCGGCGCCGACTACCCGTCGGGCTGGCTGGTTCGCCTGCCCGCCGAGAAGCTGGAGATCGAGCTCACGCCGACGGTCGCCGACCAGGAGCTCGACACACGCGCCACGACCGGGGTCGTCTACTGGGAAGGCTCGCAGCGCGTGCGCGCCACGCGGGCCGGCAGGGTGCTGGGCGGCGAGGCATACGTCGAGCTGACCGGGTACGCTGGTGGTCTACCCGGCGACGTCGCCCCCTGAGGCCGGCCCGGCCTCGGCCCGTCGCACTGCCCACGGGGAGGTCGAGATGACCGACGAGCAGACCATCGCCGAATCGGCGGCGATGCTCACGGACCGCCTGCACGAGCTCGAGCTGCGGCGGACCCAGTTCGAACCCGGCAGCGGCGAACGGGCGGAGCTGGAGGCGTTCACGCAGCGCCTCGGCCACGCCATCGACGAGTACGAGCGCAGCGGCACCCTCTCGCCGAGCGCTGCGGAACTGCTCGGGCCGCCGCTCACCTAGTACGCACCGCAGCGCCGCCGTACGTACACCCGCGCCGCCGCGACCCGCGGGCGCCATCCGCATCGACCGAGTCCTGCCATCCATTCATCGTCGGACTCGTATTCGGGCCATTGACAGCCTACCGGCCCTTGCACGCCCTGCGGCCCGGCCCCTGAGTCAAGCCATGCATGAGTGGCACGGGTCGCGAGCCGATCCGTGGGCGGTGAGTCCCTCCATGCATGGACGACAGTGGCCCGGCCCCGCACGGGTCCGTCTGAGTCCCTCCATGCATGGAAGACAACGCATCCGGCCCACGCGAGCCCGCTGAGTCACCCGATGCGTGAGAGGCGAGAACCGGAAGCGCCAGAGCGCCAGAGCGCCAGAACGCGGCGGCCGAGTGCCGGGACGGACGGTCACGGCCGCCCGGCCCGCCTCAGCCGGCGATGAGCTCCCCGCCGTCCACGCCCAGCACGTTGCCGGTGATCCAGTGCGTGCCCTCGCGCGAGAGCGTGACGATGGCCTGGGCGACGTCCTCGGTGGTGGTCATGCGACCCATCGGGTTGCGCTTCATGGCGTGGTCGATGAGCTTGTCGCGCTCGGGGATCTGCATCAACGCCGGGGTCATGGTCACGCCGGCGCGGATGGCGTTGACGGTCACGCCGCTGCCCTGCCGGGCGAACTCCATGGCCAGCTGGCGGCAGTGCGACTCCAGCGCGGCCTTGGCCGCACTCACCGCGCCGTAGCTCTCGACCACGCGCGTCGAACCCTCGCTGGTCATGGCGTAGATCTTCGAGCCCTCGCCGAGCAGGCCAGCGTGCCACAGGTCCTGCGCCCAGTAGACGAGGCTGTGGGCCATCACGTCGAGCGTCATCTCCATGTTCTTGCGGTTGATGGCGCCCGCGGGGTCCGCGGCGAGGAACGGTTTGAGCGTGCCGAACGCGAGCGAGTGCATCACCACCCGCAGGTATGGCCGTCGGCCGGCAGCCGCCTCGAAGTGCTCCCGGAGCGCGGTCACGACCTCCGTGCGCTGTGCATCGTCCGCGGCGTTGATGTTGAAGAAGCGCGCCTCACGGCCCAACGCCGTGATGCGCGCGACGATCTCGTCGACACGCAGCTGGCCGGCGCGCCGATCGAGGTGCACGCCGGCGATGCCGTAGCCGTCCGCCGCGAGGGCCATCGCGGCCGCCTCGCCGAAGCCGCTACTGGCGCCGAGGATGAGCGCCCAGGGCTCGCGGCCGTCGTTCATGTGGCATGCCTCCTCCGAGCGCCCGAGCGGTCTCCCGCGAGCCCGAGTCTAGCAGCGCCGCAGCCTCAGCCGACCCGTCATACCACCCCATCCACGCGCAACGCGGCGATCTCGGCGCCGCCGTAGCCGAGCCAGTCGAGGATCTCGTCGCTGTGCTGTCCGAGCAGGGGCGGCGGCCGGCGGATGGCAGCGGGCGTGGCGGCCAGCTTGAAGGGGATCCCCGTGAGCCGCAGCGGGCCGATGGTCGGATGATCGACCGTCCCGACCATGCGCCGGGCGAGCACCTGCGGGTCGGAGAAGACCGCCGCCAGGTCGTTCACGCCGCCGCAGGGCACCCCCGCGGCCTCCAGGCGCGCCAACCACTCCCGGCTGCCCCGCTCGCCCATGCGCTCCTCGAGCACGGCGCGCAGGGCATCGCGGTTGACGACGCGTGTCGCGTTCGTCGCGAATCGCGGGTCGTCGGCCACGCCTGGCAACTCGACCGCCTCGCAGAAGCGCCGCCACTGGCGTTCCGATCCGACAGCCACGGCGATCTCGCCGTCGGCTGTCGCGAACGTCTCGTACGGCGTGATGTTCGGGTGGCGGTTGCCCAGGCGACCCGGCACCAAGCCACCCACGAGGTGGTTCGAAGCCTGGTTGGCGAGCCACGAGACCGTGGCCTCGAGGAGGCTCAGGTCGATGCGCTGACCCGCGCCCCCGGCCACCCGGCCCCGTCCGACCAGTGCCGCCAGTACCGCCACCGCGCCGAGCATGCCGGTGCTGATGTCGGCGATGGCCACGCCGACCTTGGTCGGCCGGCCGCCCTGCTCGTCGGGCTGGCCGGTGATCGACATCAGCCCCGCCACGGCCTGGATGATGAAGTCGTAGCCCGGCCGATCGGCCAGGGGCCCGTCCACGCCGTAGCCGCTGATGGCCAGGTGCACCAGCCGCGGATTGAGCGCCTCGAGCAGGTCGTCGGGAAAGCCCAGCCGCGCCAGCCCGCCGGCGCGGAAGTTCTCCACCAGCACGTCGGAGCGCTCCACGAGCCGGCGCAGGACGGCCTGCCCCGCCTCCTGGCGCAGATCGAGCCGCAGGCTGCGCTTGTTGCGGTTGATCGAGAGGTAGTAGGCCGACTCGCCCTGATAGCCGGGCACCGCGCGCGGGTCGCCAGGAGGGTGGTCGACCCCAGTCTCGGGCCCGCCTGCCCACGGGGGCCCCCAGCCGCGCGTCCCGTCGCCCTCCGGTGGCTCGACCTTGATCACGTCGGCGCCCAGGTCGCCCAGGAGCATGGTGCAGAACGGCCCGGCGAGGACGGTCGAGAGATCGCATACCACGAGCCCCTCGAGCGGTCCGCGAGCTAGCTGCTCCCCGGTCGGCGCGTCGTCCATGGCCGGCATCGTAGCCGCCGGCGGGCGGTCCGGCGGCCCATCGCGCAGTACCCCGGGCGGGGCCCTCCCGGTGGGGAGGCGCCTATCATCGGCAGCCATGAGCCGACTCACCCTGCTGGCCGTGCACGCTCATCCCGACGACGAGACCATCGGCATGGGCGGCACCATGGCCCGCTACGCCGCCGAGGGCCTGCGCGTGCTGTGTGTCACCGGCACCTATGGTGAGAACGGCGAGATCGTCGTGCCGGAGCTTGACACCCCCGAGAACCACGCCCGACTGGGCGAGATCCGGCAGGGCGAGATCGGCCGGGCACTGGCCCGTCTGGGGCCCGTCGAGCACCACTGGCTGGGCTACCGAGACTCGGGCATGGCCGGCACGCCCGAGAACGACGACGCGCGCTCCTTCTGGCAGGCCGACCTGGACGAGGCCGTGGGCCGGCTGGTGCGGATCGTGCGCGACGCGCGGCCCCACGTCATCACCGGCTACAACGACTTCGGCGGCTACGGCCATCCCGACCACATCCGGGCTGCGCAGGTGGCCAAGGCGGCCTTCGCCCGCGCCGCGGACCCGCGCGCCTATCCCGAGCAGCTGGCCGAGGGCCTGCGGCCCTGGGCGCCGCTCAAGCTCTACGAGCAGACGATCGACATCTCGCGGCGCGAGGACCCCGAGATCCTGGGCCTGCTACGCGAGCGCGGCATCTCGACGCCGTGGATGCCGCGCGAGGACGAGAGCGACGAGGAACGGCAGGGCCGCGAGGCGTGGCTCGGCCGCATGGCCGAGGCGCGCGGCCCGATCACCACGCGCGTGGAGGTGGGCGCCTACGCCGAGGCCAAGCTGGCGGCGATGCGTGAGCACGTGACGCAGATCGCCGAGGGCTCCTGGTTCGTGGCCTTCAGCGCCGACGAGATGCGCCGTTTCCAGCCGACCGAGGACTACACGCTGCGCGAGTCGCGCCTGCCGATCCGCCTGCCCGAGGACGACCTCTTCGCCGGCCTGCGCTGAGCCGTCCTCCGCAGGCCACCGCGCGACGCACAGCGCGGCCCGTGCCCGACGAAGGCCTCGCCTACCAGTCGAGGATGCCCTTCGAGCCGTCGCGCACGCGCTGGATGACCACCTTGCCGTCGCCTGCCGGGTCCATCAGGTTGGGCTGGGCCTGGTCGAGGATGAGCGTCGGGTGGAGCCGCACCTGGCGCAGCGTCGGGCCGTCGAAGGTCAGCTCGGCGAGCATGCCCTGCATGGTCTGCTCCGACCATGCCTGGTCGAAGACGAAGTTGCCCAGGGCGTAGAAGGCCAGGCCGTCGCCGATCTCCTCGATGCCCGCCGTCCAGTGGGCGTGGTTGCCCAGGATGACGTCGGCCCCGGCGCGCAGCCAGGCCCGCGCCTGCGCCCGCTGCCCGCCCGTCGGACGCGCCTGGTACTCGCGCCCCCAGTGCGGGTAGACGAGCACGATGTCCGCCTGAGCATCGGCGGCCTTGATGTCGGGCACCAGGTTGTCAGAGTCGCAGGGCGCCACCCCGATGCGGTCGTCCCGCGCCCAGTAGGCCGGCGCGATACCGTCGCAGGCGAGCACGGCGATGCGCAGGCCGTGCGTCTCGAGGATGGCCGGCGCCCGTGCCTCGGCCAGCCTGCGCCCGGCGCCGGAGGTTGCGAAGCCCCGCTCGCGCACGGCCCGGATGGTCTCGATGAGCCCCTGCCGGCCGCCGTTGCCGGAGTGGTTGTTGGCCAGCGAGAGGTAGTCGAAGCCGGCCTTCCTGACGCCGTCGAGGAGGCGCGGATCGCCCGTGAAGACGAGCCCCGACGTGTGGTATCGCCAGCGCTTCGGCGTGGCGTTCTCAAGGTTGGCCAGGGCCAGATCGGCCTCGCTCAGCAGGCGCCGCACTGCGCCCTCGTTGCCCGTGCGCTTCGTGACCGGCACGCGCCGACCGAAGCCAGAGCAACAGGTGAAGCCGGTGATCTCGGCCGTGCCGCCGTCGAAGGGGAAGTCGACGCCCTTGCCCAGCACGGTCACCTGCCGGGCGACGCCGCGGTCGAGCAGGATGTCGCCGGCGGCCATGATGGTGAAGGCGCGCCCGGGGTCGTAGCCCGCGCCGTGCGTGGTCTCCACGACCAGCGGCCAGGCGTCCAGCGCCTCGACGCGGTCGTTGCCGAAGAGCTCGACGCGATCCACCGCCAGCGCGCGCACCGCCGGCGTCACATCGGCCGCGCGCATGAAGCCGAGGCCGCCCGTCTTGACGGCCTGGCGGATGGCCTTCGGATCGCCCTCCAGCACGCCCGGGCCGGGCGCAACGCCCAGCAGCCGGCCGATGGTGTCGCGCATCCCGGTCGGCACCACGATCGACTTCCAGCGCGCGTCCTCGCCGCTCAGCGCGGTGGCCAGCTCGGCCTGGGAGGCGGAGCGCTTGGTCGACCAGAAGCGGACCACGGGCACGATGGGCATGCGCCCCACGGCCGGCGCGGCGGGGCTGGCCGGCGGGGAGCTGGGAGCGGCGCTCGGGCCCAGGCTGCCGGCGGGCGTGGGCGAGCCTGCCAGCGGCGGTGTGCCGCGGCCGCCGAACGCGCCCAGCACGTAGAGCGGCGCACCGACCAGGAGCACGAAGAGGCCGGCCAGCAGCAGGCCCGAACGGGCGTCGAGCCGCGGGCCGCCCGATCCACGGGCGCCGGAGGCGTAGCGCGGGTCCCGGCGCGGCAGGCCGCCGCGGCGCACGGGCAGCCGCGGGTTGCGCATGGTCATCGGGGGGATGGTGTCACACGACCTGGGAAGGATGGCGGACCCGACCGGATTCGAACCGGCGATCTCCAGCGTGACAGGCTGGCATGTTGGGCCGCTACACCACGGGTCCGCGCGGCGAACGGGGAGGATACCATCGCCCGGCCTGCCCTTCAGGCGCGGTCCGGGCGTACGTCGTCACGCCGAGCGAGTCGATAACCACGAACGGGATCGAGCCTGCAGGCGTGCCCCTACCGCGTTGGGGAACCTCACAGCCGATCGCGCTCGCTCTTTCGCAGGAACTCGGCGAGGATCGGGTTGACGATGTCGGGCCGCCGGATGTCCGGACGATGGCCGAGACCGTCAAGCAGTCGCAGTTGAGCGTTCGGGATGGCGGTCGCAACCGCCGTTACGGCGTTCAGGTCGAGCGTTCGATCGTCCGTCCCATGGAGCACGAGCGCCGGACACCTGAGCTCTTGAAGGCGCCGGGGGGCCGCGTCCCAGTCCAGTTCCTGGGCTTGCTGGACAAGCATCGAGCGGTCGGCTTCGAGGGCGATCGCCACGACCTCATCGATCGTCTGCTGCGAATCCGGCTCGGAAAAGACGTTCGAGATGAACCACGGCACGAAGCGTTCGTAATCGGTGCGCCAACTTGGATCTGCGCTTGGCTTCTGGCCCCGGTTCACCGCCGCAGCCTTTCTGCCCGGTACGTCCATCGGCGGCGCGACCAGCACCACGCACTGAACGCGCGTGGGGTGCGCAAGGGCGAGAAGGACGGCGACATGCGTTCCGAGCGAGGAAGCGACGACGCACGCAGCGGGCGCCTCGGCAGCATCGAGAACGGCCCGGGCATCGGCGACGTGGTCTTCGAATCGGTACCCCGTCGCCGGGTGGTCGCTCTCGCCGGAACCGCGCGCGTCGTAGGTGATCACTCGGAACTCGTCACGCAGGCCGTCGACCTGATGACGAAGGACGCGGGAGTCGACGAAGTTCCATGTCGGGACAAAGAGGACCGTCTGTGGACCGTTCCCGTAACGACGCCAGCTGATCCGGACGTCGCCGCTCATGGCGACGCCGACCTCGTCTGGGTGGGGACGGTCCAGGAGCGAGGGACCCGTCAACGCGTTCTCCTTCGTCCTCGAGACCACCCGCCGATCGTAGCTCGCCGGGAACGCCGCTGCGTTCAGAGGGGCGATGCCCACTGGCACGTCGGCGGCCGGCGCCGACTCTGACCTCGCTTCATCTGGCTTTCATGCCAGCGACTATCGTTGGGTGGTGTCACCGGAGTTGAACGCGCTTCGTTTCCCCCCACGAGTCGCAAGCTCCGGTGGCACCCGACATCGAGGGTACCGGTCGGCACACCGTCACGCGGATCGGGAACGCCCGGCATCGCGCCGGCACCGGAGCCGTTGACGGTGCGCATCCTGGTGGTCGAAGACGAACCTGCGATCTCGTCCGCCGTCAGGTCCATCCTCGAGGCCGCCGGCCACGCCGCTGACGTGGCCCAGGACGGCCCGGCCGCCCTGGAGTGGGCCGCGAGCTATCCATACGACCTCGTGATCCTCGACGTCATCCTGCCGGACATGGATGGGGTTGCCGTCTGTCGTGCGCTCAGAGCAGCAGGATCGAAGACGCCGATCCTCATGCTGACCGCGCTCGACGCGATCGACGACCGGGTGACCGGGCTCGATGCCGGCGCCGACGACTACCTCGCCAAGCCATTCGCGGGCGCGGAGCTCCTGGCTCGGGTGCGTGCGTTGCACAGGCGGGGAGTCGGCGAGGCCTCGCCACTCCTTCGCGTGGGCGACCTCGAGCTCGACCCCGCGGCGCGCGAGGTCCGGCGCGGCGGGGTGGGCATCCGCCTGACGAGCAAGGAATTCGCCCTGCTCGAAGTGCTCGCTCGCCATCCTGGCCAGGTCTTCGCCCGGGACCGCCTCATCGAAGCGGTCTGGGATGCCGACTTCGCGGCCGAGTCGAACATCGTCGAGGTCTACATCCGGAGCCTCAGGCGCAAGGTCGACGGGGGCCGCCGCAATGGGCTGATCGAGACCGTCCGCGGGGCCGGCTACCGACTTCGACCCGATGGTCGGCAGTTGGCCTGACGTGTTCGCTCAAGCCCGTCGCCGCCTCGCCGGCCGCTATCTCCTTCTGTTCACGGTCGTGCTGGTGGTGTTCAGCCTCAGCTTCCTGGTGGTGCTCGCGACCGTCCTCCAACCGGCCTTTGACATCGCCCCCGAGGTGTCGAACGAGGAGGCAGCGCGGCTGGCGTACGGGCGGACGATCGAGCGCATCGCGCTCGCGCTGCTGCTGGCGGACGGCGTCGTCCTCGCCGTCATCGGCGTCGCCGGCTACTACCTCGCCGATCGAACCCTCCGCCCGATCCGGGAGGCGCACGACCGCCAGCGCCGGTTCGTGGCCGATGCCTCGCATGAGATGCGCGGCCCGATCACCGCGATCCGCAGTACGGCCGAGGTCGCCCTCGCTCCGACCTCGGATGCGACGACGCGCGAGCGCGCGCTCGAGACGATCCTCGATGCTTCCGGGCGCCTCGGCCGTCTGACGGACGACCTGCTGGTCCTGGCCCGGACCGAGCAGGGATCGCTCGCGCCTGCCGACGAGGCGATCGACCTGTCCGTCGTCGTCGCCGAGGAGGTCGAGCGTTCTCGAACGACCGCGGGCGACCGTCGGCCTCGAGTCGAACTCGCGCTGACCGAAGATCTGGTCACCTCGGGCGACGGGTCCGAGATCGCGCGGATCGTCGGCAATCTGCTCGATAACGCGATCCGCCACGGCCGCGAGCCGATCCAGGTCCGGACCTTCGCCGTCGATGGAAAGGTGGTCGTCGAGGTGGCCGATCAGGGCCCCGGCATCGCCCTCGCCGACGCCGGTCACATCTTCGAACCGTTCTATCGAGTGCGCGCCGACGCGTCTGCACCGGCCGGATCGGGCCTCGGCCTTGCCATCGCCTCGGAGCTTGCCCGACGATACGGCGGCCGCCTGACGCTCGAATCCCGGCCCGGACCAGGCGCCCGATTCCGGCTCGAGCTACCCCGCGCAAGAAAGGGCGGCCGCGGGGTCGCTTGAGGGGTGGATCGTCATCGCCGGCCTCGTCGGCGTGACGCACCTCGCTCGTCGCGGCTGGAGTGGCCGACCGACGAGCATCCGACATCCGACCCAGCGCCCAAGCGAAGGGGAGCATCGATGCGCATCAGCTTCAACCATCAGCCGCACCCGCGCATCCAGGAGCGAACGAAGGCTGGCCCACCTACGACCAGCGACGAGCACGTCGGGATCAACGGCCGGATCGCCCTTGCCCTGACCGCTGCGGTGGGCACGATGTGGTGTGCCTATGCCTTCGCGATCCTGGCCATCCTCGTGCTGCCCGAGGCGGTCGGAGGCGGCCTCCTCCCGTTCGTCCAGTGGGTCAGCCAGACGTTCATCCAGCTCGTCATGCTCTCGGTCATCATGGTCGGTCAGAACATCCTCGCGCGGGCATCGGACAAGCGCGCCCTGATGACCTACCGCGACGCCGAGGCGACGTTCCATGAAGCCGGTCAGATCCAGGCCCACCTCGCGGCACAGGACGCCGTGCTCAATGCCCTGCTCGAGAAGGTCGAGGCGCTCGACACTGCGAACCGGCGCACCTGAGGGCGACCGACAGCCCACGGGCGCCATGACCGTGGGACGGTCTCTCAAGGGGAGAGATGGATCGAGGTCAGACCGGCAGTCGGATCCAGAACCGTGTACCGCCGTCGGGCCGAGACTCGTAGCCGATCGAGCCATGGTGTGCCTTGAGCGCGGCCGCCGCCGTCGCGAGCCCGAGTCCGGTGCCGCCGCCGGCGGCGTTCGGTCCGCGATGGAATGGCTCGAAGAGCCGATCCGCGAACTCGGCGGGCACGCCACGGCCGCGATCGAGCACCTCGATCGTCAGAAGCGTTTCCGTCTCGGTCGGCGCGGGTTCGGCGATGTCGTCGAAGCGCGCCTTGATCCCGACCTCGCCGTGCTCCGGGCCGTAAGTGATGGCGTTGACCACAAGGTTCGTCAGCGCCTGCTCCAGGCGCAGGCGATCGACCCTGATGAGCCGTCCGGGAGCCGAGCGCGAGAGCGACACGTCGCGCTCACGGGCCACGGGCGCGACACGGCGGACGACGGATTCGATCAGCAGGTCGGCCCTGACCGGCGAGCGGACGAGCGCTCGACCATCGGCGTCGGCTGCGGCGAGGTCGAGCAGTCCAGTGGCCAGGTCGCCGAGCCGAACGGCGTCGCCGTGCGCGGCCCGCACCGCGGCTCGGAGTTCCTCATCGGTCGTCCGGGCGTCTTCAGCCAGTTCGAGCTCGGCCTGCAGAGCCGCGATCGGCGTGCGCAGGTCGTGCGACGCGGCGGCGACGAACGTCCGCTGCCGGCGGATCGCATCGGCCACACGGTCGAGCATGGCGTTGAGGGTGGTCGCCAGGGCGCGGAGTTCGTCGTTCCGTGACGGCACCGGCAGGCGTCGCTCGATGTCGACGGCACCGATCTGGCTTGCCTCCGCGGTGATCAAGGCGACGGGGTGAAGGGCCCGGCCAGCGATCCACCAGCCCCCGGCGAGGGATGCGATCGCGGCGATCGCGCCCACGGCAACCAGCGAGCCAGCCAGCCGATCGAGTGTGGCGCTGATCGCCGTCAGGTCGCTGCCGGCGACGACGCGAAGGCCACCATCAGCTGTGACGGTATGCGTGGCGTAGGTTGAACCTCCGGCGACCACGTCGGCCGTGGTCAGGTCTGCCGACGGTGCCAGGAACCCGACAGGCACCCCCGGGGTCGCATCGACGATCTGTCCCCGCTCATCGAGAACGACCACGAACACCCCGGGCGGTCCGGCGGCATCGCCCTCCTGGAGCCCGGACTGTCCATTGTTCTCGAGGCCCGTGACCGCAGCCGCAGCTCGGGTCTCGAGCGTCTGGTCCAGGGCGGATCGGAGGGCTGTCCTGAGCTGCCACCAGACGAGGATGCCGACGAGCCCGATCGTGACGACGATGGCGCCGAAGTAGATCAGTGCGAGCCGGGTGCGGATCGTCACCGGGGCGTCCCGGTAGGCCGAGCTGCTGCCGCGTCCGGGCTGCGGAGCGCATAGCCGACGCCCCGCAGCGTCTCGATGCGCGGGGTCTCCGGACCGCGACCGAGGCGCGCCCGTAGCGCCCGGACATAGACGTCGATGATCCGCGGCGTCCCCTCGAACGCCCAGTCCCAGACCTCGTCGATGATGCGAGCCCTCGTCAGGACCTCGTTCTCGTGGCGCAGGAAGTATTCGAGCAGGGCAAACTCGCGGCCGGCCACGGCAAGTGGCGATCCACCGACGCTCACCTGCCGCGTGGCCGGATCGAGTCGGAGATCGCCGGACACCAGGACGTTCGGTCGTTCTGTCGCCCCGCGGCGGGCCAGTGCGCGCAGGCGGGCGAAGAGCTCGGCGAAGGCAAAGGGCTTGACCAGGTAGTCGTCGGCGCCGACGTCGAGGCCGCGGACGCGGTCGTCGATCGCGTCCCGAGCGGTCAACAGCAGGACCGGCGTCCAGTTGCCCCCCGCGCGAAGTTCGCGGCACAGCCCGAAGCCGTCACCGTCGGGCAACATCACGTCGAGCACGAGCACGTCGTAGACCGACTCCGAGGCGAGCCAGCGAGCATCCTCCACGGTCCCGGCCTGGTCGACAGCATTGCCATCGCGGCGCAGACCACGCGTGATCAATCCCGCGAGCCGGACGTCGTCTTCGAGCAGGAGAACCTTCATCGGCACCAACGATGCCCGTAATGCATGAATCCCACGTGAATCCGCGCCGGATCCCCGTTTACCAAGCGCTCACCGTCGGTCGCGCAGGCTGGCCCTGAGATCGGACACCCGTCCGGTCCGAACGTAAGGAGTGATGATGAAGATCGCACGCTTCCGCCAGCCAGCCTTGAGCGCGCTGGCGGTCCTGCTCATCAGCGGCGCGGGTATCGCGTTCGCTGGCAATGGTTCCTCAGCGGCGCCCGCGGCGGCCGCACCGGTGGTCGCCCCGGCGGCCGCACCGGTGGTCCAGGAACGCGACCAGACGACGCCGGACTCGGCTGCCGAGCAGGCTGCCGAGACGGAGAAGGCCGGCGCTGAGACGGAGAAGGCCGGCGCCGAGGAGCCGGGTGACGCCAACCTGCCCGGCGGCGGGCATGCGGACGACCCGAACGACGCCAATGCCGATCACCAGTTCGAGGGCGTGGAGTAACCCCTGCTCCACATCTGTCGAACGGACGGCCCCGCCGGTTCGCCGGCGGGGCCGTCTTTCTTGCTGTAGAGCGAAGGCGTGCGCCCGGCAGGAGTCGGGCGCACGGATGCCACTGATGTCCGCAACCCGATCAAGGCCTCTGCTGCAGCCCTCATCGCGTGACCCTGACCGCCTCCGGGTCGCCCCCCGTCGGCTACCGATCTGCGAACGGATCCTGGACGCGGATGCCGTCGTAGTCCGTGCCAGCGTCGAGATCCTCGGACAGGACGACCGCGCAGCCAAGGACCCGGCTCGCCTCGATGATCGCGGCATCCCAGTAGGAGATCCCGAATCGGCGCCGCGTCTCGAACGCGGCGACCATGACCTCGACCGTCAGGTCCTGGACCGGGAACCGACGCCAGGCTTCGACCAGGCCGGTCGCCTGTTCGTGGGTGATCGCGTCCGCGCGGCTGGCCCGGGTCGCCTGCACGTAGAACTCCTGAAGGACCTGGACCGACAGCCCGATGTCGCCGGCCGCGAGGAGCTCGTTCGCCCGCCTCGCCTTCCTCGCCTCGGCACGATCACGCGAGATCGCGTAGAGCAGGATGTTCGTGTCAGCGAACTGCACGATCGTGGATCTCGTCGCGCCCCAACCGTTCTGCGGCAGCGAAGCGCTTGATCTGGCGCTGGATGCGCCGCTGCTGCGCCTCGAGCCTGGCGAACTCGGCGCCAGCGCCCGACAGCGAGCGCAGGTACTCGCTGACGATCGCGCTGACGGACGTGCCACGCTCGGCGGCGCGGATCCGGGCCGACCGGTAGACGTCGTCGGGCACGGAGACCGTGATGTTCTTCACGGTGTCACAGTAACACAGGTTCACAACCTCGGGTCAGGTGCCGGGCGAGACGGTCCGCAGGCCGGCGAGCCGCGCGGCTGCCCCTTGACGCTCGTCGTACGTCACGAAGCCGTCGAGCGGCCCGAGTTCGATGGCCGCTACGACGTGGATCGCGTCAAGGGCTCGCAGCGCGGGCTCAGCCAGGGCGCCCGCAGCCAGCAGCAGCGCACGGTCGAGGGGCAGCAGCCCGAGGGCATCGATGAGCTCGCCGCCGCGGTCCAGGAGGACGTCCAGCGCCAGCCGCGGATCCTCGGCGACCGCCCGCCGGATGGCACGCGGGATCTCGGTCAGCACCAATTCGCACGAGACGAGGTCGGCGTCCCCGAGGAAGGCCCGGAGAGGGTGACTCTCGGGCTCGTCCCGGACCAGCTTCACAAGCGCCGACGCATCCGCGTAGAAGAGCGCCACGCGTCAGCGCTCGCCGCGAATCTCGTCGAGCGCACGGCTCAATGCGTAAGCGTCACCGTCCATCTGGAGTGGTTCGGGCAGCCCGCGCCGGATCGGGCGCGCCACTCGCCCGGCGGCGATGAGTCGATCGAGTGCTGCGCCGGTGCTGGGCGGGGGGCCGAGCTCGGCGACCGGTCGATTGCGATCCGTGATGAGCAATCGCTCACCCTTCGCCACGCGTCGCAGGTAGCGGCTCAGGTTCTGTCGCAGCTCGGCGACGCCGACTGTCCGGTTCATGTACATGAAAGTAGCACATCGCCCCGGACGGGCTCCTGCAGTACCGCCGTCGCGATGCGGCCGACCCGCTCGCGGACCTGCCGCATCTACTCGACGACGAGCCCCACGATCTCCACTACCGCCCCCGGCAGGAAGGACTCCACGTCCATGACCAGGACGGCAGTGACGTCCTCCACCCCTGGGACGAGGCGCCGGAGCCCGCCGCCGAAGGGCGGTGCGTCGGGGTCGACCGGGCGAAGGTCCACGCGGATGCCGGTCAGCAGGTACGTGCCATCGGCCGCGTTCGACAGCTCGAACGACGTTCGCGTGTGATATCCCCTCGGCAGACCCGCCACGCCGAGCGGCACCTCGACGTGGCCCCGTGCCGACAGAGGCAGCAGGACGCGGTCGATCGTGAGCGGTCGAGCCTGAGCGCGCTCATCCGGATCGGGCGTCGGCTGAGGCGTCGCGAAGGCTGCACAGTCTCCCGACGGACTCTGGTCCACGCATGGCAAGTCATGGCTGTACGGCCAAGAGAGGTCGGGGGAGTTGTACGAAGGGATGCTGCCGACGCCCGTCGTGTCGCCGCTCGCCCCCGGCGAGGCTGAGAAGTCCTTCGTCACGGTCGATCCGTCAGGCAGCATGAATGCCACCGACCAGACCGCTTCATGTGACCCGGTGCACCCAGGCGGGCCCGGGCACGCCTGGAGCCGTGCCGAGACGGACGAAACCGCGGTCGGGGAAGGCAGGATCGATGCGAACGCGGCATGGACGGCGACCGCGCAGATCGGCGACACGCGTAGCTCGACATCCCGCGCGCAGGTCACTGCCGGCACGGTCGTGGACGCCTTGGGGATCGGTGTCGCCGGCAACAGCGAAGAGGACACACCGGCAGCGGTCGAGGTCGTCGATGGCGCCGTGGTCGGGCTGTCGACGGTCATGATGCCGCGAGCGATCGCAGCGCTGATGAGCAGGCCGGCCGCCGCCAGGAGCCACCGACCGCCCGAAGGTGGGACGAACCTCAACCCCATCATGCAGACCTCAGTCGCCGGGGCGAGGAGGATATCGCCCCAGACCGGTCGGGTGGAGCTCAACGGGGCGCTCGTATACTCGGCGGACCATGGCCGGCGATCGCATCGACCTGCGCTCCGACACCGTCACCCAGCCCAGTCCCGAGATGCGCCGCGCTATGGCCGAGGCCGAGCTGGGCGACGATGTCTTCGGCGACGACCCGACGGTCATCGCGCTCGAAGAGCGCGCCGCCGAGCTGACCGGCAAGGAGGCGGCGCTCTTCGTCCCCAGCGGCACCATGGGCAACCTGGTCTGCCTCATGGCCCACGTGCCGCGCGGCGGCGAGATCATCGCCGGCGAGGGCTCGCACCCCTTCCAGCACGAGGCCGCCAACCATGCCGTGGTCGTGGGCGCCTCGATGCGCCTCCTGCCCTGGGACGAGGACGGGCGGATGGACCTGCAGGCCATCCGCGACGCCTTCCGGGACCCGACCGACGTGCACGACCCGGTCACGGCACTGGTGGCGCTCGAGAACACGCACTCCGATTCGGGCGCGCAACCGCTGCCGGCCGATTACGTGAGCGCCGTCTCGGACGTGGCCCACCAGGGCGGCGTGCCGCTCCACGTGGACGGGGCACGCATCTTCAACGCCGTCGTCGCCCTGGGCACGACCGCGGCGGCGCTACTGGCCGACGCCGACTCGGCCACCTTCTGCCTCTCGAAGGGCCTCGCCTGTCCGGTCGGCTCGCTGGTCGTGGGCAGCCGCGACCTCATCTGGCGCGCGCGTCGGGCGCGCAAGCTCCTCGGCGGCGGCATGCGCCAGGTGGGCGTGCTGGCGGCGCCGGGCCTGGTCGCCCTGCGCGACGGCCCGGCGGGCATGATGGAGCGACTGGCCGAGGACCACGCCAGTGCCCGGCGCCTGGCCGAGGCCATCGCCGGCATGCCCGGCATCGCCGGCCTCGACCCGGCGCGCGTGCGCACGAACTTCGTGCTCTTCCGCCTCGCGCCGCCGCCCGGCTCCCCCGCGGCCGGCCAGCCGCGGCGCCGTCTCCGGGCGGCGTTCGTCGAGGCGCTCGCCTCGGAGGGCGTGCTGATGATCGAGTACCCGGGCACGGACCTGGTGCGGGCGGTGACGCACTACGGCATCGAGCCCGCGCACATCGAGGCCGCGCTCGCGGCGACGCGGCGGGCCCTCGCCGCCGTCGGCGTGGCGCCCTCGGTGACCCCGGCGGCGGCCACCTCCGCGACCACCCCCGTGGCCTGAGCGGGACGGCCATGCTGGGCCTCTTCCGCCGGCGCTCTGCAGCCGCGGTCCCGCCGCGCGAGCTGAGCTTCAGCGAGCGCTACGCGCCGCCGCCGCCGGGCCTGCTGCGGCGCACCCTGCGGGCACTGCTGGAGCTGTCGCGCGCGCTCCTGGCGCTGACGGTGCTCGTGGCCGTGGCCTACCTTGGCTGGCTGGCCGTCACCTGGAGCGAACGCCTCTCCGACCCGCCGGCGGCGCCGGCGACCGTCCGCCTCCCGGGTGCCAAGCCGGTCGAGCTGACGCTCGATTCGGCCGACGGCACGCGCCTCCACGCGACGTACGTGCCCGCTAAAGGCAAGAGCGACGCGACGATCGTGCTGGTCCACGACTGGGGCGCCTCCGGAGCGACGATGCTGGCGCGCGACGGGCGCACGGTCTGGCAGGGCGCGAACCTGCTGGCGCTCGACCTGCGCGGCCACGGCCGTAGCGCCGGCCGCGCCACGCTCGGCCCGGCCGAGGCTGAGGACGTGGCCGCAGCGGTGGCCGAAGCGGTCCGGCGCGGCGCCCGCCGCGTGGTCATCGTGGGCGAGGGGCTGGGCGCTGTGGCTGGCCTGGCGGCCGCCGAGTCGGAGCCGCAGGTGGCCGCCGTGGTGGCCGTCTCACCCTACCTGCGCCTGGTGCAGGAGGTCGAGCGCCGCATGACCGACGAAGCGGTGGCCGCGGCGCAGCCGGGCAGCTGGGCGGTCCTGCTGGGACTTCTTTTCCGGGCCGGGCGCGACGTCAGCGCCACCGACGCGGAGGCCGTCCTGCCACGCCTCGACGTGCCCACCTTCGTGGTCGCCGCTGCAGAGGATCGGCTCTTGCCCGAGGATACGCTCCGTCAGCTGGTGGCCGAACGGACCGGGCTCGAGGTCTGGCTGGTCGCGGGGGCGCAGCGCGAGACCATCCGACAGACAGCCGGGAGGGAGTACGCGCAGCGGCTGCGCGCCTTCCTCGACCGCCACCTGTCGCGCAAGAAGACGCCCTGAGCGACGCCGTTCCCGGCGCTGCCGGGGGGCGCCCCCTGGAGGTAGATGAGCCCCGTGCCACCGAGCAGGCCTGACCAGTCGATCGCCCGCCCCGGACCGCTCGACGAGCAGTTCGCGGCGCTCGTGCGCGAGCGCTTCCTGCGGCTGATGGAGCGCAACCCCGTGTCGGCCACCCACCTCGGTATCCACGACCACGACCACCGCCTGGCGGATGCCGGCCGTGACGCCGTCGACCAGGAGCTGGCCGAGGCACGCTCCGACCTGGCCGCCTACGAGGCCATCGACCCCGCCGGCCTCTCCCCCGAATCACGCATCGACCGCGAGGCGGCGGTGCTCGCCGCCAAGCGGCAGATCTTCGCCATCGAGGAGCAGCGCCTCTGGGAGCGGCGCGGCACGGCCATGGACGAGATCGGTGACGGCATCTTCCTCCTCTTCGTGCGCGATTTCGCACCGCTGCCCGAGCGCCTGGTCTCGATCACCGCCCGCCTCGAGCAGGCGCCGCGTGTCATCTCCGAGACCCAGACCCGCCTCGGCGAACGCCCGGTCCGCCTCTGGAACGAGCTGGAGCTGCGCTCGGCGGAGGAGATGGCCAGCCTCTTCGACGAGGTGCTCGCCGCGGCGCGGCCCGTCTGGCCAGAGGACTCGACCGAGTGGCGCCGGCTGAGCGGCGCGGTCGAGCGCGCCAACGCGGCCATCGACTCATACCAGGGCTGGCTGCGCGAGGTCATCGCCCGGGGTGGCGACGACGTCGCGCTGGGCGCCGAGCGCTACGACGAGCTCATCGCCCTGCGCGCCTTCGACGGCCTGACGACCGACGAGATCCTCGAGATCGGCTACCAGCAGTTGGCCGCCAATCGCAATGCACGCCGGGAGATGGCCCGTCGCATCGACCCGGATGCGCCGGAGGAGGAGGTGCTCGAGCGGGTCAAGTCCGACCACCCGGCCAGCTTCGCCGAGGCCCTGGCTGGATATCGCGACGTCATGTTCCGCGCCCGCCAGCACGTCATCGACCACGACCTCGCGACCATCCCGCCGGGCGAGCGACTGGAGGTCATGGCCACGCCCGACTACCTGCGCAACGTGATGCCCTTCGCGGCCTACTTCGACCCGGCCCGCTTCGACCCCGATCCGGTGGGCATCTACATCGTCACGCCCTCGGTGGACGACGACCCCGGCGCGATGCGCGAGCACAACTGGGCTTCGATCAGCAACACCAGCATCCACGAGGCCTACCCCGGCCACCACCTCCAGCTCTCGGCGGCCAACACGCACCCCAGCCTGGCGCGCGTGCTCATCGACGCGCCCGAGTTCGTGGAGGGCTGGGGCATGTACTGCGAGCAGATGATGCGCGAGCAGGGCTTCGACGACGCGCCGCCCTTCCTGCTCAGCATGCACACCGATGCCATCTGGCGCGCCTGCCGGATCATCCTCGACGTCCGCCTGCACCGTGGTGAGGTCACGCCGGCCGAGGCGATCGACTTCCTGGTCGAGCAGACGCGCTTCGAGCGGCCCAACGCCACGGCCGAGGTCAACCGCTACACCTACACGCCCACCTACCAGCTGAGCTACCTGCTGGGCAAGGTGATGCTGCTCCGCCTGCGCGAGGACGAGCAGCGCCGCCTGGGGCGCGACTTCTCGCTGCGCGCCTTCCACGACTCGCTGCTCTACGCCGGCAGCCTGCCCATCAGCTTCCACCGGCGCCTGCTGGCCGAGGGCATCGTGGCCCGCCCGGCCGGCGGCGGCGGCCCGGCAGAGCGGCTGGCCGCCCGCTGAGCGTGCAGGTCATCCCGAGCATCGACCTCGCCGGCGGCCGCTCCCGGCTCGTCTTCTGGCCCGGCGCCTCGACCGGCACCGGCACGCCCACCGACCGTCCGGAACGCATCGCTCGCCACTTCGCCGAGCTGGGCGCGCCCGTCATCCACGTGGTGGATCTCGACGGGGCGCAGGCCGGCTCGCCGGTGAGCACCGCGGCCATCGGCGCCATCGCGCGCGCCGTGGCGCGGCCGCTGCAGGTCGCCGGCGGCATCGACGGCCCCGAGCAGATCGAGCTGGCCTTCGCCGCCGGCGCCACGCGCGTGGTCGTGCCGCTGCACGCGGTGGCCGACGACCCGGCGCGCCTGGCGGCCTGCCTGCGCGTCGCCGGCGACTGGCTGGCCGTCGGCCTGGATGCGCGCGCCGAGCGGCTGGCCGAGTTCCCCTGGCGCGGGCACGCCCCGGCCGGTCTCGAGGCGCTGGTGGAAGCGTTGGCCGGTGCGGGTGTGCAGCGCTTCGTGCTGGCGCACGGCGGCGCCGAGCCGGACCTGGCGCTGCTGGAACGGCTGGTCCGCGGCAGCGACGCGGAGTTCCTCGTGGCGGGCGGCGTGACCGACCTGGCGGCGCTGGCCGGCCTGCGCGCCGCCGGCGTGGCGGGCGTGATCCTGGGCGAGGCACTTCTCTCCGGCCGCATCGACTACCCGGCCGCGCTGGCGGCAGCAGCGTGAGTCGGTGGCCCCGGCCGGCGTTGCCGGTCCGCGCGCTCGCCTGCGCGCTCCTGGTGGCCGGCTGCCTCGGCGGGGCCGTGCCTTCGGCGCCGCCGCGGCCGGCCGTGACGCCTCTGGCGCGACCGCCGTCGGCGCCCGCGGGCTCGGGCCTGACGGCCACCATCCGGACACGGCTGGGCGACATCGTGCTCGAGCTCTATGACGGCTCGGCGCCGGTGGCCACGGCCAACTTCGTCTCGCTGGCGCGCGCCGGCTGGTACGACGGGGTCGCCTTCCACCGGCTGGTGCCCGGCTTCGTCATCCAGGGCGGCGACGGCGTCCATGCCCGAGCCGCCGCATTCGATGCGCAGCGTGCCGGCCGGGGCGGTCCCGGCTACACCATCCCCGACGAGCCGGTGGTGGGCGAATACGGGCGTGGCATCGTGGCCATGGCCCGCACACCGGCGCCCGACTCGGCCGGCTCACAATTCTTCATCGTCCTCGACGACGCCGCCCGCGGCCCCCTCGAGTCGTCTCGCACCTACGTCATCTTCGGCCGGGTGAGCAGCGGCATGGAGGTGGTCGATGCCATCGCCGCCATGCCCAACAGCGGCCAGCCGGCCAACCAGGCGCTGGACCCGGTGGCCATGGACGCGGTCACCATCAGCGGCCCATGAAGCGCGGGGCCCGAGGGCACGGCCGGCCGTAACGGTCTCGCCGCCGGTAAGCGGTTACGGGCAGATGCCGGGCGAAGGTTGCGGAATTTTAATCCACGACCCTGACAAAACCCTTGAGCCGGCCCCCACCGTGCGCGTAGACTACGCCTGCTGCTTGTCAGCGAAGCTGCCCCAAGCACAAGGTCATGGGTAGGTAGGGTTAGGGTAGCCGGTGCAGCCGGCGTGATAGATGCCCTTGTGCCGTGGCAGAAGCTCGGGGATGGCGCAAGCCATCGTCGACTTCAGCGGGACAGTAGGAACGGCCTCTCCGCAAGGAGGGGCCGTTCCGTTTCATTCAGCCGGTGCCGCGCGCATAGCGGGTGCCGGGCTGGCGTTCCCCGATGGGCCAGATGGCCAACCAGCGCCCGCCGCGCGGCGTGCGCAGGCCATGCTCCGTGTCGGGCGGCACGAAGACGACGTCGCCGGGCGAGAGATGGGCCACGCCACGTGCTCCGTGCAGCTCCACCTCGCCTTCGAGCAGGATGAGCGCCTCCGGCTCGCCGGGGTGGGAGTGGGTGGCGATCGACTCGTCCGGCTCCGCGGTCACCTCGCCCAGGCTCCAGCGGCCACCCGTCTCAGCGCCCGTGATCAGCTCGCGGCTGGTCGAGTGGGGACGCTGGACGTGCTCGCCATCGCCCGGACCGATGATGCGCATCCCGTCGAGCTCGCGCATGCCAGGGCCCTCCTCTCGTGTCCGAGCTTGTGCCGTCGGCTCACATCATGCCGCGGTCCGGAATGGCTCGTCGGATGTAGGCTTCGACGACGATGTACATCCCGCGCCACAACGGCCCGCCGGGCGACGACGATGTCACCGACCTGCTGCTCGCGACGCGCGCAGGCGACCTGGTGACCGTCGGCGAGGACGGGTTCGCGGTCTCGATGATCCCGTTCCTCTACGACCCTTCACGTGGACCGCGAGGCTCGCTGCTCGCTCACCTGGCTCGCCCGAACGAGCAGTGGCGGCGGGCCGACGGACGCGAGGCGCTCGCCCTCGTCCATGGCCCCGACGGCTACGTCAGTCCCGCCTGGTACGCCGCGAAGCGAGAGCACGGTCGCGTCGTGCCGACATGGAACTATGTGCTCGTGGCGGTCCACGGACGCCTCCGCGTGCACGATGACGCGGACTGGACGCGGGACCTCGTGGAGCGGCTGACACGCGCACACGAAGAAGCGCGCGTCGAGCCCTGGGCCGTGTCCGACGCACCGGCAGCGTTCATCGAGGGCCAGCTCCGGGCCATCGTCGGCATCGAACTCGAGATCGACCGCATCGAGGCGAAGTGGAAGCTGAGCCAGAACCGGAGCGCCGCCGACGTGCAGGGCGTGATCGCCGGCCTCGATGCCGGGTCCGAGGATGACCGGGCGCTGGCGCACGCCATGTCGCAGGTGGAGGCGCGCCGATCCGCGGATCGCCGCTGAGCGACCCCGTCCCACCCGTGCCGGGGCGCACCGGCGCAAGGCTCTAGATTTCGCGCCATGGACCGGGAAGTCGATGGGCCCCGAACGACCATGAGCCGGGGACGCGCCACGGCGGTGGCCCTCGTGGTGGTCGCGGCGGTGTCTCCCCAGCTGGGTGCTGCACTGGCGGTGACGCTCTTCGACGAGCTCGGCCCTGCCGGAGCCGCCTTCCTGCGGCTGGCGTTCGCGGCGACCGTGCTGTGGGCCATCTGGCGTCCGCGGCTCGCCGGCGACCTGCGACTCGCCGCTGCCTTCGGCGTCGCGCTGGGGCTGATGAACTGGTCGTTCTACGAGTCGATCCACCGGATCCCGCTGGCCATCGCGGTGACCATCGAGTTCGCCGGCCCGCTGCTGGTTGCGGTGATCGGCTCGCGGCGACCACTCGACGCGGTCTGGATCGTGCTCGCCGCGGCCGGCATCGTGCTGCTCGTGGGTCCAGGGGGCGGATCGCTGGACCCGGTCGGGATCGGCTTCGCCTTCGCGGCAGCCGCGTGCTGGATGGCCTACATCTTCCTCAGCAAGCGCACCGGCGCGGCGTTCCCCGGCGGCTCGGGCCTGGCGCTGGCGATGGCCGTCGGCGCGCTCGTCGTGCTCCCGGCGGGCGTGATCGGGGCGCTGGGTGCGCTCGTCAGGCCCGAGCTGCTCGGCTCGGCGCTGCTGGTGGCGCTCGCCTCATCGGTCCTGCCGTACTCGCTCGAGCTCGAGGCGCTGCGTCGGCTCCCGGAGTCGGTCTTCGGCGTGCTCATGTCGCTCGACCCGGCCATCGCCGCACTGATCGGCTTCGTGCTGCTGGGCCAGGCCCTCGCTGCGCACGAGGTGCTGGCCATCGGCATGGTGATCATGGCCAGCGCCGGGGCGACCAGCCTGGGTCACCGATGAGGACGCGGCCGGCGCCTGCGCCCCTGGGCTACCGGACTGGAGAGACCCTAAAATGAGGCCGTCGCGCCCGTAGCTCAGCGGATAGAGCGTCTGCCTCCGGAGCAGAAGGCCGTGGGTTCGAGTCCCGCCGGGCGCGCCAGCCTCCCTGCCTAGCCGACCAGCGCGCGACGCGCGTCCAGGAGCCCTTCCTCGTTCTCGGCCGGATCGGCAAGACCGGTCATGTCGTGGGTGGCGATGCGGCGCGCGAAGTAGTCCGCCTGCACCGCCCATCGGACACGCAGCATCGGCGCAAGGCTGTGCTCGATCTCGGCCTGGCCCAGGGGACCATGCTGCAGGTAGGCTTCGAGCAGAGCACCGGCTCGAGTCGGCCCGCCGACGTACATCACCGCCGAGGCGACGTCGTACATGAGCGGACCATGGAGTGCCCGGTCCCAATCGATCAGCCCGCAGCTACCGGTCACATGGTCGAGCAGGAAGGCTTCGGGGGCCGGGTCCGAGTGGAGCAGGCCCCAGGTGAGTGAGGCCGGCGGGATCGCCTCCCACTCGGCCAGTACCCGCACCAGGACCGGCCGAAGCCACTCGCCCACGTCGAGGTGCTTCGCGCCCGGGTCGAGCCAGTGGAACCGCTCGACCTCGTCGATGGCGAGATCGGCCAGGGCGCGGTGCGCACCTGCCAGCGTCGCGCCCAGGGTGCGCTGCTCCTGTTCCGTGTCCCCGGTCAGGGGACTGCCGGCCACGAAGCTCAGCAGCGCCAATGCGTAGCCACCCATGCCGACGACCAACGCTCCCGACTGGGTGGCTACGGGCGCCCCGGCCGGGATGCCCTTGCCCTGCACATGGGCGGCGACGGTGAGGCCCGACTCGAAGAGCGGCCGCGTCCCGGCCGGCACGGCCTTGGCGACCCAACGCGCGGATCCGCGGCGCACGAGCCACGTGCGCGAGTTCATGCCCGCGTCGTGCGGCTCGAGGCTGGCGCCTTCGATGCCCCAGTCGAGAACGAGGTGCTCGGCCACCGTCGCGCCATCGAGCCCGATCACCTCGACACCTGTCCCTGGTGATGGGGCTGGCGCACAGTGCGGAGCGGGTCTCGAGGGCTGGGCACGGCAACGCCGATGCTAACAAGCCGGCTCGGCAGGCTTCCGCAAGGCCCGCCAGAGGGCGTGCAGCGCGACCGTCACCCCCGCTGCCGGATAGTCCGGGGCCATACTGGATCACCATCCCCTGGGACTTCCCCGATGACCGATACCTTGAGCTTCCTGATCCTTCCCTTCATCGTGGCCACGGCGCTCGCGCTGTACGAGCTGCAGGCGTCGCGTAAGCCGGCCTTCTGCGAGGAGTGCGGCCACTGCCGGCAGCGGCGCGCCGAGGAGGAGCGGCAGCAGGCCGCCCTGGCCGAGGACTACGCCCGCCGCATGGGGCTGCGCGACGAGGACGAGAACCGCTCGCTCTGACCGCTCGCGCGCAGGCCCGACAGGTCGCGCGCCCGCTCCAGGACGGCGTCGAGCATCGCGGCCGTGAGGCGGCCGGTGAAGGTGTTCTGCTGGCTGGGGTGGAAGCTCCCCAGCAGCGTGTAGGGTCCGACCTGCACCTGTGCGCCGTGGCCGAAGCGCGGCCGCGGGCGCGCGGTCGCTCCGGCGGCCGCCATGGCCCGGAGGGCCCCGTCCCAGGCAAAGGCGCCCAGTGCCAGCACCACGCGCACCTCCGCCAGCAGCGCCAGCTCGCGCGCCAGGTAGGGCAGGCAGGCGTCGCGCTCGACGGGCGTGGGCCGGTTGGCGGGCGGCGCGCAGCGCACCGTCGCCGCCAGGTAGCAGCCGGAGAGCCGCAGGCCGTCGCCGCGCGCCACCGAGGTGGGCTGGCTGGCGAAGCCGGTTCGGTGCAGCGCGGCGAAGAGGAAGTCGCCCGAACGATCGCCGGTGAAGACGCGGCCGGTCCGGTTGCCACCGTGCGCGGCCGGTGCCAGGCCCACCAGCAGCAACCGCGCAGCGGCATCGCCGAAGCCGGGCACCGGTCGGCCCCAGTACGCCTCGTGGGCGAAGCGCGCGGTTCGCTCGCGCGCCACCTGCTCGCGCCAGGCCACCAGTCGCGGACAGCGCCGGCAGGCGACGACCTCCGCGCTCAGCGCCGCGAGGGCGGCCGCGCGGCGGGTCACCCGGTCAGCGCAGCCCCAGGCCGGCCAGCAGGCCCTCGAGCTGCTTGCGGTGGGCCGGCGTGCGGAAGTCGTTGAGCGGGTCGGGCTCCATGAGCACCTCGTCCACCCGGCCCGCCCGGCGCACGTAGATGGCCGGCCGGATGACGGCCTGGTCGTTGGACTCGACCGCCACGGCGATGGCATCGCCGCCGGGCGCATCCACGAAGTGGGCCAGCGGCTCGATGCCCTCGTCGCGCACGCCCTGCTCGGGATCGACGCTCACCACGCGCGCCAGGTAGGCACGCTGGTTCCACAGCTCCGGCGCCGTGGTCACCTCATCGAGCAGGAAGGGCACCAGGTCCGCCGGCGCAATGGCCGGCCGCGGCCGCTCGATGCCGAAGTGCTTCTCGGCGATATGTCCGCCGAGCACCCAGCTGTTGTAGCGATAGCCCTGCACCGCGCCGGAGTTGCTCGGGATGCCGTACTTCTTGAGCCCGCCCGAGCCCTGCGTGATGGTGCCCGCGAAGTAGACGCCGGGCAGCGAGGCGCTCTCCCAGTAGGCCGTCTGGGCCGGCAGTTGGCTGCGCCCGACGGTGGCCACGCCGAGGGACGGCAGGTCGCGCAGCGGGCAGGTCCAGCCGGTGGCGGCGATGACCTCGTCCACGTCGACCATCAGCGCGGCGCCGCCCTCCGAGCGGCGTGTGTGCACCCGGTAGCCCTGGCCGTGACGCACGATGCGCTCGATGGAGGCATTCATCATGAAAACGCCCCCGCCCAGCACGCTGTCCTCCCAGGGCTGTACGTAGCGTGCCCGGACGCCGACCAGGGAGTTGGTGTTGACCGACAGCTGCGCCGGCCGAGGCGAGGCCAGCACGATCTGGCGTGCCCAGGGCAGCAGCCCGGTGGCCAGCTCGAAGCTGGAGTTCTCCTTGCCCACCAGGAAGAGCCGTTTCCCGGCGTAGCTCTCCGCGTTGCGCGTCTCGGCGTAGTGCGGCACCTCCTCGAAGCCCGGCGTGGGCGGCTTGTAGGGCTCGGCCACGCCCACCGCCAGCACGAGCACCTGGCAGCGGTACTCGCCGTCGCTGGTGACGAGCACGAACCGGTCGGCCTCGCGCCTGGTCGACTCCCAGCGGCAGTCGTAGCGCACGACGATGCCGGTCCTTTCGGCGAAGAGGGCCAGGTTCTGCTCCATCTCCGGCCGCGACGGGAAGGACGAAGTGCCGTCCATCAGCGTCGGCATCAGCGAGCGGTGCTCGGGCTCCTCGGCCAGCAGGCTGTTCCAGTCGTACCAGTGGTAGGCGCGGCTGCCCCGCTCGGCCGGCGCGTAGGGTTTGGTCCAGGAGAGGAGCCGTTGGAAGAACGGGAAGCGGCGGAACATGCCGCCCGGTGCGGGATCGGCCGAGATGGCCGCGTGCGGCACGCCCAGGCGCGAGAGGCGGTAGACCAGCTGCAGCCCCCCGGGTCCGCTGCCGACGACGACGACCGGGTAGTCGCCGGGCGGATAGGGCCGCTCGGCTACCTCCGCCACAGGTTCGCGTTCCGCAGTCGGCGCGTCTGGTCCACCAGCATCCGGTACATGACCCGCGGATGGGCCACCAGGAACCCCTGTAGGGCCGGGCCGGCCAGGTGCAGGCAGCGCAGCGGCCGCAGCGCGACGATGTCGGCCAGGGGGGCCTCGCCCAGGAGGATCGACGCCTCCCCGAAGAAGTCGCCCCGGCCGAGGTGCGCGCGGTCCTCGCCGTCGACCTTGACCGCCACCTCGCCTTCGAGGATGACGTAGAAACCGGTGCCGCTGAAGCCCTGGCGCAGGATGCGCTGCCCCTCGGGGAACCAGGCCTCCTCGAAGGTATGCGCGACCGACTCGAGCTCGGGTCGGCCCAGGTCGGCGAAGAGCGCCAGCCCCGCCAGCGCGTCGACGATCTCCTCGGCGGTCGCCATCTGGCCTCCTGTCAGTGGTGGTGGCGCTCGCCGGCAGCGCGCAGGCGGCTCGCCAGCACGCGCAGCACACCCAGGGCGAGCTTGGGGTCCGACTCGACGAGCTCGAGGAAGTCCCACGAGGCGAGCGCCAGGCAGGTCGTCGGCTCCTCGGCCACGACGCTCGCGGAGCGCGGCATCTGGTCGATCACCGCCAGCTCCCCGAAGACCTCGCCCGGCCCGAGGCGCGCCAGGACCTCGTCGCCGCGCTGCACCCGCGCCGCGCCGCTGGCGATGAGGTAGAGGCCGTTGCCGAGCTGGCCCTGGCTGACGATGCGCTGGCCGGGGGCGAAGGTGAGTTCGCCGGTGCGCTGGGCGATGGCGGCCATGGAGTGCTCGCTGACACCGGCCAGCAACTCGACACCGCGCAGCAGCGCGACCTTCTGCTCGTCCGTCATCGGCATGCGCCGGATCTCCCCTCTCGAGCTGACGCGGGGCGGCTTCCCGCTGGGCTCACATTAGCAAGCGTCACAAGGCATCGGGCTCCCGGCACGTCAGTCGCCACGGTGTCCGGAGGCACGCACGTGGAAGCCGTCAAGGCGGCCGCTGGCCGGCAGGCGCTGTGCATGGACGGCGCGGACGCGCGCTCCCCGGGGGCCGTCGCGCAGCAGGCCCTCGAGGCGGTCGAGCCTCTCGGGTGATCCTTCGGCCACGACACGCACGCTGCCGTCCGACTCATTGGCCACCCAGCCACCGAGCCCCAGCTGCTCCGCGTGGCGGACCACGAACCAGCGGAATCCGACGCCCTGCACGGTGCCCTCGATGCGTGCCTCCAAGCGTTCCACATCAGACATGGCTGTGACCTCAGGCGGCCTGCCGCGGGCGCGGCCAGGCCAGCAGCAGGGAGTCGACCAGCAGCTCCGGGTTGGCGTACGACTCGAGGGCGGCCTCGAGCGCGTCGAGGCGTTGCAGGAAGGTGACCAGCGCCTGGAGCGAGAGTCCCTCGGCGGTGACAGCCAGCTCGTCGAGCAGCTCCGTGCGGCGGACGCGGCCCTGTCCTCCGCGCGCGGCCACGAGCAGGTCGCGGCCCAGTCCGCGCCAGATCTCGATCAGGCGCGCCGCCGCGAGGCGCCGGTCGGCCGGGGAGAGGCCGCGCACGCTGCGGCCGCTGGTGGCATCTTCCACGTCCGACACGCTCGGCGACTCCTCGGGCGCGGCAGGAGCCGGTGAGGCGGTGCCGGCGTCCGCCTCGAGGCGCTCGGCGCCGGACCGCTCGGCACGGCTCAGGGCGAGGGCGTCCAGGAGCAGCTCGGTGGCCGCCCCGAGGCGCGTCCGCCGGTCCGCGGCGGCCAGATCGAGCAGGCGCCGCAGCAGCCGAGCCTCGACCAGGCCGGCCTCCGGCTGCGTGGCCAGCGCCAGCGCCAGGCCCGGCCGTCCGCCGGCGGCCCGAGCGAGCGCCGCGGCGCGCGCGGCATCGGCCACGCCTCGCTCGCTCAGCAGGTCGACCAGGACGCCGGTGGGCAAGGGCCCGAGGCGGAGTCGCGCGGCACGGCTGCGCACCGTGGGCAGCATGGCCGACTCGTCCTCCACACAGAGCACCAGGCAGGTCCCCGGCGGCGGCTCCTCGAGCGTCTTGAGGAACGCGTTCTGGGCGTCCGGATTGAGCCGATGCGCCTCGACCACGATGGCCACGCGCAGGGGTCCCTCCAACGGCAGCAGGACGAGCTCGCTGGCGAGGGCCTGCACCTGGCCGATCCGGATCTGGCCGCCGGCGCCCTCGGGGGCGATGCGGTGCAGGTCGGGATGGTTGCCGTGTGCCACGCGTCGGCAGGCGGCGCATGCCCAGCAGGGCCGCTCGTCCGGGCTGGCCGCCTGGCAGAGCAGCCCGGCGGCGAGGTCGAGCGCGAGCGTCGTCTTGCCCACGTGGGCCGGCCCGACGAGAAGCAGGGCCTGTGGCGGCCGTCCGCTCCTGATGGCCTCGGCCACGGCACGGACGGCGCCCGGCTGCCCCCGCGTCAGCAGCGCCACGACGTCAGGCCTCGGCGCTCTCCGCGCTGGCCTTGCTGCGTGTCGTGCGCCGCTTGGGCTTCTCCTCCGCGGCCGTCTCGGCGGTCTCGGTCGCTGCGGGGACGGCCGCCATCGGGGCGGCACTCGCCGCGGGTGCCCCGGCCGCCGCCTGGCGCTTGGCCAGCTCGGCGCGCAGCAGAGCCTCGACCTCGGGCGGCACCTCGGTCCAGGGCTCGGCACTGTCGCTGACGGGCCGAGGTGCGGGTGTCGGCTGGCGATCCCGGCGCGGCGGACCGGCGGGCCGGCCGCCACGTGAGCGGTCATCCCGCCGCGCGCCGCCGAAGCCGCCGCCCATGCCGCCGGAGGTGCCACCAGTGCCGCTGCGCCCGAAGCGCTCGCGCTCGATGGCGGCCTGGTAGGCCGCGTTGCGGCCACGGCCATGCGGCCGGGGCCCGCGCTGCCCCCCGCGGCCGCGCTGGCGGCGCTCGGCGAGCAGGTACTCCGGGATCTCCGGCTCCTCCTCGTCCTCGTCGAGACCGGCGCCCGAGGCCACGGTCGGGCTCGAGGGCATGCCCAGCTGGCTGTCCCAGACGGACCCGAAGGTGGAGTGGCTCGGCAGGCGCGGCGGGGCCACGTAGTCCTCGTCGCTGCCTTCCTCGCCCGGCTCGAGCGGCTCGGCCGGCTCGGCGGCCGCGATGGCCTCGCGCTCCCCGCCACGACCGCGGCCGCGGCCGCGGCCACCGCGCCGTCGACGGCGGCGGCGGCCCGCCTCGCCGGCCTGCGCGGCCGTCTCGTCGTCTCCATCAAGGCTCGCCGGCATGGCGCTCTCGGCAGCCTGGGCCGGCTCGCCCACCTCGTCGACCGTGGGCACGACGCGTGACAGCTTCTCGCCCGGCAGCACGATGATGCGCCCGAGGCCTGCGTCGTCGGCGGCCACGGCGCTCTCGGCGACCGCGGCCGGCTCGCGCTCGGCGGCCGTGCGCCGCCGACGCCGGCGCGGGGCGCCCTCGGTCTCCTTGTCGGGCACCTCGGTCATGGAGAGGTCGCCCTCGGCGGCGACGCGGCGACCGCTGCGAGCAGACTTCTCCACTCGCGCGATCTGCGTGATGTCGGTGAAGACGTCGGCCACCTCGATGAGGTCGGAGCTGGTGTTGCCGCGGAAGCTGATGACCTCGCAGCGGACGCCCATCTCCTGGACGGCGCGGATGGCCGGCGCGAAGTCGCCGTCGCCCGACACGATGACCGCCACGTCGAGGTTGCGGGCGGTCTTCATCAGGTCGACCACGAGCTCGATGTCGAGGTTCGCCTTGACCTTGCCGTCGCCGTACTTGCGGATGTCCTTGCTCACGACCTTGTAGCCGCTGCGGGCCAGGAACTGGTGGAATTGCCTCTGGTTCTCGTTCTCCGGGTCGAGCCCGGTATAGGCGTAGGCGCGGACGAAGTCGCGTCCGGCCGTGGCCGCCTTCAAGAGCGTGACGTAGTCGATGTCCACGCCGGCCGCCTTGGCCGCGTAGAAGATGTTCGCCACGTCCACGAAGACGGCGACGTTCTTGCTCACTTGGGTCTCCTGTATGTCCGCTGGCCCGTCTTCGGGTTGCGGGGCGCCTCCACGGGCGCCGTGTCTGTCGGGGTCCAGCCGTGTCCTGCGGGACCGTTGTCGTTGTTCATCCGCCTCATCCGCGCCGCGCGGCGCCCATCGGCGCCAGCTCGCGAACGAGGTGCGGGCCCGCCTCGACGAACCCATACCCCGCCCACCGGGACCGCTCGCCCGGATCGTCGGGCATCGCCGCCTCGACCGCGACGCAACCCTTGTTGCGGGCCGAGCGGAGCGCCTCGGCGACGAGGGAGTCGATGACCCCTGCCGCCTCGTACTCCGGCTGGACCACGATCACGTCGAGCGTGCCCACGAAGCCGCCCTGGCGGACCGAGGGCCGCAGGGCCAGGACCGTCGCGCCGACGATGATGCGGCGCGACTCGGCCACCAGGACCACCGCCTGTGGCAGGTAGACCAGCTGGCGCAGGAGGTCGGCCGAACCGAGCGGCGCACCGCTGTCACCGGTATCGAGCGCAGCCGAATGCAGCAGCGTCGTGATCCGGTCGACATCGGTGATCCGCGCGTCACGGACCTGGTACTCCACGGGCCAACATCCCCTCGTGGGTGTCTCGGGCGCGCCCAGGACACTGGTCGCGCGCTGGCGTCACGGCCTCGACGGCCGCGTCCCCGAAGGGCCACCGACGTGCGCCGGGATCCGCCGCCGTCGTCTTCGAGCGCGCCGCACCGGGTGGTCCCGGCCCGTTGTCGGGCGGGGGCCGCTCATGCCCGGGGCGCTCGGAACCGTCTTGCAATCGAGACGCCGGTGTCTATCATACGGCATCGCACGCGCGGCCGGACGGCTGCGCGTTGCGGTCGCGAGCGGTTCGGCTCCAGCGCAGCCAGCGGGATGGTCCCTCGACGTCGACACGGCACCGTGGGAGGACGCCGTAGCGCGTGGGTAACCGCCCCAGGGCACCGAGGGAGACGGTGACCCGATCGCGGTCGCCGGTCCACGGAGTCGCCGGCGAGGCACTCCGCGCCGGACCGTGGGGAATGGGAGCAAGGAGGAGATCACAGCAGATGAAGCTGAGGAAGCTCGGCGCCATCGCCTTCGCGGCGATGCTCGTCGCCAGCGCCTGCACGACCACGGGACCCGGCACGTCGCCGGGCACCTCGCCGGG
>DASSPM010000139.1:0-3638 GCA_035699625.1 Candidatus Limnocylindrales bacterium | reverse complement strand
CAGGCTGATCGCCGCCGCTGCCGTGAAGAGTCGTCGCATCTCCGCGACCTCCGTGCCGTTGGCCGGTCGCTCGGGGCCGGTGGTTGCGGCGTAGGACTGCGATGGGCGGCAGATGGTTCCCCGACCGCCGGCTGGCGGCCGGGCCGGCTAGCGGCGGCCGGGCCGGCTAGCGGCGGCCGGCGACCTTGGTGCGTGCGCGGCCGTTCGTTCGGCCGCCGCCCTTGGAGCCGATGCGGGGCAGGATCTCGCGCTCGTAGAAGCGAAGAAAGCCTTGCTGGTCGGGGCCGATCTGGTGTACGTAGACGTGGTCGTAACCGGCCTCGGCGTACGCCTCGATCTTGGCCAGGTGGGCCTCGGGGTCCGGCCCGCAGACGACGGCCTCGGCGACCTGCTCCTCGGTCACGCCCTGCACGGCCTGCTCGAAGTGCGCCGGTAGCGGCAGCTCCACGCTCAACTCACCCCGCAGGGCTGCCGTCGGCCACCACTCGTGTGCCGTGCGCCGGGCCGCTTTCTCGGACGCGGCCCAGCAGACGCTGAGCTGGCCGTAGCGGGGCTTGCCCTTGCCGCCGGCCGCGCTGAAGGCCTGCAGCAGCTCCCGCTCCGGCGAGGTGCCGATGAAGCCGTCGCCGATGCGCCCCGCCAGCTCGGCTGCCTGGGGTCCGCTGGCCGCGACGTAGATGGGCGGCGGCGGGTCGGGCAGCGTGTAGAGGCGCGCGTTCTCGACCGTGTAGAACTCGCCGTAGTGGCTCTGTGAGCCGCCCTGCCAGAGAAGGCGGATGACCTCGACTGCCTCCTCGAGCATCTCTCGGCGCACGTCGGAGGGCGGCCAATTGTCGCCCAGGATGTGCTCGTTGAGGTTCTCACCGGTGCCCACGCCCAGGAAGAACCGGCCGGGCATCATCGCCTCGGCCGTGGCCGCGGCATGCGCCACGATCGCCGGGTGGATGCGCATCGTGGGGCAGGTCACGCCCGTCCCCAGCCGCAGGCGCTCTGTCGCCTGGGCGATGGCGCCGATGACGCTCCAGACGAAGGGGCTCTGGCCCTGGCGGTCGACCCAGGGATGGAAGTGGTCGGAGATGAGGGCGAAGGTGAAGCCGGCCTCCTCCGCCCGCGCGGCATTCCGCACCAGGTCGTTGGGCGCGTGCTCCTCGCTCGAGAGTGCGTAGCCGAGTTCGATACTCATCGGTTCGTCCCCCCGTGTGGCGGGCGGCGGCCGCGTAGGGCGCCGCCCGCGCTGGCTCGTGGCGCCTGGCGGACGCCACCTGACCGATCTAGCGGACGCCCTGGTCGATCGTGCCGCGCCAGGCGCCGGTCTCGACGCCGCGGCTCTCGATGAACGCCTTGAAACGCTCCAGGTCCTCCTTGACCTGGCGGTCGACGAAGCCGAGCGCGTCGCCCACGTTCTCGACCAGGCCCTCGGGGTCGATCTCCATCTCGACGTTCACGCGCGTGCGATCCGGCCCGAGCGACTCGAACGTGACGCGGCCGGAGTTCTCGGCGCCGCTCGTGCTGCGCCAGGCGACGACCTGGTCGGGCACCTGCTCGACGATCTCGGCCTGCCACTGCTTGGTGCGGGGGCCGACGCGGGCCGTCCACTGGAGCCGCCGATCGTCGAGCTGCTCGACGCGGTCGACCGCCTCCATGAACTGCGGGTAGCTCTCGAACTGGGTCCACTGGTTGTAGGCGGTGCTGAGGGGGACCTGGACCTCGACGCTTTCGCGGACGCTGGACATGCGTACCTCCCATCGGGGGATTGACGTGCTGAAGGTGCGACCCGGGATCGGGGCGCACGCGGCTAGCCTGCGCGTGCTGGGGTCACGCCCGGGCAAGACAGTCGGCAGGGCCGGCTTGCAGGCGCCTTTCAGGCGCCTCTCAGGCGCGTCGCCGCCGGACATACTTCGGGCCCCGCGGCTGCTGCCGCGGGGCCCGAGATCCCGAGACCAGGTCAGGTCGCCGACCTAGACGGTCGGGCGGCCGTCCTCCTCGGTCTCCTCTTCGACCTGGTCGCCGACGCCGGCACCCGCGCCCGCACCGACGGCCCCGCCGACGACCGCGCCGGGAGGCCCGGCCACGGCACCGCCGATGGCCGCGCCTGCGAGCGTGCCGCCCGCGCCGCCGACCGCCGAACCGGCCTCGTCGTCACCTTCGGCCGCCTCGCCGGCGATGGCACCGCCAGCCGCGCCCAGGACGCCGCCGACGACCGCGCCGGGAGGCCCACCGATGGCACCGCCCACGGCGGCGCCGCCGAGCGCGCCGGCACCTGCGCCGGCAGCCTCGGTCCCGTGCTCCTCGTTCTCCGGCGCGGTCTCATCGCGATCGTGCCAGGTTCGTTCCTCGGTCATTCGATCCACCTCCATCAGGTCTACACAAGCCGGCGGGGGGCCGGCGAACCGAAGCGTCGTCCGCGCCGCGTACCGTGGAGGGCGTCATCAGGGCCGCGGTAGGTTGCGGAAACCTGACAGCGCGGCGCTCGCCAGCGAGACCGGGTCCTACCCTCGGCTACGGCATCTGCGGGATGTCTGCGGGTCCTCACCGACCCTATGCTCAAGTTCACCGCCGGCTCCCAGGCCGCGCGGCGCCATGCCCAACCGAACCACGCCATGGGGGACCGATGACCGCCGAATCGAACCTGGCCGCGACCGCGGCCCCGCCGCTTGCTGCCCCGAACGCTCCGGCCGGGATCGCGCCAGCTCCGGCCGACAGCCCGCCAGCTCCGACCGTTCGACTCGCGCCGGGCAACGCCGCGACCCCGACCGTCCCGCTCGGCACGCGCCTGCGCACCTTCCGGGCCAAGTTCCGCTTTTCCCAGCTTCGCCGACGGACGCTGTGGCCCTTCTGGCTCGGCCTCGGGCTCATCGTCCTGGCGCTCCAGGCGCCGTGGACCGCCACGCTCCACACCGGCTACTCGCGCTCCTGCTATTCGTGGGAATGGTGCCGCACGGCCTGGGTACCGAACACCTTCGGTGGCTCGGGCTCGGGCGCCTCGTTCCTGCCCGTGATCGGTTTGCTGGTCGTGCTCGTCGGTTGGGCCGCCTTCCGCCGCGAGCTACCGCGCCCGTCCTGGTTCGCGCGGCTGCCCAGGATCGGCTTCGGGGGCCTCGTCCTCGTTGCCTTGCTCAACGTGGGCAACCTGCTGCCGCCGCTCGACTCGATCTTCAGCACGGGAACGGACTACCTGTACAGCGGCGAGCCTGCCTGGGGCGTGTTCCTCTTCGTGGTCGCCCTATGGCCCACCTGGAAGGGCATCGCTCGCGTCCGGCGGGCGCTCGACAGCGCGCCACCCGCCGGGTAGCGTCCGGCTCACGCACCCGCGGGGAGATTTCGATGAGCGCGAGCCTGACGTTCAGGACGGAGGTCGAGCCGCCGGAAGGCGTCACCTTCCGGCATCTCCGCGCACCCGACGACTACGCCGCCATGAACGCCCTGGCCAACGCGGTGCGCGCCGCTGAAGGCGAGGAGTGGTTCTCCACCGTGGAGCAGTTCGCGGCCTTGTACGAGCACCTTTCCAACTCGGACCCTGCGCGCGACGTGCTCGTGGCGGAGCGCGAGGGGCGCGTCGTCGGCTACGGCCGTGGTGAATGGCACGAGGAGCTCGATGGCACGCGGGTCTACACGGCGGTCGCCTTCGCCGACCCGGA
>DASSPM010000138.1:0-5246 GCA_035699625.1 Candidatus Limnocylindrales bacterium | reverse complement strand
CTGGTCGAGTTCATCACCTCGGCGCCGCTCGTGGCGGCCGTCCTCGAGGGTCCCGGCGCGGTGGCCGTGGTGCGCGCCATCAACGGCGCCACCAAGCCCATCGACGCGGCGCCTGGCACCATCCGCGGCGACTTCGCGCTCGAGACGGGCCAGAACATCGTGCACGCCTCGGACAGCGTCGAGACGGCGCGCCACGAGGTGGCGCTCTGGTTCGAGGCCGCGGAAGTGCTCGACTACGCTCGCGACGTCGACCGCTGGGTGATCGCCCCGGGCGGCTGACGGCCGCTCAGGGAGCCCCGCCCGGCGAGGGGAGGGCAGCGCCGCCGGCCATCCGCGCGGCCTCGGCGAGCCCACCGTAGCCGGCTGCCAGGCCCAGGGCCATCAGCGCCAGCACGAGCACGGCCAGCGCGGCGGGCAGGCGGCCATCGACGCGCACGGTCGTCGCCAGCGCGTCGGCCCGGCTGGCGAGGGCCGCGCCAGGACCCGAGAGACGCGCCATGCGCCGCCGGCCGGCACCCATCGCCGCCACGGCCCGCGCGAGCGCGGCAGCGCGAGCGCCCGAGAGGCGGGGGGCGGCGGCGGCCCTCAGACGCTCCGCCGGACCTCGCAGACGCGCCGCCGGCGCGAGCGGGCCGAGGCCGGGACGCGGCCAGGCCCGCGGCGGCAGAGGTCCGGGGGCGGGCTCGTCGTCCAGGGCCGGTGGCAGCGGCGGGCGGTCGCCTGGCTCCATGGGGACGTCGGCCACGAGGTGCTCTGCCGGCCGGCGCAACCCGTGCCACGCCAGGCGGACGTGGGCCAGCGCCAGCGGCACGACGCCCAGCAGCGCCACGACCGACAGCGGCCACGCGCTGCTCTGCGCCAGGCGCAGCCGCCAGGCGAACGGGTCGCTGCCCGGCCAGCCGAGCGTGGCGGCCAGGATCGCCGCCAGTGCGAGGAGCAGGACGGCGCCGCTCGCCGGCGCCACGCGCGCCCATCCGTTCAGCTCGGGCAGCCGCCGCGTGCCGTGCCACGCCTCGAGCAGCAGCACCAGCGCGAAGAGACCGGACCGGGCGACGACCGCCAGGAGCAGCCAGCCGCGGGCCGCCGAGAGGGCGGCGGCATCGGTCGAGGCGAAGACGAGGCCGGCCAGCGCCAGCTCGGCCAGCACGGCGTAGCCGGCCACCGCCCGCAGGTCGTCCTTGGCCAGGCTGGCCAGGCCGGACAGCACGATGGTCGCGGCGCAGAGCGCGGCGAGCAGCAGGCGCACCGCGGCCAGCTCCGTCTCGGGCGAGCCCGCCACGGCGGCGTGCCAGCCGAGCAGCGCTGCCACGAAGGCCGCCGGCAGCCAGGCGATGAGCACCGGCCCAGCCAGCGGCGCCGACTCGGCCAGCCGGATGGCGCTGCCGTGGAGTGGCATGAGGCCGAGCCGCAGCGCGAGTGCTCCGACCAGGGCGAGACCGGCCACGAGGTCGAGCTCGGGCGGACGGAAGGGCTCGGGCAGGAGCAGGGCGACGGCGAGCAGCGCGAGCATGCCTGCCGCGGCCAGGTCGCGCAGCAGGTCGCGCGCCAGGCGCAACGCGCCCGCGCCGGGCCGCACCAGGCCGGCCAGCGCAACGGCTCCCCCCGCCACGGCCAGTGCCAGGCCTTCGGCCGGTCGCGGCGCGGCCAGTGCCGGCGCCACGAGCGCCAGGCCGCCCGCGAGGCCGGCCAGGACGCGCGGCCCGGGCGGGGCACCGGCCAGGGTGGCCGTGGCCCAGGCAGCCCCCAGCGACACGGCAGCGGCCAGCAGCCAGAGGCGCAGGTATGGGCTCGCGGCGAGCTCGCCGCCTTCTAGCCGCAGGGGCTGGCCGGCCGGCAGCGCCAGCAGCGCCACCACGGCGGCCAGAAGCGTCGCCGGCAGCAGCCAGCGGCCGCGCCGCTCGGGCACCAGGGCCAGCAGCAGCGCGCCCAGGCCCATGGCCGCGGGGTAGGCGAGCAACATCAACCGGGCCGGCTCATGCGCCGGGGACCTCGTGCGGGCGCGCGGCGATGCCCAGGTCGCCGCGCGCAGCGACCTGGGCCCCGACCAGGCGGGCCCCGACGAGGCCGGCAGCCAGCACGAGTAGTCCCCAGGCCAGCTCGCCAGTGGCTGGCGGTGCTCCGGCCAGTGTCCGCAGCGCCGCGTCGCCCAGCGAGAGCGCGAGCAGCGCTCCGGCGACCTGGCGCAGCGCGTCGGTCGAGAAGAGGAGCAGGTCCGCCGCGGCCACGCCGATGGCCAGGGTCGCCGCGAGCGCGGCCACGCTGGTGGGCGTGACCGGGGTGCTGGCCGGCCCGGCGAGGAGATCCGGGCCTGCCACGGCCCCGAGCATCGCGGCCAGGACGATGAAGGCGATCTCGAGCGTGCCGCCCAGCGCCGGCCGCCCGAGGGGCACGCCCGCGTCGCGCACCACCCGCCACAGCAGGAAGGTGGCCATGATGGCCGAGACGACGCGGAAGCCGAGCCCGCCCGGGCTGCCCGTGGGGGCCAGCAGGGGTGCCGCCAGGAGCACCAGGCCGAGGCCGAGCACGGCCAGGCGGGCGTCGGACGCGCGCAGCAGCGCGGCCAACCCGAGGAGGACCCCCAGCGCCGCTCCGGCTGCCAGGGCCTCCATGGGCCCGGCTAGGCCGCCCGGACCGCGTTCAGCGGCCGGCCGGTCACGCGTCCTGCGCTGCCCGTGGCCGCGACGCGATCTGCAGGACGTGGCGGCAGCGCGCCGGTCGAACCGAGGCCGGGATACTCGGGCCGGCGCAGGATGCTCAGCGTGTCGATCGGCCAGTAGCGCAGCCAGGCGCGGCCGATGACGTTGCTGACCGGGATGGCGCCGAAGACGCGCGAGTCGGTCGAGTTGCCCCGGTGGTCGCCCATCACGAAGAGCTGCTCGGGCGGCACGACGTAGCTCGACTCCTCGCCCGTGGGCAGCGTCGTGTCGCCGTCATAGATGTAGGGCTCGACCAGCTCGGTGCCGTTGACGAAGACGGCGCCGTCGCGGATCTCGACCTTGTCGCCGGGCAGGCCGATGACGCGCTTGATGAAGGGCACGCTGCCGCCTTCGGGTGGCTCGAAGACGACGATGTCACCGCGGGCATAGGGCCCGAAGCGCGGGGTCAGCTTGTCCACCAGCACGTACTGGCCCTGCTCGAGGGTGTGCTGCATGGACTCCTGCTCGACGCGATAGGGCTGCGCCACGAAGGTCTGGATGACGAGGAAGATGACGACGGTCAGGACGAGGGTCTCGACCACCTCGAAGAGGCAGCCGAGCGGTCGTTGGCTCACAAGCCGGGGAGTATAGGGGCGCCGGCGCCGGGACCGTCATCGAGGCCGTCCCATCCACCTCCTTGGACCCGGCGGGCCGCCCGGTGGTCCGGCCGCTGGAAGGTTCCGGCGCCGCACGCTCGTTTGACCGGGAACTCGGCCCGTTGTTACACTCCGCGCGCCTGGAGACACCCGTTAGCCCCGGTCGGGCCGGGGCTCTTTCCTTGTCCAGCCGCGTCGCGCCGGCCCCAGCCGGATCGGGAGGGATGCGGCCTGGACGCCGGCCCGGATCGCCTGACGACCCACGCCCAGATCCAAGGAGGTCCCCTCGCTGATGCTCGCCGATGCCATCCGCTGGATCATCCCCATCGCCGGGGTGGCCGCGGTCCTTTTCGCCTTCTACCTCGCCCGGGACGTGCTCCGGCGCGACGTGGGCACGCAGGCGATGCAGGACGTCGCCGGCACCATCTTCGAGGGCGCGGTGGCCTTCATCCGCCGCCAGTACACCACCATCGCCATCCTGGCCGTGGGCGGCGCGCTGGTCATCGGCCTGGTCATCGGCCTGGTCGAGGGCAAGGAAGTCGCCGACACCGACGTCTTCGGCCCGCAGCTGGGCATGCTGACCGCGGTCGCCTTCCTGGTCGGCGCGGCCTGCTCGATGCTCTCGGGCATCATCGGCATGTACATCAGCGTCAAGGCCAACCTGCGCACCGCCGCCGCAGCGCGGCGCAGCCTGGTCGAGGCGGTGCAGGTGGCGATGCGCGGCGGCGCCGTCTCGGGCTTCCTCGTGGTCGCCCTCTCGCTGCTCGGCGTGTGGGGCATCTTCGCCGCCTTCGGCGGCTTCACCAACCCCGCCCAGGCACCCTTCCTGATCGTCGGCTTCGGCTTCGGCGCCTCGTTCGTGGCGCTCTTCGCCCAGCTCGGCGGAGGTATCTACACCAAGGCCGCCGACGTGGGCTCCGACCTCGTGGGCAAGGTCGAGGCCGGCATCCCCGAGGACGACCCGCGCAACGCCGGCGTGGTGGCCGACCTGGTCGGCGACAACGTGGGCGACTGCGCCGGGCGTGGTGCCGACCTCTTCGAGTCGACCGCGGCCGAGAACATCGGCGCCATGATCCTGGGCGTCGCCGCCTACGCCGTGGCCAAGGCCAACGGGCTGCCCGACGCGCAGGCTGCTGCCTGGATCTTCTTCCCGCTCGTCGTGCGTGCCTTCGGTCTGCTGGCGACCATCGTGGCCATGTTCTTCCTCAACGGCCGCGAAGACGAGAACCCGATGAACATCCTCAATCGCGGCTACTGGGTGACCACCGGCCTCTCCGTCATCGGCCTGGCCATCTCGACCAGCGTGATGATGGACCCGGGGACCTCCGGCCCCGGGCTGCCGGCCTGGGTCTGGTTCTTCGGCTGCGGGCTGGTCGGCCTGGCCACCAGCGTCGCCTTCGTCTACATCACCCAGTACTACACGGCGGGCACCTTCCGGCCGGTCAAGGAGATCGCCGAGGCCTCCAAGACCGGACCCGCCACCAACATCATCTCGGGCACGGCCGTCGGCTTCGAGACGACCTTCGTGACCGCCATCTCCATCGGCATCGCCCTCTTCGCCAGCCACTGGCTGGGTGAGCAGGCCGGCCTGCTCACGCCCGAGGGCCGCAACGTGGGCGGCATCTTCGGCACCGCCGTGGCCACCATGGGCATGCTCATGACCACGGCCTACATCCTGGCCATGGACACCTTCGGCCCCATCACCGACAACGCCGGCGGCATCGCCGAGTTCAGCAAGGCCGAGGCCGGCGCGCGCGAGATCACCGACCGCCTCGACGCGGTCGGCAACACGACCAAGGCGCTCACCAAGGGCTACGCCATCGCCTCAGCGAGCCTGGCGGCCTTCCTCCTCTTCAGCGCCTACATCGACAAGGTCAACCTGATCCAGCGCAACCGCGGGGGTGAGCTGCTGACCTCGGTCAACCTTGCCGACGTCGGCGTCTTCGTGGCGGCC
>DASSPM010000137.1:0-5867 GCA_035699625.1 Candidatus Limnocylindrales bacterium | reverse complement strand
CGCGGCAGGGGCACCGCCACGTCGGCCACCACGCGCCCGGGGCGGGGCGAGAGGACCAGCACGCGGTCGGCCAGGAAGACCGCCTCGGCGATGCTGTGCGTGACCAGCAGGATGGTCGTGCCGGTGCGGCCCCAGAGCTCGAGCAGTTCGGCGTTGAGCCGCTCGCGCGTCAGCGCGTCGAGGGCGCTGAAGGGCTCGTCGAGAAGCAGCACGGCCGGCTCCAGGGCCAACGCCCGGGCGATGGCCACGCGCTGCCGCATGCCGCCGGAGAGCTCGTGCGGGCGGGCCGCCGCGAAGTCGGCCACGCCCACCAGCTCGAGCAGCTCCAGGGCGCGCCGCCGCCGCGCCCCGGCCGGCAGGCCGGCCAGCTCGAGCGGGTAGGCCACGTTGTCCCGCGCGTCGCGCCAGGGCAGCAGGCGCGGTTCCTGGAAGACGAAGCCGACGCGCGGATCGGGCCCGACGACGGGGCGGCCGTCGAGGGAGACGCTGCCCGCCTCGGGCGCCAGCAGGCCGCCGACGAGGCGCAGCAGCGTGGACTTGCCGCTGCCGTTGGGACCGATGACGGCCGCCACCTGGCGCGCCGGCACATCGAAGCTGACCGACTCGAGCGCGACGAGCGGTCGCTCCGGCCCGGGGAAGGTCCGGCGGACGCTCTCGACGCGGATGCTGGACAGGGCAGACCTCCGGCCGGCCTTCGAGGACGGGCCAGGGGATGAGCCAGGGTCGGGAGAACCGCGGGGCGGCGCCGAGCGCCCCGGCGTCGCAGTGGACGCCGTTCGGCCCGCGCGCGAAGGCCCGCGGCCGCCCGCCTTCTCCCATCCGGACTCTTACCGTCGGCTCCCTGCGAGGGGATCCACCGTGCCGCGAGTGCGGCCCGGGTCGTGGGCTGGCAGGCCACGTGGCCTGCCGACCACCGGTCGGGATCTTCACCCTGCCCCGAAGGCGAGGCATGTATCAGACTGTGCCGGCAGGATAGCGCACACGCGGAAGGGGCCCGGATGCGGCAGGTGTGGCGGCTCGGCTGGCTGCTGGTGGCGGTCGGCGCCTGGCTGGCGGCGGTGGCGCCCGCGACGGCCTGTTCCTGCTTCCCCACCACGATCAGGGACTATCTCGATGATGAACAGGCGGCCGTCTTCATCGGCACGGCGCTGCCCCAGACGGGCGACAACGTGCCCGTCGTCGTCCAGGGCTGGTTCAAGGGTCCGGGCGAGGCTCCGATCGTCCTGACCGAGACCGGCGAGGTGCACGACCCCGTCACCGGGACGGTCGGCGGGAACACGTGCGGCGTGAAGCTGACCGGCGGCCCCTTCATCGTCGTGGCCCACTTCAGAGGGCCAGGCCAGCCCCTGCAGCCAAGTAGCTGCAGCCCGTACGCCTGGCTGTCCATGCCCGATGGTCAGAAGCTGCTGGCCGAGGCGGTCTCGATCTTCGGGGAGCCCAAGCCACCTGGCGAGCCACCCTCGGCGGCTCCTGCAACGGCGACCGCCACGCCCGCTCCTGCGACGACCAGTCCGCCGCCGACGCACGCGCCGAGCGCCGGCCCGGCCGACGATGCCGAGCAGGCGCGTGCCTCGGCCGCGACCACGCTGCTGCTCGGCACGGGTCTTGCTACGCTGGCCGTCTTCGGCCTGGTCTGGCTGCTGGCCCGCGCGCGACCTCGGTCCTGATGCTGACCCTCGTCCTGACCCGGCACGGCCGGACGGCCCGCTCGGAGCCCGAGCAGCATCTCGGCCAGCGCATCGACATCGGGCTCTCGTCGGACGGGGTTGAGGCGGCCCGTGCCCTGGCGGTGCGCTTGGAGGGGGTCGAGTTCGGGCGGGTCGTGTCGAGCCCGCTCGCCCGCGCCCGCGAGACGGCGGCCATCGTCGCCCCGGAGGCGACAGCGGAAACCGACGCACGCCTGCTGGAGATGGACTACGGCAGCTGGGAAGGCCTCACCTACGAGCAGATCGAGGAGCGCGACGGGCCCGCGCGCCGGCTGTGGGAGATGGACCCCGCCGGTCTCGCCTGCCCGGGTGGCGAGAGCGGCGAGGATGTCGCCCGGCGCACGCGGGCCTTCCTCGAAGAGGCCGTCGAGTGGAGCGAGTCCGTCCCGGGCAGGCCCGCCGACGACCGCCGCCTGCTCGTGGTCGCCCACAGCACCACCAACCGGATCCTTCTCTGCGTCGCCCTGGGTGTGCCCGTCAGGGACTACCGTAAGCGCTTCCGCCAGGAGCCGGCCAACCTGACGGTGCTTCGCTTCGCCGGGCCACGCGGCTCGGGCGCGCAGCTGCTGCTGGCCAACGACATGGCCCACGTGCGGGGCACCCGGGGCGCCACCTGGGACTGACCACCGGCGGCGCCGACGGCTATCCTCGCCCGAGTGTCACCTGCCGCCTGCGCTGAGCCGTGTCCGAGCTGCTGCGCCTGACCGGCCGCGACCTCCGGCTCGAGGATGTCGCCGCCGTGGCGCGCCTCGGCCGGGCCGTGGAGCTCGAGCCGGCCGCCCGTGACCGGATGGCCGCCAGCCGCGCTGCCATCAAGCGCATCGTCGACTCGGGCGAGCCGGTCTACGGCGTCACGACCGGCTTCGGCGACCTCGCCACCGAGCGCATCGACCCGGCCGACGCCCGCCGCCTGCAGGAGAACCTGCTCATCAGCCATGCCGTCGGCGTGGGGCCGCGCTTCGAGCGCGAGACGGTCCGGGCGATGCTGCTGCTACGCGCCAACACGCTGGCGCTCGGCTACAGCGGCTGCCGGCCGGAGGTCGTCGAGCGCCTCCTCGACTTCCTGCGCCTGGGTATCCACCCGGCCGTGCCCGAGCAGGGCTCGGTCGGCGCGTCGGGGGACCTGGCCCCGCTGGCGCACCTGGCCCTGCCCATCATCGCCCGGGGCGAGGTCGAGGTGAGCGGCGCGTGGCGGCCCGCCGGTCAGGCGCTCGTGGACGCCGGCCTGGAGCCGCTCCACCTCGAGGCGAAGGAAGGCCTGGCGCTGCTCAACGGGACGCAGATGATGACCGCCGTGGGCACCCTCGCGGTGCTCGACGCCGAGCGCCTGCTGGCCACCGCGAGCGTGGCCGCGGCGATGAGCACCGAGGCGCTGCTGGGCACGGACGTGGCCTTCGCCGCCGCCTACCACCAGACCAGGCCGCACCCCGGGCAGCTGCGGGTGGCCGCCCAGCTGCGCCACCTGCTGCGCGACTCGCAGCTGCAACGCTCCCACCATGGGCTGCCGCACAAGGTGCAGGATCCGTACTCCGTGCGCTGCGTGCCGCAGGTGCACGGCGCCAGCGCCGACGCGCTGGCCTACGCCCGTGCCGTGCTGGAGCGCGAGATGAACAGCGCCACCGACAACCCGCTCGTCTTCCCCGGCGGCGCGGACGCGGACCCCGGCGCGCTGGCCACGGCCGGCGGCACGGTCATCTCGGGTGGCAACTTCCACGGCCAGCCGGTGGCCCTGGCACTCGACTTCGCGGCGCTGGCCATCGCCGAGCTGGGCTCCATCAGCGAGCGGCGCATCGCGCTGCTCATCGACGGCCGCCTCTCCGGGCTGCCGCCCTTCCTGGTCGCCGAGCCGGGCCTCAACAGCGGTCTGATGCTCCACCAGTACACGGCGGCCGCGCTGGTCTCGGAGAACAAGGTGCTGGTGCATCCGGCCTCGGCCGACTCGATCCCCACCAGCGCCAACCAGGAGGACCACGTCTCGATGGGCTCCATCGCCGCCCGGCAGGCCCGCGACGTGCTGCGCAACGTGGAGCGGGTGGTTTCGCTGGAACTGCTCTGCGCCGCCCAGGGACTCGACTTCCGGGTCGCCGGTGGCCTCCGCCCGGGTGCCGGGGTGGCCGAGGCGCACGCCCGCGTCCGCGCCCGCGTGCCACACCTCGAGTCGGACCGGGAACCCGGCCCGGACATGGCGGCGGCACTCGAGCTGGTTCGCGACGGCCACCTGGCGGACCTCTTGCCGGCCGATTGATCCGACCGGCGCGGCAGCCTCGGAGCACGACACCCGGCGCGACGGGACTCTCGGCGCGACGGGGCTGGACAGCGGTGCGACCATCGGCATCACCGACGATGAAGCGGCGGCACGCGCCGATCTGCGGCCGGGGCGGGCATGAGGACGGAGGGATCCATGGACAGCGGCGGACGGGCCATCGATGCGCTGATGGCTGGCCCCAGCGCACGACTCCAGCGCGCGCTCGTGGTCTCCATGGCGGTCCTCCTGGCCGCGCTGTATCTCGGCGCCGGAGGGCTGATCGACGACGCGACCGACAAGGCCAAGCGGCGCAGCGGACAGGTCAAGCCAGCGGTCGTGGCCGCCCAGCCCGATGGCCCGGCGATCGCGCCGGCCGCGCACGGCGGCGGCTTCAGCACCCAGGTCCGCCTCGGCTTCACCAGTGGCGACCAGTGGGAGCCGGCCATCGCCGCCGACCGCTTGGGGCACATCTACGTCCTCTACGCGCAGTACTTCGGCGTGCCGGGCTGCCCGGAGTGCCTCAGCCCGACCCAGGTGCTCACCGTGAGCAGCGACCGCGGCAGCACCTGGTCTGCGCCGGAACCCATCCAGGTCGAGTTCGAGAAGGGCTGGGACTCGCAGATCGCGGTCGACCCGGTCGATGGCCGGACCGTCTGGGCGGCCTGGCTCGACAAGCAGAAGAGCGACATCGTGGTGGCGCGTTCGAACGACTTCGGCGCGAACTGGACGCGCTGGGTCGTGGATGACACGAACGCCGGCACGGACAAGCCGATCCTCGCCGTCCGCGGCCAGCACGTCTACGTCGCCTACGACCACACCCAGACCAACTGGGTCTCCTACACGCACGATGGTGGGGAAACCTGGCGCTCGGTCAAGACGAAGAGCGGCGGCAACGGCAAGCTCTCCTGGTCCCTGCCCGGCGGCGGCACCGTCACGCCCAACGGCGACGTCCACTTCGCCTGGGACGGCTACGAGCAGAGCGGCAATGCCAAGGGGCCGGCCAACATCTACGTCTCGAGCTCGCGCGACGGTGGCGCGACCTGGTCGGACCAGCTGCTGGACGTGTCCGGTTCGCCGCCCGATTGCTCCGCCGACCTCTGCGGCTGGGCCTACCTCGGTGCGCAGCCGGCCCTGGCGTCGGACGCAGCCGGCGCGCTCTATCTGCTCTGGAACGCCGGGCCCTTGCGTCCGAAGGGCGCGCCGGAGCGGATGTGGTTCTCCCGCTCGACCGATCGCGGCACGACCTGGTCGGCGAAGGTCGAGGTCTCGACCGCCCCGGCGGGCACGAACCATGCCTTCCCCGCCATCGCGGCCGGGGCGGCAGGTGACGTGCGCATCGCCTGGATGGACGACCGCGTCGGCGGGGGCCTCTGGAACACCTACTACCGCAGTTCGACCAACGGCGGCGGCGGCTGGTCGGCCGAGCAGGACGTCTCGACCCATGATGCCGGCATGCCGCCGTACATCACGTCCGTGGGCTTCGAGTACCCCTTCGGGGACTACTTCGAGATCGACATCGACGACGAGGGTACGACCCACGTGATCAACGGCCAGGGCCTCAACTACGACTCGCCCGGCTCCATCTGGTACACCAGGGGCGACTAGCACCCCGCGCTAGACTCGGCGCCGTGGCCGAGCTGCGCATCGTCGACGTCACGGACACGGCGACCTTCGCGCTCGTGCCGCCCTGCGCCGACCCGGGCTTCGACCACCGCAGCTGCGACTACTGGGAGGACGCGGAGCGAGGCTCCAAGGCGGCCCGCGCCGCCTGGCTGGAAGTCGTCGCCGAGCCGCGGCGCCCCACTCGGCCCGGACTCGAGGACAACCCCTTCGCGCCGCCGGCCGACCGGGCGGCGGTCAACCCCTTCGCCGACGACGCCGACGACGCCGACGACGACCCGCTCGGGCTGAGCGCG
>DASSPM010000136.1:0-3286 GCA_035699625.1 Candidatus Limnocylindrales bacterium | reverse complement strand
GGGCGCCTTGCGCTCCACCACCAGCCACGGCTCGGGGACGAGGCCTGGCAGCGAGCTCGCGATGCGCTCCACCTCGACCTCGTAGCCGTCGTGCTCCGCCGCGCGCGTCACGGCCAGCGCCTCGGCCCTGCCGCGCCGCGTCAGGTAGGCACGCTCCAGGCCGTGGTTGCCGAGGTAGAGGGCGCCGCCGACCCGGGCACGCGCCGCGACGTCGGCCGCGGTGCGGCCGGAGAGGAGGGCCACGGTCACGCCGGACATGCCGGCGAGCTGGCGCAGCGCCCGCCGCGCCGTGGGCAGGATGCTCGCCCCCCACGGGTCGAGCACGATGTGGCTGAGCGTGCCGTCGAAGTCCGAGACGACGAGCAGCGGCCGCTCCGCGAGCGAGGCCTGCGCGGCGGCCAGCGCCTGCCGCGCAGTGAGCGCCCCGCTCACAGCTCGATCTGGACGTCGGGCAGCACCGAGCGGACGCCGTCGAGGAAGGCCTGCGGGTCGGGGCCGCCGAAGGCGAAGCCGCGCACGATGCCCTCGCCGTCCAGCCAGTAGTGGACCGGCAGGCCGTAGGCGCTCCACTCGCGCTCGGCCACGCCGTTCGGGTCGAGACCGATGGGGAAGGTCAGGCCGAGCTCCGCCGCCAGCGAGGCGACCGCGTCCTGGTCGTCCTTGACGAAGACGGCCACGATCGTCAGGCGCTCGTTGAGCTCGGCGTCGAAGCGGCGCAAGAAGCCCATCTCGTCACGGCAGGGCGGGCAGTAGGTACCCGTGAAGTTGACCCAGACCGGCTTGCCGCGCAGGCGCGCCAGGTCGATCTCGCCGCCGCCCAGCTGGGCCACCTTGAGCGGCGGCGCCTGGTCGCCCACGCGCAAGCCGACGCTGGGCGAGCCGGTCGGGCCCGGCGAAGCGGTGCCGCCCGGGTCGCCAGTGGGGCTGCCGCCGAGCGTCGCCGGCGCCGTCGAGGGCAGGCCGAGCGGCCGCTCGGGGATCGAAGCGAGCAGGACCGCCGCGGCGACACCGACGGCGAGCAGCCCCAGGACGAGACCGAGGAGGACGGAGCCACGCATGGCTGCCGAGTGTAAGGCCGACCCGGACCTTCGACCCATGAGAGCTTCCGTGGGCCTGCTGGTAGCATCCGGCTCCGATGCATCTCCGCCACTGGCTGATGGACCGCCTCCTGCCGGCGCTCATCACCGCCGCCGGCGTGACCCTCCTCGCCGCCGGCCTCCTCTCCTACGCCTCTCCGCCGACCACGGGCGCGCTGCCCACGCCGAGCTCGACACCGACCGCGCTCCCGACGCCCACGCCCGCCGTCACGCCATCGCCTGGCGGCCCCAGCGCGAGCCCCGCGGCGACGCCGACCGCCGGGCCCACCTCGGCCCCCGGCCTGGCCGCGCCGACGCGCGTGGTGGTCGTCTTCGCCGGCATCGACCTGCCCATCCTCTCGTCGGACTACGACCCGCCCGGCAACCCTGGCAACTACCCGCTCTGCGACATCGCGCAGTACCTCGTCGACCCCGGCGCCAAGCTCGGCCTGCCGGCCGAGAAGGGCAAGACGGCCTACATCTACGCGCATGCCCGTGAGGGCATGTTCCTGCCCCTCCTCGAGGCTTCGCAGCGCGACGACGGCGCGGAGCTGCTCGGCGCGCTGGTGCAGGTCTACACCGACGACGACCACCTCTTCATCTACGAGATCTTCCGCGTCAAGCGCCACGCGACCGACTTCTCGCTGGCCAGCTCGGTCGGGCCGAACGAGCAGCGCGTGGTCCTGCAGACCAGCGAGGGTCGCAAAGGCACGATCCCCAAGCTGCAGGTCGCGGCGCGCCTGCTGAGCGTGCAGCCGGCCAACCACGCGGAGGCCCATCCGAAGGCCAAGCCGCGCATCTGCGCCTGAGCCCGGCCCACCGCGCGCGGGGCGTGCCTCAGATCCAGTCGATGGCCCGGAAGTAGACCCACACGACGGCGCCCACGAGGAGCACGCCGCCGGCCACCAGCCAGAAGCCGGGGCCCTCGCTCGCCTGGAAGGCCGCCGTGGCCTCGCTCATGCCGAAGATGCCGGCCACGGCGCCCACCCCGGCCAGGATGGCGGTGATGGCGGTGAGCCGCTTCATGACCACCGAGAGGTTGTTGTTGACCGTGGAGAGGTACGCCTCGAGGGCGGTCGAGGCCAGCTCCCGGTAGGTGTCGAGCTCGTCCGTGAAGCGCACCAGGTGGTCGTAAACGTCGCGGAAGTAGAGCACGCGCTCCGGGCGCACGTAGGGCAGGTCCCGCGTGGTGAGCATGTTGAGCACCTCGCGCTGGGGCGAGACGGCGTGGCGCATCTCGAGCAGGTCGCGCTTGACGGCGAAGAGCCGCTCCACCTGGCGTGCCTCGGGCCGGCGCACGATCTCGTCCTCCAGCGCATCGAGCTCGTCTCCGATGCGGTCGAAGACGGGCAGATAGCCATCCACCAGCCAGTCCACGATGGCGTAGAGGACGTAGTCGGGGCCACCGGACAGGAGCGTCTCGATGCCGATGCGCGCCACGGCCGGGTCGGGCTGCCAGTCGGCGTCGTGCGCGGTGAGCAGGAAGCGGCGGCCCAGCACGGCGTCGACCTCGGGCCGCTCCAGCTTGCCGTCGTAGCGCAGCCCGAACATGACGATGTGCAGCACCTCGCCGGTCATCTCGGCCTTGGCGCGCTGGTTGCGTTCGGAGATGTCCTCGACGATGAGCGGGTGCAGCCCGAGCAGGTCGGCCACGGCGCGCAGCTCGCCCGGAGAAGGCGCGGTCAGGTCGATCCAGAGCTGGGCGTGGCGGTCGCGGGCGGCCTCCCTGATGGCCTCGTGTCCCTGCAGCTCCTCGAGGCGGCCCTTGCGTGAGGCCCAGGCGCGCACACTGGGCACGTCAGCCGCCGAGGCCCTCGGCGGCGATGCCGCGGGCGGTGTCGTCGGCGTCTCCGTCGGTCCCATCGGCGGCAGTCTGCACGAGGGCAGCGCCCGGCGCCAGCCCAGCCCTGCGCAGCGCCAGGGCCGGCAGCACGGCAAGCAGCGTGACGACGGCGGCCAGGGCGAAGAGGGCGCCCAGGATGCCCGCCGCCTGGTGGGCCGCCCAGCGCTCCAGCTCCTCCACCACCAGGCCGTCCTGGAGGGGCCGGCCGCGCAGCGCCTCGGGCAGGATGGCGTCGCGAGCGGCCTGGTCGCGCAGCACCACGCTGAGCGCCTCGATGCGCTCCGAGCCGAAGGCGGTCAGCGCCGCCAGCCCGACGGCCATGCCGACCATGCGCGCCACGGTCACGCCCGCCGAGGCCAGGCCGAAG
>DASSPM010000135.1:0-22112 GCA_035699625.1 Candidatus Limnocylindrales bacterium | reverse complement strand
GGGCGCGACGCCTGAGGAGCGGGCCACGGCGACGGCACGCGCCCTGGCGCGCATCGGCCTGCCGGCCATCATCCGGCCCGCCTTCACACTGGGCGGCTCGGGCGGCGGCATCGTCGAGACGGAGGCCGACTACGAGGCGCGCGTCCGCTCGGGCCTGCGCGCCAGCCCCATCGGCCAGGTCATCGTCGAGCGCTGCCTCGTCGGTTGGCAGGAGATCGAGTACGAGGTGATGCGCGACGCGGACGACACGTGCATCGCTGTCTGCTCCATGGAGAACGTCGACCCGCTCGGCGTGCATACCGGCGACAGCATCGTCGTGGCGCCCGTCCAGACGTTGCCCGACCAGGTCCACCAGCGGCTCCGCTCGGCGGCTCTGGCCATCATCCGGGCCCTCGGCGTCGAGGGCGGCTGCAACGTCCAGTTCGCGCTCTCGCCCGACGCAGCCGAGTACGCCGTGATCGAGGTCAACCCCCGTGTCAGCCGCTCGTCGGCGTTGGCCAGCAAGGCGACCGGCTACCCGATCGCGCGCGTGGCCGCCCAGATCGCCGTCGGGCGGCGCCTGGCGGAGATCCCCAACGCGATCACCAGGACGACCGTGGCCGCCTTCGAGCCGGCGCTCGACTACATCGTGGTCAAGCTGCCCCGCTTCCCCTTCGACAAGTTCCCCACGGCCGACCGCAGGCTCGGCTCGCAGATGAAGGCGACGGGCGAGGTGATGGCCATCGAGCGCACCTTCGGCGCTGCGCTCAACAAGGCGCTGCGAGGCCTGGAGCAGGCCGGCGCCGGCTTCCTGGCCGAGGACCCGGGGTGGGCGCCGACGCTCGATCATCTGGCCGGCGTGGCGCCGCGCATCGGAAAGCAGAGCGGCGACGTCGAGCGGCCCGAGATCGTCGGCCAGGTCTACGTCGACGCCGACGGCATGGTCTGCGCCAGCTCGGCCAACGCCGTCGCCGCGGCGCGGCCCATCGTGTTACGCCGCTTCCTGGCGCCCTCGGATTCGCGCCTCTGGCGGCTGCTGGCGCTGCTGCGGCGCGGTCTGCCTGCGCAGGAGCTGCAGGCGGTGACGGGCATCGCTCCCTGGTTCGTGGCCGAGATGGAACGCCTGGTCGACCTGGAGGGGCGGCTGCGCGAGCAGCGCAGCCTCGTAGCGGCCGGCCGGCCGCTGCCCGACGAGCTGCTCGTGGCGGCCAAGCGCGCCGCCTTCGGCGACCGCGACATCGCGACGCTGAGCGGCAGCGACGAGGCGGCTGTGGCGGCCCAGCGCGCGCGGCTCGGGCTGCGTCCGGGCTTCGCCATGGTCGACACCTGCGCCGCGGAGTTCGCCGCCGAGACTCCCTATTTCTATGCCACCTACGCCGCCGCCGGCTCCGAGCCCGAGGCGCCACCGGTGGCTCGCCCGGCGGCGCTGGTGGTCGGCTCCGGCCCGGTGCGCATCGGGCAGGGCATCGAGTTCGACTACTGCGCGGTCCAGGCCGCCGCCGCTCTGCGCGAGGAGGGCTGGCAGGCGGTCATGGTCAACTCCAACCCGGAGACGGTCTCGACCGACTTCGATGCCTCGAGCCGGCTCTACTTCGAGCCGCTCGATCCCGAGAGCGTCCTCGAGGTGATCGGCGCAGAGACGCCGCACGGCGAGGGTCGGTTGCCGGCGCTGGTGCAGTTCGGCGGCCAGACGCCGCTCAACCTGGCCGAGGCGCTCGACGCGGCCGGCGTGCCGCTGCTCGGCCTCGATACCGGGGTCATCGAGCAGGCCGAGGAGCGCGTCCGCTTCGCCGCCTTCGTCGAGCGCCTGGGCATCCCGCAGCCCGAGGGCGGCATGGCCCGCTCGGTGGATGAGGCGCTGGCCGTGGCCGAGCGCATCGGCTACCCCGTCATCGTGCGTCCCTCCTACGTCATCGGCGGCCTGGCCATCGACTTCGCCTACGGGCCGGGCGACCTGGCCGCGCAGCTCGCCGCAGCCAACGTCGTGGCGCCCGACCGACCCGTCCGCCTGGACGCCTACCTGGAGGGCCTCGAGGTCGACGTCGACGCCCTCTGCGACGGGGAGCGGGTGCTCATCCCCGGCCTCATCGAGCACGTCGAGCGGGCCGGCGTGCACTCGGGCGACTCGATCGGCGTCTTCCCGCCGCAGCGCCTCTCGGCGGTCGACCGTGATCTCATCGTCGACTCGATGCGCCGCGTCGCGCTGGCGCTCGGCGTGCGCGGCCTGGTCAATGCCCAGTTCATCGTGCGCGAGGACGGCGTCTACCTGCTCGAGGTCAACCCGCGCGCGAGCCGCACGGTGCCCTTCCTGTCGAAGGTGACCGGGGTGCCGATGGTCGGGCTGGCCACGCGCATCGCGCTCGGCGGCCGGCTGGCCGACCTGGGCTGGCCCGATGGCCTGCTCGAGCCGCCCGACCTGGTGGCCGTCAAGGCGCCCGTCTTCTCGACCGCCAAGCTGCGCGGCGTCGATCCGTCGCTGGGGCCGAGCATGCAGTCCACCGGCGAGGTCATCGGCCTCCACCGTGAGGCGCCCGTGGCGATGGCCAAGGCGCTGCTCGCGGCGGCCCTGCGGCCGCCCGTCGCCGGCGACGAGGGCGCGCTCGCGATGGTCTCCGTGGCCGATCGAGACAAGGCCGCACTGCCCGCGCTGGCCGAAGCGCTGGCGCGCGCCGGCTACGGCTTCGCCGCCACGACGGGCACCGCTGCCCGGCTGCGCGAGCTGGGCCACGACGTCGAGGAGGTGGCGCGCGTGGCGGAGGAGGCGGGGCCCCCGTCCATCCTGGAGGTCATCGCCTCGGGGCGGGTGGCGCTGGTGGTCAACACGCCTTCGCCGCACCCGGGACCGGTGCGCGACGCGGCCGCCATCCGCCACGCCGCCATCGGCGAGGGCATCCTGTGCCTGACCAGCATCGACACCGCCGTGGAGGCGGCTCGCTCGCTGGATCCGGCCGTGGTCGGCCGCCTCGACGAGGTCCAGCCATTGCACGAGTGGCTGGCCCGCCCGAGCGTGCCCGCCTGAGTGGAGATCGTCGTCCCGGCCGGTGCACTGGTGCTGCTCGTCGGGCCGTCGGGCAGCGGCAAGTCGACCTTCGCGCGGCGCCACTTCCGGGTCAGCGAGATCCTCTCCTCGGACGCATTCCGGGCCATGGTCGCCGACGACGAGGACGACCAGGCCGCGTCGCGCCCCGCCTTCGAGGTGCTGCACCTGGTCGCCGCGCGGCGGCTCGCCCGCGGGCGACTGAGCGTGGTCGATGCCACCAACCTGGGACGTGCCGCGCGGCGAACGCTGCTGGGCATGGCCGCAGCCTTCCGCCGACCGGCGCTGGCGCTGGTCTTCGACCTGCCGCTCGAGCTGCTGCTGGCCTACAACGGGCAGCGCCCGGGACGGGTGGTGCGGCGGGAGGTCATCGAGGAGCAGCTGCGCAGGCTCGAGGCGACGCTGCCGCTGCTGCCCCGCGAGGGCTACGCCGCGGTCCACGTGCTGCGCTCCCCGGCGGAGGTCGAGGCGGCCGTCGTGCGCCGCGCCTGACGCCTTGGCCGTGCGCCGTGCTACCGTCGGCGGCAAGGAGAAGGACCCATGGCCAGCTTCGATCCGCAGCCACTGCGCGCACAGTTCCCCGCGCTCTCGCTGACCGTCGACGGCCGACCGGCGGTCTTCCTCGACGGTCCCGCGGGCACGCAGGTCCCCGAGCGGGTCGTCGAGGCCGTGTCGCGCTACTACCGCGAGTCGAACGCCAATCGCGGAGGCGCCTTCGTGACCAGCGAGCGCAGCGACGCGATGCTCGACGAGGCACACGTGGCCATGGCCGACTTCCTCGGTGCCGCCTCGCCGGACGAGATCAAGTTCGGCCAGAACATGACCTCGCTCACCTTCGCCCTGGGCCGCTCGATCGGGCGTACGCTCCGCCCGGGCGATGAGGTGCTCCTGACCTGGCTCGACCACGACGCCAACGTCACCCCGTGGCGCCTGATGGCCGAGGACGCGGGGGCGACGGTGCGCATGGTCGACATCGACCCGGCCGACTGCACGCTCGACCTGGCCGGCCTGCGCACGGCCCTCTCCGAGCGGACCCGCTTGGTCGCCGTCGGCTACGCGTCGAACGCCGTGGGCACCATCAATCCGGTCGCCGAGATCGTGCGCCTGGCGCACGAGGCGGGCGCGCTGACCTTCGTGGACGCGGTGCACTACGGCCCGCACGGGCCGATCGACGTGCAGGCGCTCGGCACCGACTTCCTGGCCTGCTCGGTCTACAAGTTCTTCGGGCCGCACCTGGGCGTGCTCTACGGGCGCGCGGAGCTGCTCGACAGCCTGCCCGCCTACAAGGTCCGGCCGGCCTCGGACCGCTGGGAGACCGGTACTCAGAGCCACGAGACGATCGCCGGCGCGCTGGCGGCACTCGAGTACATCGCCGAGGTCGGCGAACGCTTCGGAGCGCCCTTCGTGCCGGAGGCGGGCGGCGCCGTCGGCCGGCGACTGCTGCTGCGCACGGCGATGCGCGCCATCGCCGCCTACGAACGTGGCCTCGGCGAGCGCCTGCTGGCAGGCCTGGCCGCGGTGCCCGGCATGCACGTCGTGGGCATCGCGGACACCACGCGCTCTGCCGAGCGCGTGCCGACGGTGAGCATCACCGCCGAGGGCTGGTCGCCGAGAGAGCTGGCCGCCGCGCTGGGCCGGGGCGGCATCTTCGCCTGGGATGGCGACTTCTACGCCAGCGGCCTCATGGAGCGACTCGGGCTGGCCGAGACGGGCGGCGTGGTGCGCCTCGGCCTGGTGCACTACAACACGGCGGCCGAGGTGGACCGGCTGCTCGAGACGCTGGCCGAGTTGGCACGCAGCCCGGTGGCAAGCCGGACCTGAGCGCGACGCCGCCAGCCGGGACGCTCCCGAGTGCCGCCGGGCTTCGCGGCTCGAGTTCGCCAGGACGTGGCGAGCGAGCCTTACTCCAGTGGCACGCGAACGAGGAGCAGTTGCCCGCCCTCGCGCTTGTAGGTCCAGTCGGGTTCGCCATCTGGACCGACCGTGCCGCCCGGGCCGCCGACCACGCCGGTGAGATCCGGCCCCAGGGCCTTCTCGACCCAGAGGGAATGGGCCTGCACGTCGACCAGGAAGGCGCCCGGCCCGAAGGCGGCGGACGCATCCACGATGCCGCTCGCCTCCCACGTGCCGATCTTGGCGTCGGGCTTCTGGTCGACGTCGGTGGCGCCGCCGTCCGCGGACTGGTCGACCTCGAAGACGACCTCCTTGTCGCCCGTCTCTGGGTCGACTCGCCAGATGCGCGCGCCGGTGGCCCCGGCTTCGGACGCGTCGTAGGTGTTGCCGCTGGCCGGGTCTTCCGTGACGTAGAGCCAGCCTCCGGCGAACTCCAGGTTGTCCGGGTTGTGGATCGTGTCGGCATCCTTGAAGTCGATCCCCTCGCCCTCGACGAGGATCGACAGTCCGAGCACGTTGCGCGGGTTCGCCGGATCGAGCCGGAACTTCCAGATGCGGCCGTTGGTCGATGCGAAGGGGTTGCTGCCGGCGCTCGAGGAGCCACGGCCCGTGTCAGCCACATAGAGCGCATGCTCCGCCGCGTCGTATGCGATGTCCTCGAGCCGGATGAACTGGAAGACGTGTTGGGCATCAGACTCGGTCTCGAGCGCTGATTGCGTTCCCCGGGCAGCCGTGCCATCAAGGGCGACGAACTCGCCGCCGATCTCGAGGGTGGAGCCGACGGGGAAGTCGTAGTAGTCGTCGTAGCTGGCCCAGTCGTCGGCCCGGAACCCCCAGAGCGACCCCTCGTCGTCCCAGACGGCGTCGGTGTCGTCCGCGAAGTAGGCGTAGAACTGGCTCGAGGGCGGGTTGCTGCTGAAGGTGTCGTCGGCGGTCACGAGCATCAGCTCGCTGTAGCCAGGCACCGCCAGTGAGTTCTCGTGGTTGAGGCGGCCCATGCCGTGGATGCTTCGGTACGCGCCGGTGCGCACGTCGTAGGCCACCACGACGCCGGCCTGCTCCGACGGCGGCTCGCTCAGCGGGGCCGGCCAGGCCGTGCCCGTACGGCTGACGAAGTCGGTCGCCTCCTCGTTCGTGAAGAGGATCTCCCGGTCGAAGCCCTGCGCCGCGCCTGCCAGGAAGCTCGAGCAGAAGCGCTGGTAGTTGGCGCTCGACGGGATGACCAGCCGACCGGAGAGGACGCCGGCCGAGTGCCGGTTCAGGACGAGCCGGCTGACCTGCGAATTGTCGAAGTCGTTCTGCGAGTTGGCCGCGGTCGGCCGCGCGCCAGTGGTGGCGTTCGGCCTCGTGTACGGGAAGGGCACGGTCGACGTTTCGTGGTTGACGTAGACGTCCACTCGGCCGTGGCCGCGCGTGCGCAGCGCGATCCCGTCGGGGATGGCCTCGAAGCGGTAGCCACCGACCTTCTCGCCGACCGTGATGAGCGCCTCAGCCGTGGCGCCGGCGAGGCGCGGCACGAGCATCTCATCCTGGCCGGTCTTGAAGCCGGCTGCGCCGCTCGGCTCGTGGGTCGCTACGGCTGGGCCGGCCAGGAGCGCGGCAAGGACGAGGCAGATGACGAGGGTGAGCAACCGGCCCCGCCGGGGCGAGGCCACGCGGGCACGAAGCATGGACGCCTCCTGGGTTGTGTGGTCGAGAGAGGTGTGAGGCGGTGATGCTAGGCCAAGCGGCGCCATCGCGCGCGTCCCGGCCTCAGCTCGCGGTGACAGGAGGCACCACGGTGGCCGACGCGCTGCCGCTAAGGGGTGGCACAATCGACGCGTCGCGCGCGACCGGTCCAGCCCGCCGCCGCCTGCGGCACGATCCGCGCCCACCCCTAGCTGGAGCCAGCATGCTTCGCACCGACCCGGATGTCCCGGTCATCCGCTTCGAACAGCGCCGCCTCGCCAACGGGCTGCGTGTCATCGTCGCGCCGGACCGCCTGGTGCCGGTCGTGGCCGTCAACCTCTGGTACGGCGTGGGCTCGATCCATGAGCAGCCGGGCAAGACCGGCTTCGCCCACCTCTTCGAGCACTTCATGTTCCAGGGCTCGCGACACGTGGGCAAGGCGGAGCACATGGCCATCGTGCAGGCCTCGGGCGGGGTGTGCAACGCGAGCACCTACTTCGACCGGACCAACTACTTCGAGACACTGCCGTCGAACCAGCTCGAGCTGGCGCTCTGGCTCGAGGCGGACCGGATGGCCACCCTGCTCGATGCGTTGAGCCAGGAGAACCTCGACAACCAGCGCGACGTGGTCAAGAACGAGAAGCGCCAGTCCTACGACAACCGGCCCTACGGTTCCTTCTACGAGAAGCTGATGGCGGCCGTCTTCCCGCCCGAGCACCCCTACCACCACACGCCCATCGGGTCCATGGCCGACCTCGACGCGGCGGCGCTCGATGACGTGCGCCGCTTCTTCGAGACGTACTACCTGCCGCGCAACACGGTCCTTTCGATCGTCGGCGACGTGGACCTCGAGCCCGCCTTCGCCTCGGTCGAGCGCTACTTCGGGCCCATCCCGGCCGGCCCGGAGCCGCCGGCGCTGCGCTCGCCCGGGCTCGCGCCGCACATCGGCGGCGAGATCCGCGAGGTCGTCCCCGACGCCGTGCCGCTGACGCGTGTCTACTTCGGGCTGCGCACGCCGGTCTTCGGCACGGCCGAGTTCGATGCGCTCGAGGTGGCCGGCCAGATCCTCGCCGGGGGGCGCGGCAGCCGCCTCCACCGCCGGCTCGTGCGCGACGAGCAGATCGCCCAGGACGTGGCCGCCTTCACGCTGCCGCTGGTGACCGACCGTTCCATCTTCGCCGGCTGGGCGACCGTGCGCCCGGAGTCGGACGCCCAGACGGTCGAGCGCGCCTTCTGGCAGGAGCTCGAGCGGATGGCCCACGAGCCGGTCACCGACGACGAGCTCGAGCGGGCCAAGGCGCTCATCGAGTCGATGGAACTGAGCGCGCTGGGCCGGGTCGAGGAGGTCGCCGACCGGCTCAGCATGTACACGCTCCTCTTCGACCGGCCGGAGTTGATCAACGAGCAACTGTCGCGCTACCTCGCGGTCGGCGCGGCGTCGATCCAGGAGGCAGCGGCGGATGTCTTCCGGCCTGACAACCGGGCCGTGCTGACCTACGTCCCGCGTGTGGACGAAACGACCGAGGTGGCGGCATGAGCGGGCTCGGGATCCTCGACCGACGGCCCGAGCCGGGAGCGCCGCGCGAGTACCGATTCCCGGGCTTCCGGCGTGATCGGCTGGAGAACGGGCTGACGGTCATCTCGGCGCACCTCGAGGGCCGGCCCCTGCTGATGGCGCAGATCGTGGTCGAGGGCGGGGCCGGCAATGAGCCCGCCGAGCAGGCCGGGGTCACCGCGCTCGCGGCGCGGGCCCTGACCGAAGGCACCCGGCGCCTCGACGCCATCGAGCTCATCGAGGCATCGGAGCGCCTCGGTGCGGAGATCCACGCCGAGGCAGGCTGGGAGACCTTCAACGCTTCGGTCGAGGTACCCCGCCGCCACTTCGGGCCTGCCCTGGCGCTGCTGGCCGAGACGATCCTGGAGCCGGCCTTCCCGGCGCGCGAGGTGGAGCGACTGCGCGACGAGCGGCTGTACGACCTGATGCAGGCCAAGGCCGAGCCACGACGCAGGGCCGAGATGGCCTTCCAGGAGGCCATCTACGCCGCCGGCTCGCCCTTCAGCCGCCCGCTCGCGGGCGGCCAGGAGTCCGTCGCGGGGCTGGGGCGCGAAGCGGTCGTGGAGCGCCACGCGCGCCTTCTCGACCCGTCCGCGGCGACGCTCATCGTGGCGGGCGACCTGAGCGGCCTGCCGGTGCTGGAGCTCGCGCGCGAACACCTCGGCGCATGGCAGGCGCACGCGTCGGCCACGCGGCGCACTCCGCTCGACGCCAGCGCGCGGGATGACGCCGGACGGATCGTCTTGGTCGATCGGCCGGGCTCGGCGCAGTCGGAGCTGCGCGTCGGCCATGTCGGGTTGCCGCGGCGCATCCCCGACTACCACGCCGTGACCGTCATGAGCGCCCTGCTGGGCGGCCTCTTCAACTCCCGCCTGCAGCGCCTCCTGCGCGAGGAGCGCGGCTACACCTACGGCATCGGCGCCGGCTTCGAGTTCCGGCGCGCGGCGGGTCCGTTCGCCGTGCGCACCGCGGTGCAGACCGAAGTCACCGCGCCTGCCCTGGCCGACATCCTCGGGGAGCTGCGCCGCATCTCGGCCGAGGCGCCGACCGAGAGCGAGGTGCGCGAGGCACGCGACTACCTGGTGGGCGTTTTCCCGCTCCGCTTCGAGGCCGCCGCCCAGGTCGTCGCCGCCATCACCAGCCTGGTCGTCTTCGAGCTGCCGGACGACGAGCTCGACCGCTACCGGCCGGCCATTGCCGCGGTCACACCGCACGACGTGCTGACCGCGGGCCGCCACGTGCGGGGCGATCCGACCATCGTCATCGTGGGCGATGCCGCACGGGTCGAACCCGAGCTGCGCGCCGCCGGCCTCGGCCCGCTCGAGGTCGTCAGCGAACCGCTCGAGGTGGCCGGCGCCGAGGCCGAGGCCGCGGCCGAGCTGGGCGACCCGGACGCCATCGACCGCGGCCGGGGCTGATCGCACTGGGCGACGCGCCCGCCCGACCGGCACGTCTGCCCGCCCTCGCGAGCCCGGCCTACCGCACCTTCCTGGCGGGCATCTTCGTGGCCAACCTGGGCGGCTGGATGCAGATGACGGCTCAGGGCTGGCTGGTGCTGCGGCTGACCGACTCGCCCGCCTCGCTCGGGCTGGCCTCGTTCGCCGGCAGCGTGCCGACGCTGCTGCTGACGCTCTACGCCGGCGTGCTCGCCGACCGCCACGACCGCCGGCGGCTGCTCATCGCCGCCCAGGTGGTGGCGGTGGCGGCCGCGCTGCTGCTCGGCCTGCTCGTCGCCCTGGGAGTCGTCGCCCTCTGGCACATCGTGCTCATCGCCTTCGTGGCCGGCTCGGCGCAGGCGCTCGCCTCGCCGGCCTTCCAGGCCATCGTCTCGACCCTCGTGGACCGCGCTGCCCTGGGCAACGCGGTGGCTCTCAACAGCGCCCAGTTCAACCTGAGCCGCATCTTCGGACCGGCCCTGGCGGGGCTGATCGTGGCGAGCGTGGGCGAGGCAGCCAACTTCTGGCTCAATGCGCTCGCGGCATTTGTGGTCATCATCGTCCTGCTGCGCATCCGGTTGCCCCCGAACGAGGCCCTCTCCCGCCTGGAGGCCGGCCTCTGGTCCAACCTTCTCGACGGCCTGCGCTACGCCGCCGGCATGCGCGTGCTCCTGGCCCTGCTGCTCCTGGCCTGCGCGCCGGCCCTCTTCATCCTGCCCTACCTGTCGCTGATGCCGGTCTACGCGCGCGACGTGCTCGACATCGGCGCCCCGGGCCTGGGGCTGCTCACTTCGGCCATCGGTCTGGGTGCGTTCGGGGGCGCGGTCGCCTTCGCGCTGCTGCGCCCGGCCGGTGCGAATGCCCGTGTCGTGCTGGCTGGTCTGGCCGCCATGAGCGGCGCTATCGCCATCTTCAGCGCGTCCTCCTGGCTGCCGCTCTCGTGCCTGGCACTGGCCGTCCTGGGCGCCGCCCAGGTGGCCTACTACACGGGCACCAACACGCTCATCCAGCTCCTCTCCCCGCCGCGTCTGCGGGGACGCATCCTGAGTCTCTACATCCTCGCCTCTCTGGGGCTGCTGCCGGTGGGCAGCCTCGGGGCGGGGATCGTGGCGGAGGTCCTCGGCGCGCCGCCCACGCTGGTCATCGGCGGCGGGCTGGCCGCCGTCTGGCTGCTGGCCGTGGTGGCCTGGGCACCGGCGCTACTGCGGCTGCGGGTCGAACAGGCGGTCGCCGCAGATGGGGATCCGCCGGGCTGACGGCCGTCGGTTGAAACCTTCGCGGCGCGCGCTGTCTCTGGAGAGGTGACGGGCGCTCACAGGGAAGCGCCCGGGCCAGTCGCAGCGAGGTTCCGCCGCCATGGATCTTCCCAGCACCAGTCGCGTCGCACGCAGCCTGGCCGTGGCCGGCGTGTCGCTCTTCCTCGTCGCCGGCGTCTCCTTCGCCGGCCAGTCGATCCTCGGCTCGCAGGGCGGTGCGGACGCCGCCCCGACAGATGCTGCCGAACTCGAGAGCCCCGAGCCGAGCGAGTCGGCCGAGGTCGACGAGAGCCCCGAGCCGAGCGAGTCGCCCGAGCCGAGCGAGTCGCCCGAGGCCGACGAGAGCCCGGATGCCAGCGACGACCCGGGCGAAGAGGCGGTCGAGGCCGCCGAGACGGCCGAGCCGGCTGAGACCGCCGAGGCCACGGACGACGATGACCAGGTCGAGACGCCGGAGCCAGACGGGACCGACGAGGTCGAGGACGACTCCGACAGCTCCGGCCCGGGCGGCGACGACTGAGCAGGTACCACGCTTCGCAGCGGGCACGTGGGCGACCATCGGCCGGGCAGCGGGGGCCATTCGGCCCCTGTGTCCGGCCGCGCGCCCATGACACCATGTCGGCGTGGATGACCGCGAGCTGGTCGAGGCCGTCACGACCGGCGACCGCCAGGCCTTCCGTCTGCTGGTCGACCGCGAGTCCGCGTCCATCTTCCGGCTCTGCCTGCGCATCCTGGGGCAGGTCGGGGAGGCCGAGGACGCCGCCCAGGAGAGCTTCGTGATCGCCTATCGTGCGCTGGGCACGTACCGCGGCGACGGGCCGCTCGGCGCCTGGTTGGCACGCATCGCCGCACGCCATGCGCTGCGCCAGCTGGGCCGGCGGCGCGAGGCCGTGGCGCTCGAGAGCGTGGCCGAGCCCGCGGCTCCGGGGGATCGGCGCATCGACCCGCTCGCCGCCGCGCTGGGTGCCGAGCGGCAGCAGGCCGTGCGGCGCGCCGTCGCTTCGCTCCCGGAGCCCTACCGCGAGACCGTCGCGCTGCGCTTCTTCGGCGAGCTGTCGCTGGAGGAGATCGCCACCGCCACGGGGCGGCCGCTCAACACCGTCAAGACCCACCTGCGCCGCGGCCTCCTCCGGCTGCGCGACGCGCTGGCGCGCGAGGTGGCGGCATGAGCCGCCGGCCCTTCGCGCTGGCCGAGATCGGTCCGGGCATGGGCTCGCTGGGCGGCGTGGCAGGCGAGCTCGAGGCGTACGCCGCAGCCGTCGACGTGGCGCCCCCGGCGCGCCTGGCCGATCGCGTCATGGCCGCCGTCTCGCGCGAGCCGACGCCGACGCCGGCGCTCACCTTCGTGCGGGCGCTCTCTTCGGGGGCCTTCCTGCTCGCCGGTCGCAGCTTGGCCGCGAGCCTGCGCCTGGTGGCCGGCGTCGGCCGGGCCCCGGCCGCGCTGCGCCTGCAGGCCGCGGCGCTCCTGCTGGCCGTTGCGGTCGTCGGTGGTGGGGGGGCGGCGGCGGGCGTGGGCGCCCTGGCCGCCCTCGGCACGCTGCTCTCCTCGCCGACACCGACGCCCGGCGAGACGATGCCGCCGGTGACTCCTTCGCCCGCTCCGAGCGAGTCGCCCGACGCGTCGGAGGGACCGTCGTTCAGCCCGTCCCCGACGACCGATGCCTCGCCAGAGCCCAGCGCACCGGTAAGCCAGGATCCCAACGTGCGGCCGCAGCCGACGTCCGACGCCACCGAACGACCGACGCCGCGACCCACGCCGAGGCCGACGGCGACGCCGCGGCCCACCCAGAGCCCGGACGAGACGGAGACACCGTCGCCCTCGGGCTCTCCGGACGAAACGGACACGCCGGAGCCGAGCGCCACCTCCGGTTCGGGCGGTCCCGGTCGCGGCACCAGCTCCGAGGGCGACTGAGCCCGCGTCCGCAACGCCGGGCGGCCGCGGTGTAGGCTCCGGCGATGATCGTCGTCCTCGGGCGGCCGTGGCTGGCACTCGACGGGGTCGAGCCACGGCCGGCCGGTCTTGCCGCGCGCATCGCCCTTGCCGCCCACGCCGCCGGCGGCCGGGTCGAGCTCGTGGGTAGCGTCGGCGATGACGAGAACGGCGACCGCCTGGCCCTGGCCCTGGGTCGGGCCGGCATCGGCCACGCGGCGCTGCTGCGCATCCCGGGCGCCACCACGCCGACCGGCCCGGCCGATGCGCAGCCGCGCCTGGACCCGCGTGACGTCGACCTCGGGCTGCGCTACGTGCCCGACTGCCGGGTGCTCGTGCTGGCGGAGGCGCCGGCGCCGGAGGTCGAGTCGGTCGCGCTCGAGGCGGGCCGCTACCACGGCGCCCATGTCGTGGCGGTCGTGCCGGCCGGCGCCGAGCCGCGCGACGCGCTGGTCTCGGCGACCGTGCTCGAGGCTCCTGGCCCCGAGGGCGAAGGGGCCTTCGCCGAGCTGGTCGGCCGCTACGCGGCGGGGCTGGCCGAGGGTCGCGATGCGGCGACGGCCTTCGCGGACGCGCGCAGCACTGTCGGCTGGGCACGCCAGGCCTGATGGAGCTCGGGGGAGGGGAGCCCCTCGTCATCTACTCCGAGCGCTCGCTCGACTACGACTTCGGGCCGTTGCACCCGCTCACCCCACGGCGCTTCCCGACGGCCGTGGACCTGTTGCACGCCGTGGGCGCGACGCGCTTCCTGCCGCCGGAGCCCGCCACGGACGAGCAGCTGCTGCGGCTCCACGCGCCCGAGTACGTGGCCGCCGTGCGGCGCTTCTCCGACGACCCCGAGCTGCCGTCGGAGATGGGCATCGGGCCGGGTGACTGCCCGGCCTTCCCCGGCATGCACGCGGCCTCGGCGCGCGTGGCCGGAGGTTCGATCGCCGCGGTGGAGGCCATCCTGGTGGGCGAGGTCGAGCACGCCTTCCACCCCGGCGGTGGGCTGCACCACGCGATGCGCGCCCGCGCATCGGGCTTCTGCATCTACGACGACCCGGCGCTGGCCATCGCCCGGGCCCGCGACGCCGGGCACCGCGTGCTCTACGTGGACCTCGACGTGCACCACGGCGACGGCGTCCAGGCGCTCTTCTGGGACGACCCGCAGGTACTCACCTTCTCCATCCACGAGACGGGCCAGACGCTCTTCCCGGGCACCGGCTTCGTCGAGGAGCGCGGCGGCCGCGGCGCCGAGGGCACGGCCGTGAACGTGCCGCTGCTGCCCTACAGCGGGGACGCCTCGTGGTGGCCGGCGGTCGAGTCGATGGTGCCCGCGCTCGCCGAGGCCTTCGGGCCGACCTTCCTGGTGACGCAGCACGGCTGCGACTCGCACACGCTCGACCCGCTGGCACACCTGCGCCTCACGACGGCGGTCTATGCGCGCGCGACGCGGATGCTCGACGAGGTGGCGCATCGCTTCTGCGACAGCCGCTGGCTGGCCACGGGCGGCGGCGGCTACGACGTCTACCGTGTCGTGCCTCGCTCCTGGTCGCTGGTCTGGCTGGCCCAGGCGCATCGCGAGGTGCCCGGGGAGACTCCGGTCGCGTGGCGCGAACGTTGGGCAGAGGAGGCTGAGCGCTACCACCAGGCGCCGCCTCCGATGGACTTCATCGACCCGCCCGGCACCACGGTCGACGACCCGCCGCAGGTCGTTGAGGCCAACGCGCGCACGGCGCAGTCGGCGCTGCGCGGCTCCCTGGAGCGGCTCGCGCCGCGCTGACGCCCTCAGCCGGCCGACATCCCCGGCGGGCAGGACCGGCCGAACGGGGGCGCGTCGGCCGAGCGCACCAGCCGCTCGTCCGGCAGGAGCGGACGGGTCGTCAGGTAGGAGACCCAGTCCCGAGGGTCGTGCACCTGGGTGAAAACGACGCCCCCTGTCGCGCCCGGGTCGAGGCTGGCGTGCTGCTCGGCGGTGATCACCGCGCCGCAGCGTACCGTGCCGTCTGGCAGGCGCCACAACCGGAAGCGGTCGAGGCCGACCTCGGGCCATGGCCATGTTGGCCCGCCGCCGTTACCGATGTCGTCAGTGGGCGAGAACGTGACGAGGTACTCGGCAGGAAGGAGGACTGCCGTCGTCGCCGACGAGGAATCATGTCCTGGCCGGAAGCCGAGGAGGAAGTCCGACAGGGCGAGCAGCCGGCCGATCGCCTGGGCCGATGCCGGCGCGAGGCGTCCGGGCTCGAAGGAGCTCCTGACACTGACGTGTCGTGAGATAGCTCCGCCGTCGATCCAGATGTCGACCTGTTCGGTGCTGAAGCGGCCGGCCCGCTCGTAGCGCCGCTCCGCCGTGGCGAGGCCGCCCATCCGGAGCGCCACCTGCAGCAGCGAAGACACTTCTGTCCGGGTCAGTCGCGTGATGGTCAGCCGCCCGCCGCGGATGAACGGGAAGTAGCCGGTCGGACTCTCGGTCACCTCCGACGGACCCCGGAGCACGAGCGCGCCGTCCGCATAGAGGGTGAAGGCCGGTGGTGGGATGCAGAGTCCCAGGCAGCCGCGCGTCGTCTGCACGCGCAGCACGACATGCAGGCTGCCGACCGCCGGCATCGGCTGGCTCGCATCGGGTGCCGCGGATGGTGCCGACGGGCCGGTGGACGTGGTCGGCCCCGACGTCGGGGCCTGGGCCGGGGGTGGCGCCCGGAAGACACCAACGGCGGCGCCGACGGCCGTCACGAGGACGAGCGCCGCGGCAACGCGGGGCCGCACGCTAGGTACCCGCGCGGACCCGGAGCCGGGCGCCGCTAGCGCCAGAGAGCTCGATCGAGCAGCCCTCGGTGGGACGAAGCACGACGACCGCTTCTGCGGTCGCGCCCGCGGCGAGCTCGAACGTCGCCTCGCAGCGATCTCGCGGCGCGTCCAGCCAGGGGCAGGCGGCGGCGCACGGACGCTGGTAGCTCACCACCCGGTACCGCCCGGCCGGCAGGTGGAGTGCGCCGAAGTCGATCGCCCCGCGGAGTTGCCGTCGCCAGCGATACGAGGGCTCAGCGTCGCTCGGTCGCGATGCCTCGGACAGCTCGACGTAGGAGTAAGCGCCCTCGGTATAGATCGCGCCGCCCGTGACCACCTGGCGGATGCCGAGGCCCGCGGCCACCTCGTCCGGCAGCAGCGGGCGGGCGAAGAGCACGAGCTCCGTGTCGCCAGGACCGTCGAACGTCCGGCTCAAGATCGCCTCGCCTCCGGGTCCCAAGGCGCGCACCTCGGCGGCGGTCACCTCGCCGACGCGCGCCGTATCACCGGCGCGCTCGGCGAGACGGTCCCAGGGTCGATCGGGCCACGGCCAGCCGGGATATCGCGGGCGCTGCGTATCGATGCCCGGCTGCTGCCGGACGACGATCCGATACAGGCTGGGCGCGAAGGAGCGAGCGTTCGATCGGTTGTCGCTCGAGAAGTCGACGACCCGTCGACGCAGGTCGTCATCAAGCGCCCGGAGGCGCTCCACAACAGTCGCGTCGGCCGCCTGCTGCGGGTCCTCGATGGCATAGACGCTGACGTGCCGCCCTCCCGACGCGGTGGTGAGTCGGAATGTGGTCACGGTCGTGCCCGGCTCTGCGCGCGCATACGGACCGAGGCGAAGCTCGCCCATCGGGATCGCTTCCGACGCCCGGCGCAAGAGTCCCTGGACCGCCGCCTCGTCGAGGTGGGCTGTTCGAAGCCGCTGCTCCTCAAGCCAGACCACCATGCCGTCACCGTAGAGGCTGAACGCCGGCAGGACCAGGTCAGCGTCGATGATCGCTCGGCTGACGGTGTTCCGCTCCACCCTGAGGAGGAGGTCGTGCGGACCGTTGGCGTGCGCGATCGAGCTGTCCGCGGGTGTCCAGACCACCTGGTCGACGACGACCTGGCGCTCGCAAGCAGCACGGGAGGCGGGCACGCACTCCGCCGCGCGCGGGTCGCGCGTATGCACCCGGAGGACCACGGCGCCAGAGGGCGGTGCCACTCGATCGATGGCCAGGCGCAGCTGGTCGGATCTGAGCGGGGCGGCCCGGGGCGCTTCGGCCCCCTCGGACAGAATGCCGCCCGCGCAACGAAGCGGCGGCGGCGGTGGTGGCGATGGCAGCAGCAGGCAACCTCCCACCCAGGTGCGGTACCAGCCGCCGACGAGGAAGGGCGTGTCATCCGTCGCTGTGGCGACCCGCAGGCTCGCTTCGCTCGGACGCAGGACCGCCTCGCCGTCGATGACCTTGGGGATGCCGTCGCCATAGAAGCCGTCGATCCCGACTGTGGCCGTCGCCGGGGCACTCGTTAGGGGGCTCTGGCTGGGCTGGCCCGGCGAGGGCGGCATGGTCAGGCGCAGCACGACCGACCCGCCGAGCACGGCGCCCAGCGCGAGCGCGGCCGCGAGGGCACCGACAAGACGGAGCCGGCTCCCCGGTCCGACCGCTCGATCGGGCAGGCGCTCGACGACACGGTCGGCGAAACCCGGCGGCAGCGGGCGGGCCGCCTCGGAGCGGAAGGTGTCGCGCAGACGCTCCTCCATGCTCACGACTCGTCCCCGAGCTGCGCGCGCAGGCGGCGCAGGGCGCGGTGGATGCGCGACTTCGCGGTACCCAGCGGGATACTGAGGGCGTCGGCCACGTCAGGCACCTCCAGGTCCTCGCCGTAGCGGAGCACGAGCACGGCGCGCTCCCCGACGGGCAGGCTGGCCAGGGCCTGGAGGACACGGTCGCGCTCGGCGAGTCGGGCGGTGCTGTCCGGCGCGGCAGGGTCGCCCACCTCGGCGCTCACGATCTGCGGGCCACGCCGCGATCGGCGTGCGCCATCCAGCGCGGCTCGGACGACGAGCCGCCGGAACCAGGCCGGCCAGCGGCCCGCGTCGCGCAGCCGCGGCAGATCGCGCCAGGCGCGGATGAAGGCGTCCTGCGCCGCGTCCTCGGCGTCCGCCGCCGAGCCGAGGATCCGCCGCGCGAGGCGCACGGCCGCCGGACCTTCTCGCTCGACCAGCGCCGCGAAGGCGTGCCGATCACCTGCCCGTGCCGCGATCACCAGCTCCTCCCATCCTGGCATCCATCGAGTATGGCGACGGGGACGGCCCGATTCGTTCTCGGAGCCGTTCTCGGTCATTTCGACCATCTGTTCTATCGACCGGCGGCGGCCTATACTCGCCAGTCCCGATGCCTCGACGCGCTCGCCCGCCCGCCGACCCGCTACGCGCTCGCCCGTCCGCCGACTCGCTTGACGCCTTCGCGCCCGCCACGCGCGACTGGTTCCAGGCGGCGTTCGCGGCACCGACCGAGGCCCAGGCGAGGGGCTGGCCGGCCATCGCCGCGGGCGAACACACGCTGATCTGCGCGCCGACCGGCTCGGGCAAGACCCTGGCCGCCTTCCTCTGGTGCCTCGACCGGCTGACAACGGAGAAGCCGCCGCCCGACAAGCTGCGGCGACTGCGCGTCCTCTATCTCTCGCCGCTCAAGGCGCTGGTGCACGACGTCGAGAAGAACCTGCGCGCGCCGCTGGCCGGCATCCGCCTCGCCGCCGAGCGCCGCGGCGAGCCGCTCAACCCCGTCCGGGTCGGCATGCGCACCGGCGACACGCCGGCCGAGGAGCGGCGCGCCTTCGGCAAGGAGCCGCCGGAGATCCTGGTCACCACGCCCGAATCGCTCTACCTGCTGCTCACCTCGCAGGCGCGGGAGGCACTGCGCGGCATCGAGTGGGTCATCGTGGACGAGATCCACGCCCTCGCCGGCACCAAGCGCGGCGCCCACCTGGCGCTCAGCCTCGAACGCCTCGAGGCGCTCACCGAGCGGCCGCCGCAGCGCATCGGTCTGTCGGCCACGCAGCGGCCGCTGGAGGTGGTGGCGGGCTTCCTGGGCGGCCGGCGCGACTCGTCGCCAGCAGACGCAGACACCCCCGGCGAGCCGCGCCCCGTGACCATCGTCGACGCCGGCGTGCGCAAGGCGCTCGAGCTCCAGGTGATCGTGCCGGTCGAGGACATGAGCCGGCTGGGGGAGACGCTGCCGCTCGAGGAGCAGGTCGGGGGACCCGCCAGCGCGCCCGAGCAGCGGCGCAGCATCTGGCCGGCGGTCCACCCGCGCATCCTCGAGCTCATCCGGGCGCACCGCAGCACCATCGTCTTCGTCAACAGCCGACGCCTCGCGGAGCGCTTGGCACAGCGCCTCAATGACTTGGCCGGCGAGCCCATCGTGCGCGCTCACCACGGCTCGGTGGCACGCGAGCAGCGCCTCGAGATCGAGGAGGCGCTCAAGGACGGCCGTCTGCCGGCGCTGGTGGCGACCAGCTCGCTCGAGCTGGGCATCGACATGGGCGCCGTCGACCTGGTCATCCAGGTCGAGTCGCCCCTCTCGGTCTCGCGCGGCCTGCAGCGCATCGGTCGGGCAGGGCACCACGTCGGCGAGCCCTCCAAGGGCGCCATCTTCCCGAAGTACCGCGGTGACCTGCTCGAGTGCGCCGTGGTCACCCGGCGCATGCACGAGGGGCTCATCGAGCCCACGGTCGTGCCGCGCAACCCGCTCGACGTGCTCGCCCAGCAACTGGTCGCCGCGGCCGCCGACCGCGCCTGGCCGGTGGACGACCTCTACCGGCTGGTGCGGCGGGCCGAGAACTTCGCCGAGCTGCCGCGGGACAGCTTCGGGGCGGTGCTCGAGATGCTGGCCGGCCAGTACCCGGCCGACGAGTTCGCCGAGCTCAAACCGCGCCTCGTGTGGGACCGCGTCGCCGGCACCGTCCAGAGCCGGCGCGACGCACGCACCGTGGCCATCCTCTCGGGCGGCACCATCCCCGACCGCGGCCTCTTCGGCGTCTACCTCGTGGACGACGCGACGGCAGGCAGCGATCAGGCCCGGACGCGGGCGCGCGACGCGCGCAGCGGCGGGCGGCGCGTGGGCGAGCTCGACGAGGAGATGGTCTACGAGGCGCGCGAGGGCGAGGTGGTGCTCCTGGGCGCCTCCGCCTGGCGCATCGAGGAGATCGGCCACGACCGGGTGCTGGTCAGTCCCGCGCCCGGCGAACCGGGCAAGGTCCCCTTCTGGAAGGGCGACGGCGTCGGCCGACCGGTCGAGCTCGGTCGTGCCATCGGGGCCTTCACGCGCGAGGCCGACGAGGCACTGGCGGGCGGATCGCGGACGCGAGCGCGCTTCCTGCGGCGCCTGCGCGACGAGCACGACCTCGACGAGCTGGCGGCCCGCAACCTGCTCGACTACCTGGTCGAAGAGGAGCAGGCCACGGGCGCCCTGCCCACCGACCGGACGATCGTGCTCGAGCGCTTCCGCGACGAGCTCGGCGACTGGCGCATCTGCCTCCTGTCGCCCTTCGGGGCCCGTGTCCACGCGCCGTGGGCGCTGGCCATCGAGGCCCGCCTGCGCGATCAGCTCGGACTCGAAGTGCAACCCATCTGGTCGGACGACGGCATCGTCATCCGGCTGCCGGCGACCGAGGGCACCAGCGCCGGCTGGTCGGGCGACGGTGCGAGCGGCAGCGACGGCGCCGCCGGATCGGCGGGGCCCGGAGGCGGCACGGCGGTCGAGCTTTCCGGCGCGGCGGGCGCGTCGGCGGCCGAGTCGGCCGTGCTCATCGGCTCCGCGGAGGTGGAGGAGCTGGTCATCGGCGCCGTCGGCGGCTCGGCGCTCTTCAGCAGCCGTTTCCGGGAGAACGCGGCGAGGGCGCTGCTGCTGCCGCGCAACCGGCCCGGCCAGCGCTCGCCGTTGTGGCAGATGCGCCAGCGCGCGGCCCAGCTGCTGGCCGTCGCCAGCCGCTATGGCACCTTCCCGATCATCCTCGAGACCTACCGTGAGTGCCTCCAGGACGTCTTCGACCTACCCGCGCTGAAGGAGGTTCTGGCGGGTCTGGAGCGGCGCGAGATCCGCCTGGTGAGCGTCGAGACGAGCCATGCCTCGCCCTTCGCCGGCTCGCTCCTCTTCGACTACATCGCGACCTACATGTACGAGGGCGACGCGCCGCTGGTGGACCGGCGTGCGCAGGCGCTGGCGCTCGACCGCGACCTGCTGCGCGAGCTGCTGGGCACCGAGGAGCTGCGCGAGCTGCTCGACGCCGACGCCCTCGATGAGCTCGAGCTCGAGCTGCAGGCGCTGACCGAGGAGCGCGCCGCGGGCTCGGTCGACCAGGTGCACGACCTGCTGCGGCGGCTGGGCGACCTCTCGACGCTCGAGGTGGCGGCACGCGTGCGGGGCGGCGACGTGCGTGCCCGCCAGGCCGCCTCCGGGGAGTGGCTCGAGGCGCTCGAGGCCGACCGCCGGGCGCTGCGCGTGCGGGTCGTCGGCGAGCAGCGCTGGATCGCCGCCGAGGACGCCGGCCGCTTCCGGGACGCCGTCGCCGTGGCGCTTCCAGTGGGCGTGCCGGAAGCGTTCCTGCAGCCGGCGGCGGACCCGCTGGCGATGCTCTTGGCCCGCTGGGCGCGCCACCACGGGCCCTTCCTGGCGCGCGAGCCGGCCGCGCGCTGGGGCCTGCCGGTGGGCGTGGTCGAGGCCGCGCTGCAGCGCATGCTCGAGGCGGGCACGCTGGTACGCGGCGAGTTCCGACCCGGCGGCACGGAGCGCGAGTGGTGCGACCCGGAGGTGCTGCGGCTGCTCCGGCGCCGTTCCCTGGCACGCCTCCGCCGCGAGGTCGAGCCGGTCGAGCCGGCCGCCTACGGCCGCTTCCTGCCTGCCTGGCACGGGGTAGGCGGCCAGGCCGGCGGCACGGAGCGCATGGCCGAGGTCGTCGGCCAGCTGGAGGGACTGCCGCTGCCGGCGAGCGTGCTCGAGCGCGACGTCCTGCCGGCCCGCGTGCGTGGCTACCTGCCGCGACTGCTCGATGAGCTGGGCGCCGCCGGCGAGGTGCTCTGGGTAGGGCAGGGCAGCCTCGGTCGCGACGATGGCCGCATCGCCCTCTTCCGGCCCGACCGGTTGGCGCTGCTGCTGCCGGCGGCGTCCGAGCCAGCCGCGACGGACCGTACGGCCAGCGACCGCCCGCTGGGTTGGCTGCACGAGGCCATCCGCGAACAGCTAGCGCAGCGCGGTGCCTCCTTCTACCGGGACCTCATGGCCGCCGCGATCCGGGCTGGCGGCAGCGCCGGCCGGCGTGCCCCGAGCGAGCGCGAGTTGCTCGACTCCATCTGGGACCTGGTCTGGGCCGGCGAACTGACCAACGACACGTTCGCGCCGTTGCGCGCCCTGCGCTGGCGGCGCAGCGGCAGCCGCTCGGCCCGGCCGCGTGCGCTGGTCGGGGCGCGTCTCGGTCCTCCCGAGGGCGCCGGCCGCTGGTCTCTGGTGCGGGACGCGCTGGCCACCTCGGTCGCCCTCGCCGGACGGCAGCCGTCCGAGACGGAGCGCCGGCACGCGCTGGCGATGCGGCTGCTGGAGCG
>DASSPM010000134.1:0-4001 GCA_035699625.1 Candidatus Limnocylindrales bacterium | reverse complement strand
CGCGCAGGCCCTGGTTGTCGTGCGCCTCGACGTCCCCGTCGTGCACGGCGCGGAAGGCGAAGTCGACCAGCTCGGTGAACTTCTCCGCGTCGGGCGCCTCGTTGTAGGCGTGGACCAGCAGCTTGGCTTCCTTGAGCCAGTGCTTGGTGTTCTCGCCCTCGGCGCTGCGCTGCCACTTGACCAGGTGCAGGTCCGGGATCGGCTGCAGCAGGCCGTCCTTCTCGGCGGCGCGGAAGGCCGCGCGCACGATGCCGTCGGTCTCCTCCTTGTAGGGCAGCCGGTGCTGCGGGTGCTTGGTGCGCGACTTCGCCTCGGTGTCGTTCTTGGTCCACTCCCAGAGCGAGAGGATGGCCTTCTGCGGCTCGTCGACCATCTGCTCACCGAGCTCGATGGCCTTGGCCAGCACGACCTCCTCCTCGGCGTTGAGGAGGGGGACCTTGCCGATCTCCTTGAGGTACATGCGCACGGGGTCGTCGATGCCGATCATGTCGGCCGCGATGGCCTCGAGCTCCTCGGGGGTCGGCTCCTCCTGCTCGGCCGCGTCGAGCTTGGCCGGCGGCTCCTCCCAGGGGGCCTGCGCCGCCTCGTCGACGGCCACGTCGAGGCCGAGCTCGGCCACGACCGCGGGGCGGGCGCCGCCCGCGAGGACCTCGTCGTCGGTGGTGGACTTGGGCTCGACGACGTCGTCGTCGCCGCGGCGCTTGCCGCGCTCGAGGACGGATTCGACGAGCAGCTTGTCGGTGGGATCGATGCTCACGCGGGGCCTCCTGCGGCTGTGGGTTCGGGTTCGGGGATGGCTTCGGTGGAGGGGTCGGTGGTCGGTCCGGCGCCGCCACGCGACGTCGATGGGGCACTGTCCGCCGTCCGCCGGTCGCGCCGGCGGGCGAGCAGGCTCGCGCCGTGGCGCTCCTGGTCGAGCTCGTGGCGCTCCTCCTCGAGGGCGCGGATGGCGACGCGCAGGCGGCCGACCGATTCGCGGTCGCCCGACGCCTCGGACTCGACCAGCTCCGCCCGGAGGTAGTCGAGTCGCTCCGCCAGGCGGCGTGACTCGAGCGCGAGGAGACACTGCCCGACGGCCTGCTCGAGGGCCTCGCCCTCGGGCACCGGGTCGAGCCGGGCGTAGAGCGTGCGCGCCAGGGCGGCCAGGGTCGGGTCGAGCGCCTCGAGGAAGCGGTCGCGCGCGAAGGCGCCGGCCGGGTCGGCGGCACGGTCGCGCAGCATCGCCCGCCACAGCTCGCGCGCCGGGGTGGAGATGAGGCCGTCGTCGCCGAGCTCCTCGGCGACCTGGGCCTGCAGCGCCGGGTGCACCAGCAGCAGGCGGAGCAGCGTGGCCTCGACCGGCTCGAGCGTGCGCGCCACGGCCTGCGGATCGAGCGCGCCGGGCTGGGCGAGCACCGCGTCGAGGTTGATGCGCGCGCCGGCGTGCGCGTCTGCGCCCCCGCCGCGCTGCCGGCCGCCGCCCGGGGCGTCCGTGGCCGGAGCCCGGCGCAGCGACTCCATCAGCACCCGCTCCTCGACGCCGGAGCGGCGGGCGAGGAGCTGCAGGTAGCCGTCGCGCCGCACGGGGTCGGAGACGGTGCGGATCGTGGGCAGCACCGCGTTCACCAGCCGCTCCCGGCCGGGGATGGTGCGCGGGTCGTGGCGCGCCGCGTAGCGGTCGATGAGGTACTCGATGATGGGCTGCGGCTCTTCCGTCGCGCGGCGCCACGTCTCGGGGTCGTCGCGCATCACCTCGTCCGGGTCGCGACCCTCGGGGAGTCGCACCACGCCCACGTCCGTGAGCCGGCCGCGGTGCGGGCTGCGCTCGATCTCGCCGACCAGCGCCGAGAGTTCCGTTGCCCCGAACGTGGCGGCACTCTGGCCCGCGGCATCCACGTCGTAGGCCAGCGCGATGCGCGACGCGTAGCGCGTGACCAGCTCGATCTGGCCCGGCGTGAGGGCCGTGCCGAGCGTGCCCACGACGTTGTCGAAGCCCGCCTGGTGGGCCATCAGCGCGTCGGTATTGCCCTCGACCAGCACGGCCGTGCCCGTCCGCCGCATGGCCGACTTGGCCTTGTCGATGAGGTAGAGCGTGCGGCTCTTGTCGAAGAGCGGCGTGGCCGGCGTGTTGAGGTACTTGGGGCCGGGGTCGCGGCCGCCTGTGGCCGTTCGGCCACCTGCGCCCGGCGTGGCGCCGCCCGTCGCCGTTCGGCCACCTGCGCCCGGCGTGGCGCCCTCCGTGGCCGCGCCGAGCACGCGCCCGCCCAGACCGATGGCCCCGCCGGAGGCGTCGCGGATGGGGAAGATGACCCGGCCGCGGAAGCGGTCGTAGACGCCGCGCCGCCGCTCCGAGCGGATGGCCAGGCCGGCCGCCTCGAGCTCCTCCTCGCGCGCGCCGCGCTTGTTGACCAGCACGCGCGTGAGCGTGTCCCAGGCGTCGGGCGCGTAGCCCAGCTGGAAGGCCTCGATGGTCTGGTCGGTGAAGCCGCGGCCGTGCAGGTAGTCGAGTGCCGGCCCGCCGACCTTGCTGACCGTGAGCACCTGGTGGTAGAAGCTGATGGCCGCCTCGAGCAGCTCGCGCAGCCGCTTGCGCCGCGCGTCCTCGCGGCTGGTGCGCTCGTCGATCTCGACCCCGGCGCGGGCGGCCAGGCGGCGCAGCGCCTCGGGGAAGTCGATGCCGTCGCGCTCCATGACGAAGCTGAAGAGATCGCCGCCCTTGCCGCAGCCGAAGCACTTCCAGGTCTCGCGCGTGGGCGTGACCACGAACGAGGGCGTCTTCTCCCCGTGGAAGGGGCACAGACCCTTGAACGTGGTGCCGGCCTTCTTGAGCTGCACGCTCTCGCCGACGATCTCGACGATGTCGAGCTTCTGCTTGATCTCGGCTGCGACGCCGACCGACAAATCGACTCCTTCGGACGCTCCGCGTCCCCTGACTCCCTGGGCCTGCCTGGCTCACGCTCAGCCGGCCAGATACGTGGGCCATGAGGCCCGACTCCCGCCCTGTTCGACGCCCCTGGGCCCCGAACGTGACGGCCCGCGCCTTGGCCGCGACGCCTGCATCACCCGTCCGGCAGCAGGCTCAGTGCCCGCCGGGCACACGAGTGGCCGTGTCAAGACTTGACACGGCGCTAGAGTGCGATTCTACCCCTTGACAAGGGCCTTGACAACCGTCCCTGTCAATACCCTGGGGGAGTATCGCGGAGGAGGTGCGGCCGGCTGGCGTCCCGGCGGCCGCCGTGCTCGCGCGGTCGCTCCGTCGCCTACGGCGCCGATGCCATTCCACGCATCAAAGCGGCGTTGGGACACTGAGGGCCAGGCGCTCGTTGGTCGAATCGGGCCCAGCACCGGTCGGAGTCAGGCCGTCGTCGGTCGAATCGGGCCGTCGTCGGTCGAATCGGGCCCGAAATTGCATTCGATGCAACGAACCGGCCGATTCGGCGCCTCGTGTTGCAGCAGATGATCCAACGGATGCAGATGCCTCGGCTCGGCCGTCGGATCGGCCCACCGCTGTGCATCTGCTGCACGGATGGGGCACCCGCAACGCCATGTGGTGCACCAGCTGCAACACCACGACCGGTACGGCGCTGATTCGTTGCACTCGATGCACCGTTGGCCCGGGTTCGCCTCGGGCCTGCACCCGTTGGGTCGTTGAATGCAACAGGGGCCGACTTGCAGGGGCGGGCGCCTCAACACGGACGGGCGCCTCAACACGGACGGGCGCCTCGCCCGCCCATCCGGCTCGCCGTGCTCTTTCCCTGCTCCACTCCCGTGCTTGGTAGAGTGGAATCGCGGGCTACCTGCCCCACCCGCAGCAGGGGGTCATCGATCGTTGGACGAGCAGCAGGTCAGGGAGCGCCTCGAAGCGCTGGCCACGGCACTGGTCGCCGGGGACATCGAGCGCGCCACGCAGGACTTCAGCCAAGAGCTGCGGCAGAAGCTTGGCGAGGTGCTGGTGCTGCTGCCTCTGCCATCGACGGAGGCGAGCGTCGAGTCGGTCGAGCCCGGCGGTTCCGGCTACACCA
>DASSPM010000133.1:0-19593 GCA_035699625.1 Candidatus Limnocylindrales bacterium | reverse complement strand
GTCGTCGACGGCGACGATCCGGAGGATACGGGCCTCCCGCATCAGGCGAGCCGCCTCGCCAAGAGGCGCCGTCATCGGGATGGTGATCGCGGGCGAGGTCATCAGCTCGCCGACGCGCAATCCGCTCGAGCCCGACCGGATGAGCCGGCCGACGGGCACGTTCATGGTCGCCACGAGGTCCGTCTGGCTGATGACGCCGACGACGCTACCCGTCGCATCCGTGACCGGTAGCCCGCTGATGCCGTACGCACGCAGCAAGGCGACCGCGTCCTCGATCGGCGCGTCCATCCCGACGGTGATCGGGTCGAGCGCCATGACGTCCGCCACCATGAGATCGGTCGTCTTCATCGCCTTTCCCTCGTGGTCGTCGCGCAGGTCGGCGCGGCCTCCGCCGTTACCTCCGGCAGCATCGACGGTGGCATGGGTGGGCCTCCGACGTCAGGGTCGAGCGGCCCACGGAAGACGTGCCATCCGGCCCTCAACTCGCCCGGGCGCCCCGCCGAGGATTGAGTGAATGCCAGCGGCGCCCGCGTCCCGACCACCCTACCCGGGGATCCCGGCCGTTCTCGACGGCTCCGAGGCGATCGCCTCCGTCGAGACACGCATCTCGCAGATCGCCTGCGTCTACCCGATCACGCCGTCGACGACGATGGCGGCGGTCTTCCAGGCGGCGGTCGCCGACGGACAGGCGAACCTGTGGGGCACCAAGCTCGGGTTCGTCGAGTCCGAGTCGGAGCATTCGTCGGCGTCGGCCGCCCAGGGTGCGGCGCTGGCCGGCGCGCGGGTCACGAACTTCACGGCCGGCCAGGGCCTCGTGCTGATGAAGGAGGTCCTCCACGTCATCGCCGGCCAGCGGCTCCCCCTCGTCTTCCACGTCGGCGCGCGGGCTCTGACCAGCCAGGCCCTGAACATCCACGCGGGGCACGACGACGTGATGGCCGTCGCGGACACCGGCTGGGGGATCCTCTTCGCCCGCAACGCCCAGGAGGCGGCGGACCTGACCGCGATCGCCCGACGCGTGGCCGAGGCGACCGAGGTGCCGTTCATCGTCGCCCAGGACGGCTTCCTGACCACTCACACCCTGGAGTCGATGGCCGCGCCGGAGGACGAGCTCCTCAGGCGGTTCGTGGGCGACCCGCGCGAGCGCCTGCGGACCTGGCTCGACCCGGCGACCCCGCTCATGACCGGCGTCGTCCAGAACCAGGACAGCTACATGAAGGGCCGCATCGGCCAGCGCGCGTTCTACGAGCGCCTGCCGGCCGAGCTCCAGGCCGCGTTCTCCGAATGGGCCGCGCTCACCGGTCGCCGCCACGGCCCCATCGACGCCTACCGCACGGACGACGCCGTGGAGATCGTCGTGGCCATGGGCACCATCGCGGACACGGCGACGGCCGTCGTCGATCACCTCAGGGCGGCGGGTCGAGCGGTGGGCGCCGTGGGCGTGACCAGCTTCCGACCGTTCCCGGCCGAGGCCCTCTGGGCCGCCCTGCGCGGGGCACGCGCGGTCGCCGTCATCGAGCGGACCGACGAGCCCGCCGCGCACGACAATCCCCTCACCCGCGAGGTCAAGGCGGCCCTTTACGATGCAGCCGCCGAGGGCGTCCTGGTCCCGCGCGTCCGGTCCGTGTCGGCCGGACTCGGGTCTCGCGACGTCGGTCCGGGCGACCTGGTGGCGGTCTTCGACTGGCTCGCTGACCACCGTGCGCCGGCGGGCCGGCGCTACGCGACCCTCGGCATCCGCCACCCGCTCGCCATCGCGGCGGAGTCGATCGACCTCCGGCCGCCCGGCTCCTTCAGCCTCCGGGGGCACTCCATCGGCGGCTTCGGATCGGTCACCACGAACAAGCTCGTCGCCAGCCTTGTCGGTGGCCTGTTCCGCCTCCACGTCCAGGCCTACCCCCGTTACGGCTCCGAGAAGAAGGGCCTGCCGACGACCTATTACCTGACCGTGGCCGGCGAGCGCATCCGCCAGCACGGCGAGCTCGAGCGGGTCGAGTTCGTGCCGCTCCACGACCTTGCTGCGTTCCGCCAGGGCGACCCGCTCCGGGGCCTGGTCGATGGCGGCACGGTCTTCGTGGCCACGCCGGAGGCGGACCCCGAGGCTGTCTGGGCCGCGGTCCCGGCCGAGGCCCGGGCAGAGATGCTCGGTCGTGGGATCCGCCTCACGGCGCTCGACACGGCGGGCCTGGCCCGCGCCCGCGCCCCGCGGCCCGACCTCGCCGTGCGCATGCAGGGCGTCGCGCTGGTTGGCGTCTTCCTTCGCCTGACCCCCTTCGCGGCCCGGGCGGGCCTCGGCCGGGACGAGCTGCTCGAGGCCGTCCGGCCCCAGCTCGTGCGGTTCTTCGGCAAGCGCGGCGGGCGCGTCGTCGACGCCAATCTCGAGCTCATCGCCGCGGCGTACGACGGCGTTGTCGATGTGACCGCGGCGGTCACGGCGGTCGTCCCTGCGCCGCGATCCGCGGTCGCGGCGCTGGCGGTGCCGCGATGAGCGCGAGGCTGCCGCCCCCGACCGACGGGAGGCTCATGGCCGGCGAGCCCGTCGTGGCCCTGGCGGAGATGCCGCTCGCCGAGGCGGCCGCCGCCACGGCCGCCGCTACGACCGCCGACACGGCCCTCGACCTGCAGGCCTACGTCGACGACTTCAACACGACCGTCATCGACGCCTACCGCCGCGGGCTGGCCGATCGCGAGTTGCCGAGCGAGCTCGGCGTCGCGCGGAGCGTGGTGCCGCCCGGAACGGCCGCGACGCGCGACTTCAGCGGCCTCGCGCCGACGATCCCGGAGCTCGTCCTCGACGCCTGCGTCGGCTGCATGGCCTGCGTGAGCGCCTGCCCCGACAGCGCCATCCTCGGCATCGCCCAGCCGGGGTCGGTCCTCGCCCCGGCCATCGAGGGTTTCGCGGCGGCGGAGTCCGACCCGGGCGCGGCCTCCGCCGACGCCCGAGCCCACTTCGCGCGGACCACCAAGTACGCGGACGTGCCGGCACGGCGCGGCCTCGAGCCGGCCGAGTTCGGGATCTTCATCGACCCGGTCCACTGCAAGGGCTGCGGCGAGTGCGTGGAGGTCTGCCACGCCCTCGGCCACGACGCGCTGCGGATGATCCCGAAGCTCGCGGCCGAGGCGTCGGGCGTGAGCACGGTCGAGCGCTACGCCCGGGACATGCGCCTCTTCCGGTCGCTACCGCCCACGCCGCCCGAGTACCGCAACGAGAAGGCGCTGGCCGACCTGATGCTCGGCGAGCACGCCTTCGGCTACGTCGGCGGGGCAGGCTCCTGCTCCGGCTGCGGCGAGGCGACGGCGATCCGGATGCTCGTGGCCGCCACCCGCCAAGTCCACGGCCCGGAGTCGATGGCCGTCGTCGCCGCGACCGGCTGCAACACCGTCTTCGGCAGCACCTACCCCTACAACCCGTACCTCGTGCCGTGGACGAGCTCGCTCTTCGAGAATGCGCCCGCCGTCGCCCTCGGCGTCCGTGCCCGCTGGGAACAGGAGGGCCACCCGGAGCGCCGACTGTGGGTGCTCGGCGGCGACGGCGCGATGTACGACATCGGCTTCCAGGCCCTCTCGCGGATGGTCGCGTCGGGCGCCGACGTCAACGTCCTGGTCCTCGACACGCAGGTGTACTCGAACACCGGCGGCCAGGCCTCGACCGCGTCCTTCGGGGGTCAGGTGACGAAACTGTCCGCGTTCGGGCGCGAGATGCACGGCCGACCGGAGCCGCGCAAGGAGCTCGGTCGGATCCTGGTGGCCCATGGCGGAGCCTACGTCGCCCAGACGACACCTGCCCACCTGAACCACTTCTATCGTGCTGTCATGGAGGCCAACGAGTACCCCGGCCCTGCCGTGGTCATCGTCTACTCGGCCTGCATGCCGGAACACGGCGTGGCCGACGATGCTGCGACCCGCCAGGCGCGACTAGCGGTGGAGTCGCGGGCCTTCCCGCTCTTCACCTACGACCCGCGGAGGGGCGAGACGATCGCCGAGCGGCTCTCGCTGCAGGGCAACCCGGCATTGCGCGCGGACTGGGCCACGGATCCGGACGGCAAGCCGCTCGACTTCCTCGATTTCGCCCGCACGGAGGGCCGCTTTGCGCCCCACTTCGACGCCGACGGCCACCCGACGCCGGTCATCGAGGCGACCCGCGACGAGCGGCTGGCCAACTGGCGGACGTTGCAGGAGCTGGCCGGCCTCGACTGAATGTCGCCGCCGGTGCGCCCAGCGTCAGCGAGCGCGCGGCCCCGGGCATCGGCCCGACTTCCTGGCCCCTCGCGCTGCCCCACTTCCTGGTCCACATTCACCCAGCGACTGGTAACGACCCGGCACGCGCCATCGCCCGTCCTTTACTCACCCACGGACTCGTATCCTGGCGCGGGGCCTCGAAGAACGACTCCCGGCGCCCGGCGGACGGACCATCGGCCCCACCAGGCCGCGATCCACGCTCAGCGGCCACTCGCGGCGTCCCTTCCCGTGGCGCCACGAGCGACCCGCACGCGCGCGGGCGGGGCAGGATCCGGGATACCAGTCTGTGGGTGGATGTCCGCCAGGAGCCACAGGCCGCGCAGTGGGACGCACGCCTCCCCGGCAGTGGCCGGTGTTCGGCGCTGCCGAGAGCGGCGCGCCGCCTGCGAGCCAGCCGTCCGCCACGGCTGGCGGCGACACCGGAGTCGATGACCGAGCCGACCTTGACGCTCGAGCCATCGCCGAGCGCGTCGCCGTAGCGAGCTACGCCGCGGGTTCCTCCCCGCGCGGGTAGCAGCCCAGGATGCGCACCATGGCGGCCATGCCGTCGAGCTCGGCCAGGGCGACGCGGGTCGCGGCCGAGCGGACGTCCGCGTCGAGGTCGATCCAGAAGACGTACTCCCAGTCGCCCGCGCGGCTGGGCCGCGACTCGAGCTTGCTCATGTTCAGCCCGGCCGAGGCGAAGACGCCCAGGCAGCGGTGCAGCGAGCCCGGCTCGTTGCGCACCGAGAGCGCCAGCGTCGTGCGCATCGGCACCTCGCCGAGCGGCGGCTCCGCATCGAACCGCAGCCACTCCGGCCGCAGCGCGCCGGCTGGCAGGCGCGGCACGGGCGCCTCGTCCTCCTCGGCCGGCGGCCGGACGAGCACCAGGAAGCGCGTGCGGTTGGCGGCCGTGCCCTGGATGTCGTCCGCCAGCACGCTCAGGCCGAAGAGTGCCGCCGCCCTCGGGGAGAGGACCGCTGCCGAGCCCCGCTCGTGGCGCTCGGCGATGAGCCGCCCGGCGCCGGCCGTGTTGTACGAGGCGAGCAGGGTCCACGGCCGCGAGCGGAGGAACGCGTCGGCCTGACCGAGCGCCTGCACGTGCGAATAGACGCGCTCGATCGAGGCCAGCTCCTCCCCGGGGAGCGCGGCCAGGCAGAGGCGGACGGGCACGATGACCTCGGCCGCGATGGCCAGCTCGTGCTCCAGCAGCAGGTCGTAGACCTCGCGCACCGTGCCCGCGGCGACGTTCTCGATGGGCAGCACACCGGCCACCACGGGCGCCGCGCGACCGCCCCCGGCACCACCGACCCGCCCGGCGACCCGCCCGGCGCTCCCGGCTCGCCCCGCGGCTCCGACCCCCCCGGCACCTCCAGCGCCTGCGACCCGCCCGGCGGCCACCGCCTCGAAGACGTCCCGGAAGCCGGCCACGGGTACGGCCTCGGGGGCGAGGAAGGCGGCCAGGACGGCATCCTCGGCGAAGGCGCCGTGCTCGCCCGCGAAGACGACACGGGGCGTGTCGGTCGGCTGCATGAACGGAGAGTCTAGGGCGCGACTCCGGAGCGGCGCGGGACTCGCCGCCGCCACGCTGCCGCCGCGGGACCCCGGCCGCACGGCCACCCCGCAGCATCGTCCCCTCTTCGCAGCCGGTCATCGCCGGGCGACTGCGCAGGACACTTGCGTCGGGCGTCAGGATATCGTTCGACGCCAGGTCCGCAACGGCGAACCGCCTCGAACGTCACCTCCGCGATAGGCAGCCCTCTGCACGCCTGACGGAGCGACGAGGTCCATGCACGACCAAGCACCCGCCACACCGCCCGACACGATGCCGGCTGCCGCGACCCCGGAGCGGGACGAGCACGGCCGCCCTACCCGCCACCTGCCCTGGGGCAAGCTGCTGGCGCTCAACGCCTACTGGCTGGCCATCGGCGCCCTCTGGGCGGCGCTCATCGTGATCGTCGTGCCGGACCTGGTCGACACGCTGATCGGGCGCAGCCATCAGCTGTCGGGCCTGCTGACCGGCATCCTCAGCTCTGTCGGCGTCTACATCGCCATCGTCGTGCAGCCCACCATCGGCGCCATCAGCGACAACACCCGCTCGCGCTGGGGACGGCGAAAGCCCTACATCTTCTGGGGCACGGTCTTCGACATGCTCTTCCTGTCGATCGCCGCCTATGCCTTCCTCAACGCCAGCCCGGGCGACTTCCGCATGTACGGCCTGATGCTGCTGGCCATCGTGCTGCTCCAGTTCAGCAGCAACTTCGCGCAGGGTCCGTACCAGGGCTACGTGCCCGACCTCGTACCGACGGCACAGGTCGGCGTCGCCTCGGGCCTCTTCGGACTGGCCAACCTCGTGGGCAACCTGGGTGGCGCGGCGGTGGCCGTCTTCTTCCTCAGCGAGGGCGTCGACTTCCCACTGGGCATCTTCCTCTTCGTCGGCGCGGTCGAACTGGTGACCATGCTCATCACCGTGTTGCGCGTGCCCGACTCGCCCGGCCCGCCCACAGAGCGGACGCTGCTGGAGCGGGCCAAGGCCGCCTGGGGCACCGACATCCTCGAGCAGCGGGCCTACGTCTGGCTGCTGGCCAGCCGGCTCTTCGTGCTGATGGCTCAGACCAGCCTGACGGTCTTCGGCGTCTACACGCTGGCCAACTACTTCGACCTCGAGCTGATCGAGGCGCAGGCGCGCTTCATCCCCATCCTGATCGCCTTCGGCATGGCCGCCCTGGTCAGCTCGCTGCCCGGCGGTTGGATCTCCACCAGGGTCGGTCGCAAGCCGGTCATCTACGCCGGCATCGCCGCGGGCATCGTCAGCGCGGCGACCATCGGCTTGGCCAACGACTACGCGCTCATCGTGGCCATGGCCGTGCCCATGGGCATCTGCTACGGCGTCTTCGCCGCGGTCGACTGGGCCCTCATGACCGACATCATCCCGAAGGCCGAATCGGGCCGCTACATGGGCATCAGCAACGTCGTCACCGGCGGCTCGCAGGCGGTCGCGCCGCTCCTCGGCGGCGTGCTCAGCGCCGTGGTCATCACCGCGCTCACGGGACCGCTGGGGGCGCAGGGTGCGGCGGAGGTCGGCTACCGCGCCATCTTCGGGCTGATGATCGTCGAGTTCGTCATCGGCGCCTGGGCGCTGCGTCACGTGCCCGAGCCGATGCGGCGGGGCCGGCGACCTGCCAGGGAGGCCGGGGAGGCCGCAGCGAGCGCGTGAGTGGCCTCCTCCGCCGGCTCGTGGCCTACGCGCTGGTGACGCTGGCCATCCTGGGGCCGGCCTACCTGGGCATGGGCTACATCGTCTACGACCACCTGGCGCGGGTGCCGGCCGAGTGCAGCGCGCCTGCTGACAGCACGCCCGCCAGCTTCGTCATCGAGGGCCTCGACACGGCGGCCTACCGCGTCCCCCGCTACGAGGAGGTCTCCCTGCCCAGCCGGGACGCGGGCATCGACATCCGCGCCTGGTACCTGCCGACCGAGGCGGCCCCGGCCGACTCGCCCGCGGTGGTCGCCGTGCACGGCCTTGGCAGCTGCCGCCACGCACCGACGCTGCTCCTCGCGGCGGGCATGTTACGCCGGGCCCGCGTCGCGACGCTCCTCATCGACCTGCGCGAACACGGCGACTCCGCGCGGGAGGACGGCCGGCACGGCGGCGGCGTGGATGAACAGCGCGATGTCCTCGGCGCCTGGGACTGGGTCGTGGCCCGCGGCCATCGGCCCGAGCGGATCGGGCTGCTGGGCATGTCGCTGGGCGCGGCCACGGTGCTCCTGGCCGCGGGCGAGGAGCCGCGCGTGACGGCGGTCTGGTCCGACAGCAGCTTCGGCTCGATCGAGCGCGCCATCGACGACGAAGTGGCGCGCAGCCGCTACCCGCACCTGCTCGTGCCTGCGGGACTCCTGGCCGCGCGGCTCTTCGGGGGCGACGACCTGACTTCGCTCAGCCCGACCCGCGCCATCGCGCGCATGGCGGATCGGGCCGTCTACCTGACGCACGGCGCGGCCGACCGCCGCCTCTGCACCTGCTACGTGGCCGAGCTGGCGGCCGCACTTCGGGCCGCGGGCGGGTCGGTCGAGCCCTGGATCGTGCCCGACTCCGGTCATGTCGAGGCCATCGTCCGCCAGCCGGCCGAGTACGAGCGCCGACTGGTCGGCTTCTTCGCAGCAGCCTTGGCGCCCTGAGCGCCCGGACGCGCCACGGAGCGCAGCACCCGGCGCCCGGGCACCCGCCGCGTCTGAGCGGCGCACCGGGCGCCGTTCAGACGCGCGTCAGCCAGCTCGCGTAGCGGGGGTCGCGGCCGCGGACGGCGTCGAAGTAGCGCCGCTGCAGGTCGGCCGTGACGGGGTAGGAGGCGCCATCGCCGACGGGTCGGTCGTCGATCGAGGCGACCGAGGCGATCTGCACGCCGGTACCGGTGAAGAAGAGCTCATCGGCCACGTAGAGCTCGGTCCGGTCGAGCTTCCGCTCGACCACCGTGTAGCCGCTGTCGCGCGCCAGCGAGATGATCGCGCCGCGGGTGATGCCGCCCAGCACGTCGTCGGTCAGGGGCGGCGTGGCGATGACGGAGTCGCGCACCAGGAAGAGGTTGGCCGACGAGGCCTCCGAGACGTGGCCGTCGGCGGTCAGCATGATGGCCTCGTCGTAGCCGGCGGCGTGGGCGTCCTCGACCGCCAGGCAGGCATTGACGTAGCCGCCGGTGACCTTGCCGCGGGCCGGGATGGCGTTGTCGTTGATGCGCTGCCAGGCCGACATCGCCACGCGCAGCCCCTCGGTGCGCACGTAGCCGCCCATGGGGAAGCTGAAGATGGCGATGCGATCTTCGAGCCCCGTCAGCTGCAGCCGGATGGTGGGCGAGGCCTTGAAGAGCAACGGCCGGATGTAGACGTCCGAGTCGTGCGCATTGCGGCGCAGCAGCTCGCGCGTCACTTCGAGCAGCTCCTCGGCCGACTCCTGGACCTGGGCGCGGATGAGGCGCGCGTTGCGCAGCAGCCGCTGGTAGTGCTCGAGCGCCAGCAGGATGGCCGTGCCGCCGTCGTCCTGGCGGTAGGCGCGGATGCCCTCGAAGACGCCCGTGCCGTAGTTGAGGGCGTGCGTCGCGATGCTCACGTTGGCCTCGCCGAAGGGCACGATGCTGCCGCCCGAGTAGGCCCAGGCGCCCATCTCGGCGGCGAGCCCGTCGCCGCCCTGGGCCGCGCCCGCGGCGGACGTGCCGGAGGTGCCGGAGGTGGACGCGCCCGGCGTGGACGTGCCGGCCGGTGCCGGCCGCGCCTGCGTGCTCATCGCTCGAACCAGGCCGTCGTGTCGTGGCGCGCCGCCTCCTTGTCGTACTCGGCGCGCGGCGCCTCGCCCTTCTGGCGGCGCGCCTTGCGCCGGTTACCGGCGGCCTCCGTGGCGCCCTGCCAGTGCTCCTCGGCCAGGAGCGCATTGATGGCCTCCACGTAGGCCTCGACCGAGGCGGCGATGATGTTCGTGGACTGGCTCTCGCCGCTGTAGGTGCCCGTGCCGCGCCGCCCGCTGGCGGCCGACGGCGGGGCGATCTTGACCGTCACGCGGCCTTCGGCGTCGGGGCCCTCCTGGACCGCGTGCACGTCGTAGGCGAGCAGGCGCGGGTGCCCCGTGAGCACCTCGCCCAGGGCCCGGTCGACGGCGCGATAGAGCGCGTCCACGGGGCCGTTGCCCTCGGCCGCGGCCTCCCACTGGTGCTCGCCGCTCTCGACGATGACCGCGCCGCGGCTCTGGATGTTCGAGCCGGAGGTGCAGGTCCAGCGGGCCAGGTGGACGCGCTGGCTGGTATCGGTGGCGCTGGTCATGCTCGTCCTCCCTGGGTGGCAGTCGACTCTGTTGGGCTGGGCTCCGGCACGTGGTCGCGGCTGCCGTTGCTGGTGGTGAAGTGGCGCTCGTCGCGGCGCCGGAGCTCCGCGTTGGTCTTCCAGACGGCGTACTCGAGCGAGTCGCCCAGAGCCTGCCAGGAAGCCGCGATGATGTTGGTGTCGGAGCCGACGGTCGACCAGCTGCCGTGCTCGCCGCCCGACTCGATGAGCACCCGCGTGCGCGCGGCCGTGGCCGCCTCGCCGTCGAGGATGCGCACCTTGTAGTCGACCAGGTGGACCCCGTCGAGGACAGGGTAGAAGGCACGCAGCGCCTTGCGCAGCGCCTGGTCGAGCGCGTGCACCGGGCCGTTGCCCTCGGCCGCGGTGTGCAGCACCTCGCCGGCGACCTCGACCTTGACCGTGGCCTCCGCCCGCAGGTCGCCGCCGCGGCGGCCGTCGTGGTCCGCCCGCTGCTCGACCAGCACGGTGAAGTCGAGCAGCCGGAAGGGCGGCACGTAGTCGGGCTGCAGGCGCCGGATGAGCAGCTCGAAGGAGGCCTCGGCGCCCTCGAAGGAGGCACCCTCGGCCTCGAGGCGCTTGATCAGCTGGCTGAGCATGCGCGGATCGACCACGCCCTCGAGCTGATGGCCGAGCTGCTCGGCGCGCCACTGGGTGTTGACGCGCCCGCCCAGCTCCGAGACGACCAGGCGCGTCTCGTTGCCGACGAGGGCCGGATCCACGTGCTGGTAGGCCTGGCGCACCTTGGCCGTGGCCGCGCCGTGCACGCCGCCTTTGTGCGCGAAGGCCGAGACGCCGACGTACGGCTGGTGCGCGTCGGGCGCGATGTTGGCCACCTCCGCGACGTAGCGCGAGAGCTCCGTCAGCCCCACCAGGTCCGACCCGTCGGGGACCGTGGGCAGGCGGAGCTTGAGCGCAAGGTCGGCCCAGATGGTCACCAGGTTGGCGTTGCCGCAGCGCTCGCCGTAGCCGTTGATGGTGCCCTGGACATGACGAACGCCGGCCTGCACCGCGGCCAGGGAGTTGGCCACGGCCAGGCCGGCGTCGTCGTGGACATGGATGCCGTAGGTCGCCTCGAGCGCCAGGCGCTCGCGCACGCTGCGCACGATGGCCGCCAGCTCGTCGGTCAGGCAGCCGCCGTTGGTGTCGCACAGCACGAGCGAGCCCGCGCCGGCCGCGTGGGCCGCGCGCAGCGTGGCCAGGGCGTAGTCGGGGTCGTCCTTGTAGCCGTCGAAGAAGTGCTCCGCGTCGTAGACCACCTCGCGCCCCCGGCCGCGCAGGAATGCGACCGAGTCGCCGATCATGGCGAGGTTCTCCTGCGCCGTCGCGCCCAGCACCTCGGTCACGTGCAGCAGCCAGCTCTTGCCGAAGATGGTGCAGACGGGCGTCTCGGCGGCCACCAGCGCCTGCAGGTTCGGATCGGCATCGGGCCGGTTGGCTCGGTGCCGCGTCGAGCCGAAGGCGGCGATGCGCGCCGTGCGCCAGGTGATGCCCCGTGCTGCAGCGAAGAACTCGTGGTCCTTGGGGTTGCTGCCGGGCCAGCCGCCCTCGACGTAGGCGAAGCCGGCCTCGTCGAGGCGCCGGGCGATCTTGAGCTTGTCTGCCAGCGAGAGGACCATACCCTCGCGCTGCGTGCCGTCACGCAGGGTCGTGTCGTAGAGGACGACGGGCTGCTCGCTCATGCCGGGGCTCATGCGCGCGCGCCCGACGGCGCCGTGGCCCGGGACCCGAGCCGCTGGGCGATGGCTTCGGCCATCGAGGCGGTCCCGTCGCCGCCGCCCAGGTCGGGCGTGGAATGGCCGTCGGCCAGGGCCGCGCGCACGGCTGCCTCGACCGCGTCGGCGGCCTCGACCTGGCCCAGCGACCAGCGCAGCAGCATGGCCCCCGAAAGGATGGTGCCGATGGGGTTGGCCCGGTCCTGCCCGGCGATGTCGGGCGCCGAGCCGTGGACCGGCTCGAAGAGCCCGTGCAGACCGTGCGCCGTGCGCCGCTCCCCGAGCGAGGCCGAGGGCAGCATGCCCAGGGAGCCGGCGAGGACGCTCGCCTCGTCCGAGAGGATGTCGCCGAACATGTTCTCGGTGACGATGACGTCGAAGGAGGCCGGGCGGGTCACCAGGACCATGGCGCAGGAGTCCACCAGGCGATGCTCGAGCGCGATGTCGGGGTGCCGCGCGCCGATCTCCTCGGCGATGCTCCGCCAGAGGCGGCTGGTGGAGAGGATGTTGGCCTTGTCGACGCTGGTCACCTGTCTGCGCCGGCCGCGCGCCAGCTCGAAGGCCAGCTCGACCACGCGCCGGATCTCGGCCTCGCTGTAGCTGAGCGTGTCGACCGCCTCGCGGCCGTCGGAGGTGGCGCGCTCCTCGGATGGGCGGCCGTAGTAGAGGCCGCCGGTCAGCTCGCGGATGATGAGCATGTCGACGCCCTCGAGCAGCTCCGGGCGCAGCGGCGAGGCGCCGGCCGCCTCGGGAAAGACGGTCACCGGGCGCAGGTTGGCGAAGAGCCCGAGGCCGCGGCGCAGCGCCAGCAGGCCCTGCTCCGGCCGGACCGCCGCGCGCGGGTCGTCCCAGCGCGGACCGCCCAGGGCGCCCAGGAGCACCGCGTCCGCCTCGCGGCAGGCGTCGAGGTCTTCGTCGCGCAGCGGCACGCCGTAGGCGTCGATGCCGGCGCCGCCGGCCACGATCTCGTGCCACTCGACGGTGAAGCCGAAGCGCTCGCCGGCCAGGTCGATGACCCGCCGCGCGGCGGCGACCACGTCCGGCCCGACGCCGTCGCCGGGGATGGCCACGATGCGGTAGCGGGTCATCGGCTCGTTCCCCCCATGGGAGCCGGCTGCGGCGGCGGTCACGGCAGCGCCTCCGCCTGCGTGCGGCCCGCGCTGGCCGAGGCGGCCTCGGCGCGCAGCTTCTCGATGGCCGCCAGGTAGGCCTCCAGCGAGGCCTCGATGATGTTGGTCGAGAGGCCGTGGCCGGTCGCCGGTCGCGCGTCGGCTTCGCCCTCACCGGAGCGGCGGCAGCGAACGAGCACCTGGCCCTGGGCGTCCTCGCCGGCGGTCACGGCCCGGATCTCGTAGTCGACCAGCACCGGACGCCAGCCGAGCACCGGCTCGAGCGCCGCGTCGACAGCGCCGAAGAGCGCGTCCACGGGACCGTTGCCCGACGCCTCGGCGGCGTGCGCCGCGCCGGATAGCGCGAGCGAGACATGGCCCTGCGACCTGCCGCCGTGCGAGGAGGTGACGCTCCAGCCTTCCAGTCGCAGCGCGTCGGCGCCGGCGGCGGCGGGCGCCGACTCGGCCGCCTGCTGCTCGACGAGCGCCAGCAGGTCGGCGTCGGTGACCTCCTTCTTGGCGTCGGCCAGGGCGATCGCCTCACGGTAGATGGCGTCGAGGGCCGGGCCGTCGAGCTCGTGCCCGAGCTGGCGCAGCTTGCCCTGGAGGCCACGGCGGCCCGACAGCTTGCCGATGGAGATGGTGCTGCCCGAGAGGCCCACCGACTGTGGGGTCATGATCTCGTAGGTGAGCGGGTTCTTGAGCACGCCGTCCTGGTGGATGCCCGACTCGTGGGCGAAGGCGTTGCCGCCCACGATGGCCTTGTTGGGCTGCACCACGAAGCCCGTCAGGTAGCTCACCAGACGGCTGGCGGCGGTGATCTGCTCGGTCGCGACGCCGTGCGCCAGCTGCCCGAACTGGGCCGGCCGGGTGCGCAGCGCCATAACCACCTCTTCCAGCGAGGCGTTGCCGGCGCGCTCGCCGAGGCCGTTGACGGTCACCTCCACCTGGCGCGCGCCGGCCTGCACGGCGGCCAGCGTGTTGGCCGTGGCCAGGCCCAGGTCGTTGTGGCAGTGCACGCTGACCACGGCGCCGCTGCCGACCCGCTCCACGACGCGCCCCACCAGCGCGCCGAACTCCGAGGGGATGGCATAACCGACCGTGTCGGGGATGTTGACCGTGCTGGCACCGGCGTCGACGACGGCCTCGTAGACGCGCAGCAGGAACTCGGGCTCCGTGCGCGAGGCGTCCTCCGCGCTGAACTCGATCTCGGCGTCCGGGCCGAGCGCGCGCCGGCCGTAGCGCACCCACTCGGCGGCCGCGGCGAGGGCCGCCTCGCGGTCGAGGCGCAGCTTGTGCTTGAGGTGGATGTCGCTGGTGGCAATGAAGACGTGCAGGTGCGGCCGCTCGGCCGGCCGGATGGCCTCGACGGCGCGCTGCGGGTCCCCATCGCGGCAGCGCGCCAGGGCCGCCACGGCCACGCCGCGGGTCTCACGGGCGATGCGCTGGACGGCCTCGAAGTCGCCCGGCGAGGCGGCCGGGAAGCCGGCCTCGATGACGTCCACGTTGAGCCGCGCCAGCTGCCGCGCCACCTCGACCTTCTCGGCCACGGTGAGGCCGGCGCCGGGCGCCTGCTCCCCGTCGCGCAGGGTCGTGTCGAAGATGCGCACGCGCCCTGGCTCGAGGCGGGGGAGCGTCACGAGGACGCCTCCGCCGGCCGCTTCTCGGCCGCCGCCTGGGCCTGGCCGGCGCGCACCTCGACCGGGTCGAGCCAGGCCATCTGGGCGCGCAGCCGGGCACCGACCTGCTCGATCTGGTGCTCGCGGTCGCGCTCGCGGAGGCGCTCGAACTCGGGCCGGCCGGCCTCGTTCTCGGCCACCCAGCGGCGGGCGAAGGAGCCGTCGCGGATCTCAGCCAGGACCTGCTGCATGGTCTCGCGCACGTGCTCGTCGATGATGCGCGGCCCCGACACGTAGTCACCGAACTCGGCCGTGTCGCTGACGCTGAAGCGCATGAAGTTGAGCCCGCCGCGGTACATCAGGTCGACGATCAGCTTCAGCTCGTGCATCGTCTCGAAGTAGGCCAGCTCGGGCTGGTAGCCCGCCCCGACGAGCGTCTCGAAGGCCATCTTGACCAGCGCCGCGGTGCCGCCGCAGAGGAGCGCCTGCTCGCCGAAGAGGTCGGTCTCGGTCTCCTCGGCGAAGGTCGTCTCGAGCACGCCGGCGCGCGTACATCCGAGACCGCGCGCGTAGGCCAGCACCCGCGCGCGGGCCGTGCCGGAGTGGTCGCGGTGCACGGCGAAGAGGGCGGGCACGCCGCCCCCGGCGCGGTAGACGGAACGCAGCAGGTGGCCCGGGCCCTTGGGCGCGACCATGCCCACGTCGACGCCGCCGGGCGGGTCGATCAGCCCGAAGTGGATGTTGAAGCCGTGCGCGAACATGAGCAGCTGGCCGGTGCGCAGGTTGGGCGCGATCTCCGCCTCGTAGACGGCGCGCTGGGCCGTGTCGGGCACGAGAAGCATGACCGTGTCCGCCTGGCGCACGGCCTCCGCGACGTCGGCCACGGCCAGGCCCGCCTCGGCCGCGAGCGCCCGGCTGCGGCTGCCCGGGGCGAGCCCGACGACCACGTCGAGGCCGGAGTCGTGCAGGTTCTGCGCGTGTGCGTGACCCTGGCTGCCGTAGCCGACGATGGCCACGCGCCGCCCGGCCAGCGCCGCGGGCTCGGCGTCGTTGTCGTAGTACATGCGCGCGGTCATGGTTCGCGATCTCCTCCCGTGGCCACGGCCTGTGGGCCGCGGGTCATGACGATGCTGCCGGTGCGTACCAGCTCGCGGATGCCGAAGCCGCCCACCAGGGCGACCAGGGCGTCGACCTCCTCCTCGCTGCCGGTGGCCTCGATGATCATCGAGTCGGCGGCCAGGTCGACCACCCGGCCTCGGTAGAGCTCGACGATCTTGAGCAGCTCGGCCCGCTCGGCCGGTGTCGCCCGGACCTTGATCAGGGCCAGCTCGTGCTCGATGCGCCGCTCGGCCGTCAGGTCCTGCACCTTGAGCACGTCGATCAGCCGGTAGAGCTGCTTCTGCAGCTGCTCCACGCCGTGCTCGTCGCCCAGCAGGGTGATGGTCATGCGGCTCACGGCGGGGTCCTCGGTGTGGCCCACGGCGAGCGACTCGATGTTGAAGTTGCGCGCGCGGACCAGGCTGGAGACGCGGTTCAGCACACCCGGCCGGTTGTTGACGATGGCCACCAGCACGTGCCGCTGCGTCGCGCCGGAGCCCGGCACGTAGCGTGTGCTTGGGCCGCCGCCCGGCGCCGGCTTGGGGGCCGGGCCAGGGACGCGCCTGGGCACGCCGGCGGCGGGCCCTCGTGCGCGGCCGTTGCCGGTGGGGCCGCTCATTCGTCCGCCCCGCCCCACTTCTCGATCAGGTCCGAGAGGCCCTTGCCGGCAGGCATCATGGGGAAGACGTTCTGCTCCTCGGCGATCTCGAACCAGACGAAGGAGGGGCCGTCCACCGCCTGCGCGGCGCGGATGGCGTCATCGACCTCCTCGGGCGTGGAGGCCTTCCAGGCCGGGATGCCGTAGGCCTCGCAGAGCTTCAGGTAGTCGGGCCCGAGCAGCTGCGCCGAGTGGTAGTTGCCGCCGTAGATGATCTCCTGCCACTGGCGGATCATGCCCAGCTTCTTGTTGTCCATGAGCGCCACGCGCACGGGGATCCGGTCCTGCACCAGCGTGGCCAGCTCCTGCAGCGTCATCTGGAAGCCGCCGTCGCCGCAGACGGCCCAGGTCTCCACGTCCGGCCGGGCCAGTGCGGCGCCCATGGCCGCGGGCATCGAGTAGCCCATCGTGCCCAGGCCGCCCGAGGAGAGGTGCGAGTGCGGCCGGCGGAAGCCCGTGTAGCGTGCCAGCCACATCTGGTGCTGCCCCACGTCCGCCACGTAGGTCGCCTCATGGCCGGTCAGCTCGCCCAGGCGGCTGACCACGTAGTCGGCCGAGAGGAGGCCGTCGCGCCAGGCACCCGAGCCGTGCCACGAGGAGGCCTCCGAGTCGCGCCGCCACTCGGCGAGCTCGGCGAAATAGGCGGCTCGCTCCTGCGGTGCGCGCTCGCGGATGAGCGGCGTCAGGGCGCGCAGGACGCGGCCCACGTCGCCCACGATGGGCACGTCGACGGCCACGTTCTTGCCGATCTCGGAGGGATCGATGTCGACGTGGATGATGCGCGCGTCGGGCGCGTAGGTGCTGACCTTGCCCGTGACGCGGTCGTCGAAGCGCATGCCCAGGGCGATGAGCAGGTCGGCCGACTGGATGGCCCGGTTGACATGCTTCCAGCCGTGCATGCCCATGTAGCCGTAGGAGAGCGGGTGCCGCTCGTCGATGGCGCCGACGCCGAGCAGCGTATGCGCCACCGGCAGCTGGGCCTTCTCGGCGAAGGCGCGCAGGTCGTCCATGGCGTCGGCCACCAGCACGCCGTGCCCCGCCAGCACCACCGGCCGCTGCGCCGCGTCGATCTCCTTCGCCGCCAGGCGCAGCTGGCGCGGGTGACCGTCGAAGGTCGGCCGGAAGCCGGGCAGGCCGGCGATGACCTCCTCCTCTGACGGATGCGGTGCCTGCGTCTCCTGCTGCAGGGCGTCCTTGGTGATGTCCACGTGGACCGGGCCCGGCCGGCCGGTGCGCGCGATGTGGAAGGCCTCGGCCAGCACGTGGGGTAGCTCGTCGGCGTCGCGCACGAGGTAGTTGTGCTTGGTCATGGGCAGCGTGATGCCCGTGATGTCGATCTCCTGGAAGGCGTCCTTGCCGATGAGCGCAGCCGGCACGTTGCCGGTGATGGCCACGACGGGGATGGAGTCGAGCTGGGCGGTGGCGAGGCCGGTCACGAGGTTGGTCGCGCCGGGGCCGGAGGTGCCGAGGCAGACGCCGACGCGGCCGCCGCTGGCACGGGCGTAGCCGTCGGCGGCGTGGGCGGCGCCCTGCTCGTGGCGCACCAGCACGTGGCGCAGCTCGGGGTAGTCGCCGAAGACGTCGTAGAGGGGCAGGATGACGCCGCCCGGGTAGCCGAAGAGGACGTCCACGTCCTGGCGCAGCAGGGCCTCGCAGACGACGTCGGCGCCGATGCGCGTGCGGCCGCGCGGCTTGGCCTCGTGGAACATGGCCGCCCGCGCCCGCTCCACGGCTTCAGCGCTGGCCGTTCCCGCGGCCGGCACGTGACGGCCGGTCGGCCGCCTGGTCATCGTCATCGCTCGTCCCTGCTCCCTCTGATGGCCCGCTCGTCGGTCCCCGCTCGTGGTGCCCGGTCATGCCCGCTGCGTCCGGGCAAAAACGAAGGACCCTCGCCTTCCCGGCGAGGGTCCTGTCGGTGGTCGGTCTTCGCGCCGCGCTAGCGGCGATCCCTCCGCGTCCCTCCAGGCTCCCGCCGGGAGCCGGTAATAAGGGCGACCAGCCCGAGGCCGATGAGCCGCAGGATGCCCGGAAGGGATACCTTGACGGAGTCGGGCGCCGGCAGGGCGGAAGGGGCCGGCAGGCGCACGCGCTTGCCGTCCGTCGTGATCACGACGGGGGCGAGCTCGCGGATGCCGAACCGGTCTGCCACGTCCACTCCTGTCAAGGGTCTGGGGAGTCTAGACGAGCCTCCCGGCGCTGTCCAGCCCGTACGGATGGGTCATGGGCGGTCAAGACGGCGCGCTCTGCCGGTGATCAAACGGCGCGGCGACCGGTGATCAGCTGGTAAGCCAGCACGATCACGGCCAGCACGAGCAGGATGTGGATGAGGCCACCGACCACGTTCGTGGCGAAGCCGAGCAGCCACAGGATGACGAGCACGGCGAGAAGTCCCCAGAGCATCGTTCCGTAGCCTCCTATCGCGTCTCGAGCGGCCCCACAGCGAGGCCGTCACCGAACGCTAGCGGCCAGAGGGGCCCGGCCTCTCCCCGCGTGCGGGCCGCGCTCTTGCGGTTGCGTTGCAGAGCCGCGCCGCGCCGGCCGGCACCTTCAGTCGAGCGTGCCCGCCAGCTGCGCCACGCCGCGCCGCAGGGCGGTCTGCGCCGCCTGACCGCCGAAGGGCGCGCGAGCGGCCGCGTCGTCATGCCCCAGCTCGCCAGCGTGGATGGCCCGCGCGAGGTCGGCCAGCGCCGCCAGCTCGGCCGCCTGTGCCTCGACGAAGGCGCGGTCCACCACGTCGCCGTGGCCCGGCACGACCGCGACGCCGGCCGCGATCGAGGGCAGGATCCGGCCCAGCGTCTCGGGCCACTCCACGGGGTACGAGTCGCCGAACGAGGGCGGCGCGCCCTGTTCGATGAGGTCGCCGAGCAGCACCACCGAGGCGTCCGGGATGCGCACCGCGATGTCGTTGTCGGTGTGGCCGCGACCGTGGTAGGAGAGCTCGACCCGCCGGCCGCCGACGTGGATCTGGGCAGCCTCCGCGAAGGTGTGGTCGGGCGGCACGATCTCGACCTCGGTCAGCTCGTCGGCCAGCTCCGGGATCTCCGCCGCCAGCTTGCGCCGCGCCGCCTCGCCCCGCTCGAGCATGCGTGTCGCGCAGCGTTCGTGGCCCCAGATGGCGCAGCCGCGGAAGCGCCCGTTGCCGAAGGTGTGGTCGTAGTGCTCATGGGTCGAGACGACGACGCGCCACGGCACCGGCGTCAGCGCCCGCAGGTCCGCCTGCAACTCGTCCGCCTGTCGGTAGGTGGTGCGCGTGTCGACCACGAGCAGCTCGCCGTCGCCCACGACGGCCACGATGTCCTGGTCGAAGAACTGGTAGCGCCGGACGAAGACCCCCGCGCCGACCTCGCGCC
>DASSPM010000132.1:0-12649 GCA_035699625.1 Candidatus Limnocylindrales bacterium | reverse complement strand
CGTCTTGCCCGACGAGGCGTCGCCGCGGATGGTCGCGCTCGCCTGGCGTGGCAGGCCGCCCGTGCCCAGGATGGCGTCCAGCTCGGGGAAGCCGGTCGAGACGATGTCGTCGGCGAGCGGCGCGAGCGGATGCGCGCCGGGCCGGGCGCCAGGCTCCGGCAGTGGCGCGAGCGCAGGCGCCAGGGCACCCTCGACCGGCGGATGTGCGGCGATGCGGGCGGGCAGCCCGGGCCATCCGGAGCCGTCCGGCCGCTCACCGCTGCCGAGGCGGACCGCGGCGCTCCCCCAGCGCGATTCGAGGCGTGCCAGGGCGGTCGTGAGCGGGGTCGGGACGGGGCCGTCGCTGCGGGACATGGCCCGACCGATAGTAGAACATCTGTTCTAACCGGTCAATGCTCGGCGGGGCGGCCGCCCCGGGCCGATCCCGTTTCCTCGACCACCCGCTGCCATCGCCGATGCCACTCCATGCATCAAGGCATCGGGCACGACGTGGACGCGCGGGAGGCAGGGTGCGGGTGGGGCTCACTCCGGCGTGAGGCCCCGATCCGGCCGCGGCCGGCCGCGCACGCCCGGACCGTTGGCGAACTCCACTGGAGTAACGCAAAGTTGCTGTCGGAGGCAGCGACGATGGCAGCCCCCCGCGGCCAGCATCTTCGCCACCACGAAACGGACCCTGCGCCGCCCGACGCCCGGCGCTCGAGGGCCTGGTGAGATGGGAGAGCAGCCGCAGCGTGACGGGGGTTGGAATCCGGCCACGTTCCTTGTGCCCATATGGACCAAGCCGACGCGATCGACCGTACAGGCGCGCCAAGTGCCTCTATGGTGTCAGCGGTGGCAGGGCCTCTACGGGCGGGCTCGACACGGGCCTAGGCGAAGCGATCGAGCCGTCAGGCCGGCGCGCCGGACCGGTCTTCACGAAGCCGGCGTCGCCGCCTTCGATCATGAAGCACACGGGGTCTATCCAAGCTACTCCGACAGGCCGGAACTGCGGAAACTCCCCCCGCAGCTGGACCACCCAAACTGGGGCATCCGTCTGGAAGTGAATCGAGTCCGCCACCGCAACGTATCTCCACGCCTCACGTGCGCGTGGAACTCGCGCCATCCCTGCGACCATTTCCAGGTGATCAGCAACCTCGCAGAACTGCAAGACTGATACCACATCCGGATCCGACGCCGATACCGGGGATAGATCCGTTGCAATGGGTCGGGAGACGCTCTCGGTCAACAGTGGTGGCCCTGCCGTAGCTTCCGAGGATGGCCCGGAGCCTACGGCTGTACAAGCCAGTACAGACGAACCCAGCAATAGGACTACTAGTCTCATGGCGCCCTCGCATCCCATTGGTAGAAGTCATTCTTGTCCGTGGAGGACACGAAGCATCGCCAGTTCGACAGTCCAAAGTCCCGGTCCGAGTGCGCGTCACACTCACGCCCGAGCGTCCAGCTAGTGTCGTGCCAGCCATTCGAAGTCTGGTACTGCACCTCGGCAAAGTGCTGATGGTTGGAAACGAGACCGGGATTGTAGTCGTTGACGTTCATCATTTCATTCTTGAATTCCAGCTGGATAATCGAGCCCCAGCATGTCATGATGTCACCACCTCGCCGCGAATGCTTGGACGTGCCATCAATGAGGAACGCCCAGTATGCCCCAGTCGGCGGTGGCGCGACACGGCGACTGACCTCGTACAGCCTGCTACCTGGTCCAACATTCTCCAGCTTGACCGGCTTCGTGTTGAACGGCGGACTGCATGCGCCTTCCGAGTGTGCGAAATAGTAGAAGTGAAAGGGATTGCCAAGATTCCACGGACAGTGGTCCGATCCAGAGCATTTCGCGATGCCGCCTTGGAAAATATTGATACCGTCGGCTGGATCTGCCTCCGTCGGGCCATCAATCGACACCCAAGAAAGTGCCCAACTCGACACTTCCGTGACCGGACCTTGAGTGCACAGCTCCGGATCGAATCGCTCGATGAACGCCCGCGCTCCGAGCATCCCCGTCGGGCGCACACCCATACCGCTGAACAGGGAGCGATTGGGATCCGACGCGCATGCCGTGGCGCCGACGACCGGGGTGCTTGACAGGGGCATCGAGAGTACCGCCGCGACGAGGCCTAGACACCCAAGACGACGCCACCCGCCAAACTTGGTTCCTGCGGCTGGCAGCACCCGGACGGGCTGCACAGCCGCCGCCTGCCCAGCGAAACCCGACATCTTGCACCCTCACAGACTCGCCAGCTGCGGAGCGAGCTTATTGCGACGATCAGCGTTCGGGCGGACAAGCCCCGGCTGGGTAGACGCCGCGCAGCCCTGTCGCTCGGTGCGGGGACATCTGAACGTGGTTGGTGGGCATAGACTGCAACAGCGATGAGCGACGCAATCCGGACCGTCAGCGTCTGCCCTGCAAGAGCGGATCCGATCCTGGTCGTCGACGACGACCCGAAGATCGTGCAGCTCGTGCGCATGTACCTCGAGCGCGAGGGCTTCCGGGTGGTCGCCGCGCACGACGGCCGGGCCGCGCTGGCGGCCTTCCGCGAGCGCCGTCCCGCGCTCATCGTGCTCGACCTGATGCTGCCGCTGCTCGACGGCCTGGAGGTCTGCCGCGCCGTCCGCGCGGAGTCGGACGTGCCCATCGTGATGCTCTCGGCGCGCAGCACCGTGGCCGACCGCATCCGCGGCCTCGAGGACGGCGCCGACGACTACCTGCCCAAGCCGTTCAGCCCGGCCGAGCTGGTCGTGCGCGTCAAGGCCGTGCTGCGCCGCCACCGCGGCGAAGCCCCGGCCGTGCCAGAGCCGCCGTCGCTCCTGCGCCAGGGCGACCTGGAGATCGACATCGAGCGCTACGAGGTGCGCCGCGCGGGCGCCGTCCTGCCGCTGACGCCGGTCGAGTTCCGCCTCCTCGCCGCGCTCGTGGCCGCCGACGGGCGCGTCCTCGACCGCGACCGGCTGCTCGACGCGGTCTACGGCCGCGACGAGGTGGACGTGCTCGACCGGACCATCGACGTCCACGTCGGGCGGCTGCGCGAGAAACTGGGCGACGACGCTGACCGGCCGCGCTACGTGGCCACGGTGCGCGGCGTCGGCTACCGGGCGGCCCCGCAGCCGACCGCAGCGTCGAAGCCCTGACCATGCGCCCCTTCCCGCGCGGCATCGCCGGTCGCATCCTGCTCGCCGGACTGGCCGCCGCCGGCCTGGCCATCGCCATCGTCGCCGTCGGCGTCTGGATCGTCGGTGGCGAGGTCTTCAAGCAGCTGATGATGGCCACCGGCGAGAGCGCCGACGCCGCGCAGCGCGTCTTCGACCGATCGGTCACGGTGGTGCTGCTGGCGGCCACCGCCCTCGCCATCGCGGCCAGCGTGGCGCTGGCCGTCCTCCTCGCGCGCCGGCTCTCCCGGCCCATCGCGGACGTCGGCGCCGCGGCCCGCCGCATCGCCGAAGGCGACTACGCGGCCCGCGTGCCGCGCGAGGGTCCCGAGGAGCTGGCCACGCTGGCCGATTCCTTCAACCAGATGGCCGCCAGCCTCGAGGAGCAGGAGCGGCTGCGACGCGACTTCATCGCCAGCGCGGCGCACGAGCTGCGCACGCCGCTGACCAACCTGCAGGGCTACCTGGAGGCGCTGCGGGACGGGGTCATCAGCGCCGATCGCGCCACCTACGAGTCGCTCTGGGAGGAGGCCGACCGGCTGGTGCGACTGGCACGCTCGCTCGACGCGCTCGCCGAGGGTGACCGGGCGGGGCGCACGGCCGCTCCGCGCGAGGTCGACCTGGCACCCCTGCTAGCGTCGGCCGTCGAGCTGGCCCGACCGGGACTGGAGGCACGCCGCCTGGAGCTCGAGCGGCGCTGGCCGCCGACCCTGCCGGCCCGCGCCGACCCTGACCAGCTGGCGCAGGTGCTGGCCAACCTCCTCCAGAACGCCGTGCGCTACAGCGACGAGGGCGGGCGGGTCGTGGTCGCGGCCGAGGCGCGCCCCGGGAGCGTGCTGGTCAGCATCAGCAACACCGGCGAGCCGATCCCGCGCGACGACCTGCCGCGCCTCTTCGAGCGCTTCTACCGCGTCGAGAAGTCGCGCGACCGCGCGCGTGGCGGCGCCGGCATCGGCCTGGCCATCGTCAAGCAGCTGGTCGAGGCCGGCGGCGGCCGCGTCGGGGCCGACTCGGAGCCGGGCGGCACGCGCTTCTGGTTCAGCCTGCCGGCCTGAGCCCGCCGGGCGTCGCAAGGCAGCCGAGAGGCAGAAGGGCCGGCCGCGCGTCGCCGGTGTGCCCGAGACGGACGGACCATCCCGCGACATGGATCCGGAGGAGCAGCAGCATGAGCCGTACGCCCGCTCAGCCGGGCCGCTCGTGCCCGATCGGCCCTCCCTCGCCTCGCTGCGGCGGGCCGCGGCGAGCTGCGATGCCTGTCACCTGCACCTGCACGCGGCACAGACGGTCTTCGGGGAGGGAAGGCGCGAGGCGCAGCTGATGCTCGTCGGCGAACAGCCGGGCGATCGCGAGGACATCGCCGGCCAGCCCTTCGTCGGCCCGGCCGGGCGCATCCTCGATGCCGCGCTGGAGGCGGCGGGCGTCGAGCGGCGGCTCGTCTACGTGACCAACGTGGTCAAGCACTTCAAGTGGCGGCGCGACCCGCGCGGCCTCAAGCGGCGACTGCACGAGAAGCCGAACCGGGCCGAGGTGGCCGCCTGCTGGCCGTGGCTGGAGGCCGAGGCGGCGGTCGTCCGCCCGCGGCTCATCGTCGCCCTTGGTGCGACCGCCGCCCAGGCCCTCCTCGGCGCTTCCTTCCGCGTCACGCGCGACCGCGGCCGCTTCTTCGCCGGCGACCTGGCGCCGTTCGTGATGGCCACCGTCCATCCCTCATCCATCCTGCGCGCGCCGGACGAGCGCGCCCGAGAGCGGGAGATGGCCGGGCTCGTGGCCGACCTGCGTGCCGCCGCCGCACGCCTGGCGGAGCTGGCCGGAGAGTCCGGCTGAGGCAGCTTCCGCCCAGCCCGACCGCGACCGCCCGCCGGCCGGACCGACGGGAGCGGCCGCTCTATACTTGGCCGGCCCCGGTGGGGATGTAGCTCAGCTGGGAGAGCACCGCGTTCGCATCGCGGGGGTCAGGGGTTCGAGTCCCCTCATCTCCACCATTTCCATGATCATCCGGCTGGCGACGCGCGCGGCCGACACCGGCCGCCGTCGCCGGCCCCGGGCCCGACGCAACTCTCACGTGAGCGCCGCGCGAAGGTCCGACTGGTGCTCGCGCAGCCAGCGCCGCGCCCGCTCTGCCTCGGGTACCAGCGAGCGCACCAGCGCCCAGAAGCGCGGCCCGTGCCCGAAGACCCGCAGGTGCGCCAGTTCGTGCACGACGACGTAATCGAGCACGGCCGCCGGCGCCAGCAGCAGCCGCCAGCTGAAGGAGACGCCGCCGCGCCGCGAGGCCGAGCCCCAGCGGCTGCGCTGGTCGCGCACGGAGATGCCGGCGGGCTCGACTCCCAGCTGCGGCGCCCGCGCTGCCACTCGCCGGCCGATCGCGGCGCGCGCCTCGGCCCGCAGCCAGGGTTCCAGGACGGCCGCCACGGATCGCTCGTCTCCCGGCGCCAGCAGCAGGCGAACGGTCGGCAGCTCCGTGTCGTCGTGCACGACGCGGCTGCGCCGCCGCCCGGGCGCCACCTCCACGACGACGCGATGCTCGACGCCGCCGAGCTGCAGGCCGCGCCCATCGCCGAGGAGCGGGCGGGCGGCCAGCCGCGCGGCCTCGGCGAGGGCACGCGCCCGGTGACGCTCGAGCCATGGGCGCCGCGCCTCGACCAGCTCGGCCGCCAGTCGCTCGGGGGCCCGCGTCGGCAGGGTGACCACCGCCTCGCCCTCGCGGGTGACCGTCAGCCGGGCGTGCCGGGCGCGCGGGGAGCGGCGGATGGTGAAGTCGCGCCCGGGGCCGGCCATCGCCGCCTAGGCTGACACAGCCGGACCGCCGCCGCGAGGGCGCGGGGCAGGCGAGGACCGCGGCCAAGGTCGTCGCCGAGCCCCTTCCCATGGGCGCCGCGGAGCCGTATCCTCCGCCGCGCGCTCGCCAGCACCGGCTCAGGCTGGTATCGTCACCAGGCAGGCGCGGGATCGAGGGGTCCCGGGGGGAACTACGACTTTCGGGGGATGCGGCAGGCGGGACCTGCCACATACCCTATCCATCGATAGCACAGCGACGCACGTCGGCCGGCACTGTCCATGCCGAGGCTGCCCAGAGGGGAACGCATCGCCTGATGACAACGACATTCGACTCGCGCGCCGAGCGGGGCCTCGGCTCCGTCACCACCCAGGCGCCCGAGGCGCTCCTCCACCTGCTGGAGTCGAGCCTCGCCCGGACCGCGCCCAGCAGGACCGCGCCCAGGGGCGCACGCGTGGACCGCACGGCGGCCGTGCGTGCCATCGAGCCCAGCCTGCACGCCGGCGAGGAACTCCTGGCGGCGCTCGACGTGACCGCGGCCGGACCGGCCACGCTGGCCATCACCAGCGAGCGGGTCGTCCTCTTCGAGCTCGGCCTGCGGCGTTCGCCGGAGGCTCGGGTGACTCTGACGCTGCCCTGCCACATCTCCGTCGTGGAGGACGGCCGGCTGGCCATCGCCGGGCCCCTCGAGGAGCGCCTCGGCGGCTCGGTCCATCTCTCGATCGGGGACGGCCGACGCGAGATCCACTGCCGCCTCACCGCCGACCGGGCGCGAACAGCCTTCGAGCTCGTCCGGACCGGGCGCCGCATCGGCCGTCGCAGCGGCCGCCTCGTGGCGCGAGGCATCCCTGCGGACGCGCCCGTCGATCTGGCCCGTCGCGCTCCGGCGACCCTTCCCCTGGCCTCCGATGCGATGAGCTCACCGCGGAGGCCCGAGCCGGCCGCGGTCGAGCGTCTCGTGGCGTCAGTGCGGCGGCTCCGGCCCTCCGCGAGGCGTCCTGCCTTCCTGCCCGTCGAGCGCTAGGACGACCAGGCCCTCGGCGCGCCTCGTGGTGGCCGCGCACGGGCCCTTTGCTATACTCCACGCTCCGGCCCGGGGCTATAGCTCAGTTGGGAGAGCACTTGCATGGCATGCAAGGGGTCCGGGGTTCGAGTCCCCGTAGCTCCACCACGCAACCAGGCGCGCCTGAACCCCTCGCCGGTACCGGCGGGGGGTTCGCGCTAACCGGAGCTGGATGGCCCACCGGAGCAGGATGAGCATGGTCAGCGAGCGCACCCGCATCGAGCGATACGACCCGGCGGCCATCGAGCAGCGCTGGCAGGCGCGCTGGGACGAGCTCGGCCTGCACCGGACCGACCTGCACGACACGTCGCGCCCCAAGTACTACCTGCTGACGATGTACCCCTACCCGTCGGGCGACATCCACATCGGGCACTGGTCGATCATGGTCCCGACCGACGCGCTGGCCCGCTACCGGCGCATGAACGGCGCCAACGTCTTCTTCCCCATCGGCTTCGACGCCTTCGGCCTGCCGGCGGAGAACGCCGCCATCGCCAACCAGGTCCATCCGCGCGACTGGACGATGCGCAACATCGAGAAGATGCGCCGCCAGCTGCGCTCGATGGGCAACACCTTCGACTGGGCGGCCGAGGTCGTCACCAGCGATCCCGCCTACTACCGCTGGAACCAGTGGCTCTTCCTGAAGTTCTACGAGGCCGGCCTCGCCTACCGCGCCATGGCGCCCGTCGACTGGTGTCCCAAGGACCAGGTCGTGCTGGCCCGCGAGCAGGTCGAGGGTGCCGAGCGGGTCTGCTGGCGCTGCGGCACGCCCGTCATCAAGCGGGACCTGGAGCAGTGGTTCCTGCGCATCACGAAGTATGCCGACGAACTGCTCAGCTACGACGGCATCGCCTGGCCCGAGCCGATCCGGCTGATGCAGACCAACTGGATCGGCCGCTCCGAGGGCGCCGAGATCGTCTTCAGCGTGGCGCCCGACGAGCACCAGCCGGGCGGCGACGAGATCCGCGTCTTCACCACCCGCCCCGACACCTTGTTCGGCGCGACCTTCATGGTCCTGGCGCCGGAGCACCCGCTGGTGGACGCGCTGACGCATCCGGCGCAGCGCGAGGTCGTCGACGCCTACCGCCAGCAGGCGCGCCGCAAGTCCGAGATCGACCGGCTCTCGACCGCCCGCGAGAAGACCGGCGTGGCGCTCGGGGCGCACGCCATCAACCCGGGCACCGGCGAGCGCATCCCCATCTGGATCGCCGATTACGTGCTGCTCGGCTACGGCACCGGCGCGATCATGGCCGTGCCCGCCCACGACGAACGCGACTTCGAGTTCGCCCGCGCGCACGGCCTCGAGGTGCGCACCGTGGTCGTGCCCGCGGACGGCGAGCCGCCGGCAGACCAGGCCTACGCGGGCCACTCGGCAGACGAGCGGCTGGTGGACTCGGGCCCCTTCAGCGGCCATCGGGCCGCCGAGGCCAAGCGCGCCATCGCCGACTGGCTGGCGTCGGAGGGCAAGGGCGGCCCGGCGATCACCTATCGCCTGCGCGACTGGCTCGTCAGCCGCCAGCGCGCCTGGGGCACGCCGATCCCCATCGTCTACTGCGACCGCTGCGGCATGGTGCCCGTGCCCGAGGACCAGCTGCCTGTGCTGCTGCCGGACGACTTCGAGTTCCGGCCCCAGGGCGGCAACGCGCTCGAAACGCATGCCTCGTTCGTGAGCACCACATGCCCCTCGTGTGCCGGGCCTGCGCGCCGCGAGACCGACACGCTGGACACCTTCATCGATAGCTCCTGGTACTGGTGGCGTTACCTCTCGCCGGATCGGGACGACCGGGCCATCGACCCGGAGATGGACGCGCGCTGGTGTCCCGTGGACCAGTACACCGGAGGCGCCGAGCACGCCGTGATGCACCTGCTCTACAGCCGCTTCTTCAGCAAGGCGCTGAACGACCTGGGCCTGGTCCACGAGCGCGAGCCCTTCAAGCGCCTCTTCAACCAGGGCCAGATCCTGGGCGAGGACGGCGAGCGTATGAGCAAGAGCCGCGGCAACGTCCAGGACCCGGACCACCTCGTGGCGCGCTACGGTGCCGACGCGATCCGGCTCTTCCTGATGTTCATGAAGCCCTGGGAGGCCGACGCGCCCTGGAGCGCGAACGGCATCTCCGGCGTGCACCGCTTCCTCAACCGGGTCTGGGCGGTGACGCTCGACCCGCAGGGCGAAGCCGGCCAGGTCGTGGAGCTGGGCGAGGGGGAGGGGCGCGAGGCGGGGCGCGAGCTGCGCGCCCTGGCGCATCGGACGCTGCGCGACGTCACCGAGGACTACGAGGGCCTGCGCTTCAACACCATCGTCTCCAAGCTGATGGAGCTGACCAACGGCCTGATGCGCTACCGGGGCACCTCGCTCGCCGGCGGACCCGACTGGGACGAGGCCTCGCGGTTGCTGCTGCTGATGCTGGCGCCGCTCGCGCCCCACATCAGCGAGGAGCTCTGGTCACGTCGCCTGTCGGGAGCGGGCGAGGAGTGGCGTTCGATCCACACCGAAGCCTGGCCAGCCTACGACGAGTCGCTCGTCGAGGAGGACGAGATCGAGCTGCCGGTGCAGGTCAACGGCAAGCTGCGCGACCGTGTGCGCATGCCGGCCGGCCTCTCGGAGGTCGAGGTCGAGCAGCGCGTGCGCGCCAGCGAGAAGGTGCAGCGCGCGCTCGACGGGCGTGAGCCCACGCGCGTGGTGCACGTGCCGGGACGCCTGGTCAATCTGGTCGTCGAGTAAGGCCGGACCGCCGACACGATTCCCCGTGAGGGCCGTTCAGCGCGACACTCGGCGCCAGAGGTCGATGGGCGGCAGATCGTGGCGGCCGAGCAGCTGCGAGATCTCGCCGGCGTGGAAGGCGTCGTGGCTGACCATCCGGTTGAGGACCGACGCGCGGCTGTGCCGCTGCGTGTTTCCGTTCCAGGTGCGGTCGGCCGTCACGTCGAGATCTTCCACCGACCAGCGCTCGAGGCAGTCACGCACCACCTGCCAGGTCGAGTCGAGCGCCCAGGCGAGCTCCTCGCCCGAGCGCGGGTGCGTCTCGTCGTCCTCCCAGCCGATGCCGGTCTCGGGCGTCGTGAACGGCGTCCGATCGGCGCCCGGTTCCCCGAAGACGGCGCACAGCCAGTAGATGCGGGTGCCGGCGACGTGCGCCGCGAGGGCCCAGATCGGGGCGTGCTCGGGACCGGCGCGCAGGTCCAGCTGCTCCGCGGTCAGGTCCTTGACGGCGTCGCGCAGACGCACCGCGTACTGCGGCCAGTCCGGGTAGAGAGCAGCGACTGATCGAACCATGCCGCGAGTATGGCCGCTTGCTCGCTACGCCTGGCTCGCGACCTGGCCCTCTCCGTCCGCCTGGCGCTGGCGCTCGCGGTGGCGGGCGGCCTTTGCCCGGTTGCCGCAGGTAGCCATGTCGCACCACTTGCGCCGGCCGGTGCGTGAGGTGTCCTGGAAGGCCCAGCGGCAGGTCTCGTTGGCGCAGATGCGCAGGCGCTCGGGGTCGCCCTGGCTGACCTCGCGGGCGATCGACTCGGCCAGCCGCGCAAGGGCGCCGTCGACCGGGTCGCCGACGTGCTTGTGGCCGAGGTGGACGCCGTCCGACGAGGGCACCAGCTCGTAGATGTAGTGCGTGCGCAGGGCCCGGTTCAGCTCGGCCAGCTGGGCCGGATCGGGCGGGCGGCGCTCCACCGTGGCGTCGACCACCTCGCGCATCGCGGCGCGCACGCGACGGATGCGGCGCAGGGTCCGCTCGGCCTCCTCGGGCGAGTCCTCGATGCGTCGCAGCTCGGCGCGCAGCATGTCGCCGTGGAGCAGCTCGTGCTGGTAGAGCCAGCGCAGCGCGTCGCCGGCGGTGGGGATGTGCTCGATCGGCCCGCTGCGGCTCAGCTCGAGCGTGTTGATGAAGTCGAGGCCGGTCTCGAGGCTGGCCAGGTGGCTGTGCAGCACCGGGCGCTCGTGGGCCGTGTCGTGGGGGTGGATCTGCATGACGTAACCCTTTATAAGCTCTTGACAGGTTATCGTCAAGGCACTACTATCCGGGTAACCACTGAAGACCCGCGAACTGGTTACCTGGAGTCGCCGCCATGGACGCCCTCGTCATCTTCCTCAGCTTCATCGCCGCGCTTCTCCTCTTCGACGTGGCGGCGGTCACCGGGGGCGTCGACTCGCGCGATCCCCTGCCGGACGACCACCGCCGTTGAGCCGCCGCGGCGGCTCGATCACCGGAACGGAGACACCCATGTTCCCCAGCACCATCTGGATCCAGCTCCGTGCCCGCGAGCTCGAGCAGGAACGCCTCGCTGCCGCGCGCCGCGTGCGCCGGCGAGAGCCGAGGCCGTCCGATCCGGGCCGCCACCCGTCGCCCGACCTTCGTTCGGCGCTCCTGGCGCTCGCCAGCGGCCTGCTGGCCTGGCTCATCGCCCGCGTCTGACGCGCGCTGCGCCCAGCGGCGGCGCGCACGAATCCGTAGCCACCACACGGCCGGCGCCACCTCCCAGGCGCCGGCCGTCCCATGTCCGCCGGGTGCATCGACCTGCGCGCTCAGCGATAAGCGACTGATAAGCGCCCCTCGCTAGAGTCCCGCCAACGTCCGCCGGAACCCGAAGTGCCCCGGGTGCCGTCGGACGTTTCCCGTTCGCACCCGGACCGCCGTGCCCGCCGCGCCGCCGGCCGCCGAACGGCCCGCCGATCTCCCCGCCCGAAGCTCGCGCCTGTGCCGAGCCACGCTCGCAAAGTGGTCCCGGACGGCCGAGTAGACCTGTCCGCCGGGAGGAGGTCCGATGCATCCTGCGGCGCGCGACTGGCGGACCATCGATGCCCTGCCGGCGAAGGAGGCCGCGGAGGACACCCCACCGGGCGGTCCGGACCGGCGGCTTGTGCTGACCCTGGGCGGACTGGCCGCTGCGGGCCTGCTGGCCGCGGCCGTCTTCCTGACGGCGACCACGCCCAGGCCGGAGGTGGTGCTGGAAGCGGGTGCCGTCGCGGGTGGCGGGGCGACGCTGGGGAGCGGGGCGCCCGCGGGTGCGGCTGCGGCTGACGGCCGGCTGACCGTGGACGTCGGCGGCGCCGTGGCGCGCCCGGGCGTCTACCGCCTCCCACCCGGCAGCCGCGTGGCCGACGCCATCGCCGCCGCCGGTGGCTATGCGCCGGACGTGGACGTGGCCGCGGCTGCCTCCGCGCTGAACCTGGCCGCGCCGATCGAGGACGGCACCCGGGTGCGCGTGCCGGCCCGCGGCGAGACGGCGGCCATGACCGAGACGCGCCCGGGGACGGCCGGCGCGGGCAGCACGCTGGTGGACCTCAACCGGGCCACGGAGGCCGAGCTGGAGGCGCTGCCCGGCATCGGCCCGGTGACCGCGGCCAAGATCGTCGCCGCCCGCGCGGATGCGCCCTTCCGGAGCATCGATGACCTGCGCGCGCGGAAGCTGGTCGGCGAGCGGACCTTCGAGAAGGTCAAGGATCTCGTGACCGTCCTGCCGTGATGCCGCGGGCCGGCTGGCTGGCTGTGGGCGCGGCGCTGGCCGCCCTTGCCCTTCCGGAGATCGGCTCGTCCGCCGCCGCGGTGGCAGCCTTCGGCCTGGGGGCGGCGCTGCTGGCCCTGGCGGCACTGCTGGGCCGTGCCGCTCCGGCCGCCATGGCCGCCGGCGCGGCGCTCGTCGCCGCACGCCTGCTGATCGGCGGTGGCGGCGGGCCGCCC
>DASSPM010000131.1:0-8441 GCA_035699625.1 Candidatus Limnocylindrales bacterium | reverse complement strand
GTCCGCGGGCCGACGAGGCGGGCGAAGACCTGAGCGCCGAGTCGGACCTGATGGTCGGCTCGACCATGAACAGCGACCTCTTCGGCGGCGGCGATGCGCGCCTCGCCTGGACGCCGGACGGTGAGCGCATCCTCTTCTCGGCGCCGGTCGAGGGCAGCTACGAGCTCTTCACGGTCGAGCCCGCTACGCGCCGCATCGCGCGGCTCACCGAGGACCGCCACTACCTCTCGCGAGCCGACCTGGCCCCGCTGGCGGCCGGCCGGCCGGGGGCGGCGCGCGTGGCGGCGGTCCGCGCGACCGGCTCCACGCCACCGGACATCGTGTCGCTCGATCTGCCCGCCCCGGGCGGCCGGGTCGATCGCCGGCCGCCCCTCCGCCGCCTGACCGACCTGATGGGCGAGGCCTGGCGCGGCATGCGCCTCGTCGAGCCCGTGGCTCGCTGGCACGAGGTGGACGGTCGGCGCATCCAGGGCTGGTACATCGCGCCGCAGGGCACGCGGCGGGGCAGGAAGGCCCCGCTCGTGGTCGAGATCCACGGCGGGCCGGCCACGCTCTACGGCTGGTCGATGTTCTGGGAGTGGCAATGCCTCGCGGCCCAGGGCGTGGGTGTCTACGCCTGCAACCCGCGCGGTTCGCAGGGCTACGGGCAGGCCTTCCAGGCGGCCAACATCGGCGACTGGGGCGAGGGCCCCATGCGCGACGTCGTGGGCGGCGTGGAGGCGCTCATCGCAGAGGGCCTGGCCGACCCGAGCCGGCTGGGCGTCACCGGCGGATCGTACGGCGGCTATCTGACCAGCTGGATCATCAGCCAGACCGATCGGTTCCGGGCGGCCGTGACCTGCCGCTCGGTCAGCGACATGATCAGCCAGATGCTCTCGGGTGACATCGGGGGCGCGACCTTCGGTCGCCTCGAGTACCGTGTGCAGCCTTGGGAGGATCCGCTGCTCTACCTCGAGCACAGCCCGCTGCGCTATGCCGAGCGGATCACCACGCCCCTGCTGATCCAGCACTCCGAGAAGGACCTGCGCACGCCCATCGGCCAGGCCGAGGAGCTCTTCAGCGTGCTGCGCTCGTTGCGTCGCGAGGTGCGCCTGATGCGCGTGCCGGAGGAGACGCACGAGTTGACGCGGAGCGGCGCGCCCTTCCGTCGGGTCGAGAACCTGACCATCATCCTGGACTGGTTCCGGCACTACCTCGTCGAGGGCAGACGTGGCCTGCCGCCGCTGCCGCGGCGCGCCGGCGCCCGGTCCGGCCGCCCACCGGCGGGTACCCCTCAGCGCCCGTCGGCGGCCCGATCCCGCTCCAACCAGGCGAAGAGCTCATCGAGGCCGCGCGGGTCGCGGTAGTGCCGCCGCCGACGGCCCTCGTGCAGCGTCTGCACCAGCCCCGCAGCGCGCAGCGCGTCGAGGTGCTTCATGACCGCCCAGCGTGTCAGGCCGGGCACGGCTGCCGCGAGCTCGCCGGTCGTGAGCCCGGGCGACTCGCGCAGGAGGCGCAGCAGGCGCCGGCGCGTCGGGTCGGCCAGGGCGTGACCGAGCAGGTCGAGCCGTCCGTCGTCCGTCATGTGACTATAGAGTCACCTCGCGAGACCCCGGCGTCAAGGGCCCGCTGGGCCGAGATGCTAGGATGCAAGCCATGACGACGCTCATCGACACCTCCCGGCGCGAGCGCGTCGAGGAGGAGGCGCACGAGCTGGTCCGCCTTTGGGGCGGCCGGGCGGGCACGCTGGCGGGGCTGCTCGGTCGTGTCGGCGGGGTCGACCAGGTTGCCGCGACGGAGCGCGTCGAGGCGCTCAAGCGCCGCTCGATCAAGCGCGAGTCGAAACTGTGGGCGCTCGACCTGGCCATCCGCATGATGGACCTGACGACCCTCGAGGGGAAGGACACGCCCGGCAAGGTGCGCGCCATGTGCGCCAAGGCCGTGCGGCCCGACCCGAGCGACGAGACGATCCCGAGCGTGGCCGCCGTCTGCGTCTACCCGGCACGCATCGCGGACGCGCGCGCGGCGCTGGGGGAGAGCGGCGTGCGCGTGGCCAGCGTGGCCACTGGCTTCCCGTCGGGACAGACCTTCCTCGACGTCAAGCTGGCCGAGACGCGCCAGGCGGTCGAGGCCGGCGCCGACGAGATCGACATGGTCATCGACCGCGGGGCATTCCTCTCCGGCGACTACGGCACCGTCTTCGAGGAGATCGTGGCCGTCAAGGCCGCCTGCGGCGAGGCGCACCTCAAGGTCATCCTCGAGACCGGCGAGCTGGAGACGCTCGACAACGTGCGCCGCGCGTCGGTGCTGGCGATGCTGGCCGGCGCCGACTTCATCAAGACGTCCACTGGCAAGGTGCAGCCCGCGGCGACGCTGCCGGTGACGCTGGTCATGCTCGAGGCGATTCGCGACTTCGCCCGCCAGACGGGTCGCGAGGTGGGCATGAAGCCGGCCGGCGGGATCCGCACGGCGAAGGAGGCCATCGCCTACCTGGTCGTGCTCTACGAGACGCTCGGCCCGCGCTGGATGACGCCGGAGCGCTTCCGCTTCGGTGCCAGCACGCTGCTCAACGATGTGCTGATGCAGATCCGCAAGGAGCGCACCGGGCGCTACTCAGGGCAGGACTACTTCACCCTCGATTAGGCGGCCCGGCCCGGGCGCGGCGCTGCCCACTGGCCGCCCGACTCCCGCTTCGGCGGCCCTGAGCTCCCGGCGGCTCCCAGGCCCGATCGGCCGGCGGCGACCCTCCAGCCAGCCCTTTGGCCCGTCTGCCCGACGGCCAGCGTTCACCGTCTCGCTGCCGTCATGGATGCCAGTCCATGCATCAAGGTGCAGCGGCTGCGGCGTGCGGCGGCTGCGGCGGGGATCCCGGTCTGATGGCCGCCCGAGGCCCGGCGGCCCGTCACCGGCGCAGCACCTGCGTCAGCAGCGACTCGCGGTCCAGCGCGATGAGGATGCGCGCCACCACCTCAAGCCGAAGTCGAGGCCGCAGGCCCCGCTCGGCCCGCGAGATCGTGCTCTGGTCGGTGTCAGCGCGGCGTGCCAGCTCACGCTGTGTCCAGCCTCGCGCATGTCGCGCGTCGCGGAGCCGATCGGCGAACGTGCGCACGTAGGGGTCGACATGCTGACTCGGCGGCAGCTCGCGGAACATGTCGCTATCAGAGCACGGGCCACTCGACGAACGATCGACCGACGCTTGGCTGCGGCTCACCCCTCACTCGCTGTCGGCGAGGCTGAAGGCTGGGTGTCGCCTGCGGCCGCCATCGCCGTTCCCGGCCACCCTTTCCGGGTGCCAGGCGACGATCGCCCGGCCCCGTGCGCCGGTGATGCGTGGAGTGGCATCGGCGCCGGTGGCTGAAGTCCGGGTCGCGAGCATGTCCCGCCTGCGCATGCAAGGGAACGGTCATGCCCCCGCGCCGATGATGCGTGGACTGGCATCGGCGACGGTGGCTGAAGGCCGGATCGCGGAGCACGGACGCCGCTCCCGGTCAGCCGGCCTCGGGCGCTCGCAGGACCAGCGCGGCGTTCAGGCCGCCGAAGCCGAAGGACGTTGACAGAACGGTCCGCACGGTGCCCGCCGCCGGGGCGGCCAGCAGGCGGGGCAGCGCGGCGGCGATGCCCGGCTCCACGTGCCGCAGGTTGACGGTACCCGGCGCCTCGCCCCGCTGGATGGCAAGCGCGCAGACGGCGGCCTCGATGGCACCGGATGCGCCCAGCGGATGGCCGTAGGCGCCCTTCGTGCCGCTGACGGTGATGCGCTCGAGATGGTCGCGCAGGGCGAGCCGCAGTGCCGCCGCCTCGGCACGGTCGCCCAGGGGTGTCGACGAGGCGTGGGCATTGACGTGGTCGACCTGGGCCGCCTTCGTGCCCGCGTCGGCCAGGGCGAGCCGCACGGCCCGTGCCGCCTGCCGCCCGTCGGGCCGCGGCTGGACCATGTGGTGCGCGTCGCTCGTCGCAGCGTAGCCGGCGATCTCGGCGTAGATGCGCGCTCCACGCCGCTGCGCAGCGCCCGCCTCTTCCAGCACGAGCAGGCAGGCCGCCTCGCCCATCACGAACCCGTCGCGCTCGCGGTCGAAGGGTCGCGAGGCCGATCGTGGCGCGTCGTTGTGGCGCGCGGAGAGCGCGCGGATGATGTCGAAGGCGCCGAATGCGAGGGGGCTGAGCGGCGTCTCCACGCCGCCCGCCAGCGCCGCGTCGGCGCCGCCGCCGCGGATGAGGCGCACCGCCTCGCCGATGGCCACCGCGCCGGCGGCGCACGAGTTGGCGGTCGAGAGGATCGGCCCGTGCAGGCCGAGCGCGATGCCCAGGTTGGCCGGTGCCGCGCCGCCGAAGACCGCCAGCGCGAGCGTCGGCGCCACTGCCCGGATCCCCCGGCCGAGGTAGCGCGCGTGTTGTTCCTCGGCGAAGGCGATGCCGCCCAACGCGGAGCCGATGTAGACGGCGGTGCGCTCTGCGCGAGCCGAGCGACCGGCCTCGAACCCGGCGTCGGCGACCGCCTGGCGCCCCGCGGCCAGGCCGAACTGGCTGAAGCGGTCCAGCTGGCGGGCCGTCCGCTGGTCCATGTGGTCGAGCGGTTCGAAGTCGTCCACCTCGGCGGCCACGCGCGAGCGGAAGCCGGAGGCGTCGAAGCGGGTCACGGCCCGGACGGCCGAGCGCCCGGCGGTCAGCGCCTCCCACAGTGCCTCCGTGCTGCTGCCGGCGGAACAGATGAGCCCGATCCCGGTGATCACGACTCGCCGCCCGCCCCCGGGCCGGGTAGCCGGCACGCGCCTCACGTCTCGGCCTCGGCGAGTGCCTTGAAGGTGGCCAGGGTGCGACCGGCGATGGGCCGCACGAAGAGTCGATCGACGAGTCGCGGCAGGGCATCCTGCCCCACCAGCGGCAGCCGGCGCACGAAGTCGTGCTCGATGGTCACGCTGCAGCCGCCGGGCTGCGGGCGGATGTGCCAGGTCACCTCCATGCCGCGCGTCGGGCCGCCGGTATGACGGAAGCGGAGCCGCAGGTCGGCGGGGTCGTCGGCCTCGGCCCACTGCTCGGCGCGCCAGGCGACGGGCATGCCGATGCGTCCTTCTCGTGTCAGCGGCCGACGAGCCGACATGCGCAGCGCCACCCGTCCGTCGCGCCGGCCGAGGATGTGCACGCCCCGGTAGTGCGGCAGCAGCCGCGGCCACGCGGCCACGTCACGAGCCAGGGCGAAGACGCGCTGCGCCGGGGCGGCGATGTCGACGCTGAGCTGCGAGCGCACATTCAGCCAGCCAGCTCGGATGGGTCCGTCACGGCGCCAGCAACTCGAGCAGGAAGCGCGGCTCGAGCGCGCGCGCGGCCGGCACCAGGTCCGCCAGTACGAGCCCGAAGGTGCGGCCGAGGGCCTGCCGGCGATCGAGGCGTCGCACGGCGTAGTCGAGCAGCGACGGGCGCGCCATGAACGCCTGGAGCAACCAGGCCACGACGTCCTTGGCGCCGAAGCGGTCGCGCATCCGCCGATCGTGACCCTCGAGCGCGACGCTGCTGCCCCGGAGGTACGCCTGCACGGCCTCGGTGGCCGATCCGGCCGAGGCAAGCGCCCGGTGGATGCCCTCGCCGCTGATGGGATCGACGAAGCCGGCCGCGTCGCCGACGAGCAGCACGCCCCGCCCTGCGGCATGCGCCACCCGATGGCCGAGGGGGTAGGCCACGCGCACCTCGTCGGTGCGCTCCGCGTCGCCGAGTCGTGCCGCGTCGCCGGGGAGCTGCCCGAGTGCGCGCTTCACGATGCCGCCCGGATCCATCTCCGCCAGGCCGGCCCGGAAGCGTCCTGCGGCCAGCACGAGCCCGACGTTGATGCGGCGGCCCGGGACAGGCGCCAGACCGACGTACCAACCTCGACCGACGATCATGCGCGCTTCTGCCGGGCCGGGGCGAAGGTCGGCCGGGTGAGCGCCGGGTGCGGCCACGTGGCAGGTCAGCCCGGCCCGGTGCAGCAACGGCAGGCGGCGCGCCAGCCCCGCCGCGCGCGCGACCATCGAGCGCGGGCCGTCGGCACCGACCACGACGCGTGCCGCCCAGGCGACGTCGGCGGCGCCTTCGGCGACGCGCAGCCGTGCTATCCGCCCGCTCCCGGCCGGCGCGATGGCGGTGACGGCGGTGCCCTCGTGGACCTCTGCGCCCGCCTCGCGCGCCCGCGCCAGCAGTGCCGCGTCGAGTGCCGGCCGGTCGACGCCGAGCGCGAACGGCGGGTCGTGCGCCAGGCGCAGGCGCGCGCCGCCGGCCGTCTCGACGAGCATCGCCGCGATGGGTGTGGCGAGCGCGGCGACCGCCGAAGGGGAGAGCCCGAGCTCGACGAGTGCCTGCCGCGTCATCGGGGAGGAGTAGACGCCGCAGGCGCGCCAGACCGGCGTCGCGCGGCGCTCGAAGAGGGCCACCTCGCGTCCGGCGGCTGCCAGCAGGATCGCCGTGGCGGCCCCTGCCGGACCACCGCCGACCACGGCCACCTCGACCTCGCGGCTGGTGCTCACGCGCCCTCCCCGTCCTGCGAGCCCGACGGGTCGCCATGCCCGCCCGTGACATCGTCGCGCATCGCGGCCATCGGCGGGACGCCGGCCGTTAGCGGGACGCCGGCCGTCGCCGGGGCACTGGCCGCGGCCGGCGCTAGCGCCGCGGGCTGGAAGGCGATGGCGTAGCGGTGCCCCAGGTAGCCCACGACACGTCCGACTTCGACCAGGCCGACCTCGGCTGCCAGCCGCGCCACTTCTGGAGCGCGATAGGCGCGCCTGACCGAGAGGGGCGCGTCGAGCTCCGCCCAGCGGCCGTGCGCGCAGAGCCGCCCGAGCAGTCGCGCGCCGAGGTAGCCGAGGCGGCTCCGCTCGAGGTCGTTGACGACCACGCCGTGACGGGCCACGCGGCGCAGTTCCGCGAGGACCTGGCGTGCCTCGTCCGGCTCGAGGTGGTGCAGCAGCAGCGAGGCGTGCGCCACGTCGAGCGAGCCGTCCGGGAACGGCAGGGCGCGGGCATCGGCCACGGAGAGCACGATGCCGGGACGGCCGGCCACCCGCGCGCGCGCTACCTCGATCACCTCCGGACGGCTGTCGCTCGCGGCGATCTCGAGCCACCGGCCATGGCGCTCCGCCCAGTCGAGCAGGTGGGCGGGGATGTCTGCCGCGCCGGTGCCGACGTCGAGCAGACGCAGCGGGCGCGTGCGCCATTCGGCCGCCAGGGACAGGCCGCCGGGACGAGGCTGGCGTGCCAGTCGCAGCAGGGCCCGCCGGCTGAGCGCTGCGCCGCCCAGCCAGCGGTTGACGCGTGCCAGGTCATCCAGGTTGGATACCAGGGCGGGCCTGTCATCGAGTGGCCCGTCGAGGAGTTCCGGTGTCTTGGCCAAGCGTCGCATGCCCGCATCATCGCCCACAGACCCCGGGGCTGCTCACCCAGCGGCGGGCTACGCACTTTGAGGTGACCGGCCGGTCACATGACGAGCAGGAGCCGGCCGCGTCACCCCCGCATGTGGTAGGCTGCACCACGTGAGCGACGAAACCACGCACCGAGGAGGGGCGGCGCGAGGCCGGTCCGTTGCCCTGCGCCCCCGTTCGGAAGCGGTCGGCCGTGGCACCGACTCGCCCTCGTCATGGGGTCTCGGCGACGGCCAGGCGATCCCCTGGGAATACGTGCCCGCGCCCGAGGCGCGCGACATCGTCAAGCTCCAGTCACGCTACGGCCTCTTCGTCGGCGGCAAGGAGGTCGCACCGCGCAGCGGCCAGTGGTTCACCACGCTCGATCCGGCCACGGAGGAGCCACTGGCGGAGATCGCGCGCGCGGGCGTGGAGGACGTCGAGCATGCCGTGAGCGTGGCCCGGCGCGCCTTCCGCCGCGACTGGGGCGCCCTCTCCGGCAGGGAGCGCGCCAAGTACCTCTTCCGCATCGCACGCATCCTGCAGGAGCGCAGCCGCGAGTTCGCCGTGCTGGAGACGCTCGACTCCGGCAAGCCCATCAAGGAGTCGCGCGACGTCGACGTGCCGCTCACGGCGGCGCACTTCTGGTACTACGCCGGCTGGGCGGACAAGCTCGACTACGCTTTCCCCGGGCGCGTCGCTCGACCGCTCGGCGTGGCCGCCCAGGTCATCCCCTGGAACTTCCCGCTGCTGATGCTGGCCTGGAAGATCGCGCCGGCATTGGCAGCGGGCAACACGGTCGTGCTCAAGCCGGCCTCGAGCACGCCCCTCACGGCCCTCCTCTTCGCCGACGTCTGCCGCCAGGCGGACCTGCCGCCGGGCGTGGTCAACATCGTCACCGGCCCGGGCGAGATCGGCCTCGCCCTGGTCAAGAACCCCGACGTCGACAAGGTCGCCTTCACCGGCTCGACGGCCGTGGGCAAGCAGATCGGCAGCGCCATCGCCGGCTCGGGCAAGGCCCTCACGCTGGAGTTGGGCGGCAAGGCCGCCAACATCATCTTCGAGGATGCCGCGCTCGACCAGGCCGTCGAGGGCATC
>DASSPM010000130.1:0-2139 GCA_035699625.1 Candidatus Limnocylindrales bacterium | reverse complement strand
TGTGGACGAACCTCGTCGACAACGCCATCGACGCCATGGGCGGTCGTGGCTCGTTGACGATCCGCGCCGAGCCCGATCCGGATGGGGACGGCGTCCTCGTCTGCGTCTGCGACTCCGGCCCGGGCATCCCGGCCGAGGTGCGCGCGCGCCTGTTCGAGCCGTTCTACACGACCAAGCCGCCCGGCAAGGGCACGGGCCTGGGCCTCCACATCTCGCACACCGTGGTCGCGCAGCACGGTGGCTGGATCGACGTCTCATCGGAGCCCGGCCGCACCTGCTTCGAGGTGCACCTCCCGCTCCACGCCAGCACGGCGCCCGATCCCGCCTAGCCCACCTCCGGCTGCGCCCGGCGCCAGCGATGCGGACGGACCCGCAGCGTCGTCAGCAGCAGCCCGGCCAGGATGAAGAGCACGCCCACCAGCTGGAAGGCCGATGGGGCCTCCGCCAGGAGCACCACGCCCAGCAGGACCGACCCCACCGGCTGGATGGTGAGCACCACGGACGTGATGGCGGCCGGCAGCCGCGGAAGGCTGATGCTGATGAGCAACCAGCCGACCACCTGCACGGCGACGCCGAGCAGGATCAGCCAGCCGTGCGCCGGCCACGTCGGCACCAGGTCGACCTCGCCGAGCGGCAGGCCGATGAGCAGCGACATGATGGCCGCCGAGAGCGTGGCGTCGAACAGTGGACCGGCTGGCCGTCGGTGGTCGGCGTTGGCGCGGCGCTGGACCAGGAGGAAACCGGCGTAGGCGACGCCGGTCCCGATTCCGAACAGGACGCCGAGCAGCGGGTTGCGGCCATACGCGCCGCCGCCGTCCAGGACGCCCGAGATGAGCACGACGCCGATCAGCACCACCGGCACGGAGGCCGCCACGCGCGCCCCGGGTCGCTCACCCAGCAGCAGCCACGCGGCCAGCGGCACGACGACGACCTGGGTATTGCCGAGCACCGTCCCGAGCCCGGCGCCGACCTCCTCGATCGAGTGGTGCCACAGCACGAGGTCGAGCGCGAAGAAGACGCCCGCGATCCAGGCCAGGCGCGCCTGGCCCGGCGCCCTGGGCCCGTACCGGCGGCGTTCGTTCCACGCCAGGACGGCGAGGAGGGGAAGGGCGTAGAAGCAGCGGAAGATCGCCGCCGTGGCCGGCTCCACGTCCGCGAGGCGCACGAAGATCGCGCTGAAGGCGATGGTCAGCGCGCCCAGCACGCCCGCCAGCACCGGGCGACGGCCGAGCGCCGCGGGGAGCGAGCGCATCTGGTGCAGCGTAGCGGGGGAACGGCGCTCCCGCTGATCTCGCGACGTGTTGCGAGGTCGTCGCGGAGGTCTTGCGCTGGCGACCGCTTGGCCGTCACACTTCCGCACTCCGATGCCCCAGCTTCCGACCGGCACCGTCACGTTCCTCTTCACCGATATCGAGGGGTCGACTCGCCTCGCCCAGGACCGCGCCGCGGACTGGCCCCGGTTGCTCGGACGGCATCGTGAGCTGATCCGCGAAGCCGTCGCCAGGCACGGCGGCGTCGAGGTGAGCACCGAAGGTGACTCGTTCTTCGTGGCCTTCGACTCCGCCACCGGTGGGCTCGCCGCCGCGGCCGATGCGCAGCGCGCGTTGGCGGCCGAGCCCTGGCCGGAGGACGCCGAGGTCCGCGTGCGGATGGGCCTCCACACGGGCGAGGCCGAGGTGCGCGACGGCACCTACGTCGGGGTCGCCGTCCACCGCGCGGCGCGGATCGGCTCGGCCGGCCACGGCGGCCAGGTCCTGATCTCGGACTCGACGCGCGCCCTGGTGGTGGAGAGCCTGCCGCCCGGCATCGGGCTGTTGGCCCTCGGCCGTCATCGGCTGAAGGACCTGGAGGGCGACGAAGGGCTGACGCAGCTGGTGGTCGACGACCTCCCGACGGAGTTCCCGCCGCTGCGCACGCTTGACGCGACGCCCAACAACCTGCCCACCCAGGTGACCAGCTTCTGCGGCCGCGAGGACGAGGTCCGCGAGGTGACCGAGCTCCTGGCCCAGGTGCGGCTCCTGACGCTGACAGGCCCCGCCGGCACCGGGAAGACGCGGCTGGCGCTGCGCGTCGCGGCGGGCGTGATGGATCGGTTCCCGGACGGCGTCTTCTTCGTGCCGCTCGGCTCCATCTCGGAGG
>DASSPM010000129.1:0-5389 GCA_035699625.1 Candidatus Limnocylindrales bacterium | reverse complement strand
CCGGAGTTTCGCCAGCTCGTAGGTCGAGATCGGGTCCATCTCTCGTTGCCTCCTTGGTCCCCGGCTCGTGCCGGGCTTCAGGAGGCCGCGTCGGTGAGGGGCAGGGTGCCGGACATCGGGCTGGCACCCCCGCCTTCGCGGGTCGGAACCTCAATTCGAGGCCCGCGCGGCCGCACCCCTCCTTATCGCAAGGGGCGCCTCACTCCTCGCCGATGTCCTCGTTCCAGATCTCGGGGTGCTCGGCGATGAAGTCCTGCATCAGCGTGAAGCACTCCTCGGAGTCGAGGTTGACGACCTCGACGCCCTGCGAGCGGAGCAGGTCCTCGGCGCCCATGAACGTCCGGTTCTCGCCGAGGACGACGCGGGGGATGCCGTACAGCAGGATCGCCCCGCTGCACATGTGGCAGGGCGAAAGGGTGGTGTACATCGTCGCCCGCCTGTACACCGAGGCCGGCAGCCGGCCGGCATTCTCGAGGGCGTCGGTCTCGCCGTGCCGGATCGCGCTCCCCTGCTGGACCCGCCGGTTCCGGCCGGCGGCGACCACCGTGCCGTCGACGACGAGTGCGCCGCCGATCGGGACACCGCCCTCGGAGCGTCCGATCCGGGCCTGCTCGATGGCCACGGCCAGGAACTCGCGATCGTCCATCGGTCCTCCTTGTGAGCCTCGTCGTCAGCTTCGTCGATATGGCTTGAGGTAGGCGCCCGGGTAGGCCACGTTGCGGCCCGAGATCGCGAGGGCCGCGATGACCGCGAGGTACGGCAGGGCCAGCAGCAGCTCGAACGGGACGATGTCCCAGCCCGGCAGGATCCGCAGCCGGAGCTGGAGCGAGAAGATCGCGGCGAAGAGGAGCGCGCCGAGGGTCGCCCGGCCGATCCCCCACCGGCCGAAGATGACCAGGGCGATGCAGACCCAGCCGCGCCCGGCGATGATGTCGAGGGTGAAGCTGCCCAGCGCGGCCAGCGTGAAGAAGGCGCCGCCCACGGCCATCAGCGCGCCGCCGATCATGAGCGCCGCGTAGCGCGTGCGCGCGACGCTGATGCCGGCCGCGTCGGCCGCCTCGGGGTTCTCGCCCACGGCGCGCACGGCCAGCCCGAAGCTGGTGCGCATCAGCACCCACCAGGCGATGGGCACGAGCAGCAGGAAGGCGACGTAGGTCAGCGCGTATTGGCTGAGCACCGAGCCCGGGCCGAGCGGCTCCAGCAGCGGCCAGGGCTCGATGCGCTTGAGCCCCTCTGCGCTGCCGAAGTAGAGGCGGTTGACGTACTCGCTGACGCCGATCAGCCCGAGCGTCAGGCCGATTCCGGCCACATGCTGGTTCGTGCCCAGGGTGACCGTGAGCAGACCCATCAGTGCCCCGGCCAGCAGCCCGACGCCGATGGCCGCCAGCAGGCCGGCCTCGTTGGAGCCCGTCGTGAGCGCCACGGCGAAGCCGAAGAAGGCGCCCGCGTACATGGTGCCTTCGATGCCCAGGTTGAGCACGCCCGAGCGCTCGGCGTAGGTCTCGCCCACGGTGCCGTAGACAAGCGGGGTGGCGCTGCGCAGGGTGGCCGCCAGGAGGTCGACCAGGAAGGTCATCGGCGCGGCTCGTCGCGGTCGGGCGTGTCGTCGCCTGTGGGCGTGCCGTCGCCGGCGGGCGTGTCGTCGCCGGCGGGCGTGTCGTCGCCGTCGGGCGTGTCGTCGCCGTCGGGCGTGCCGTCGCCGGCGGTCGAGTCGTCGCCGGCGGTCGAGTCGGTCAGGTCGGCGACGGCTGCCGCCGGGCTGATGGCGGCCGCCGCCTCGATGCCCGCCGCCGGGCCGCCGCGCGCGCGCCACGGCCCGATGCCGTAGCGGCGCATCGCCAGCAGCGCCACGGTCACCAGCAGCACCGAGGCCTGCACCACGTCGCCGACCTGCGAGGGGATGCCCAGCGCGCGGCCGGCCGAGCTGGCGCCCACCGACAGGTCGCCCAGCAGCAGTGCCACCAGCACCACGCCGGGCATCGACAGCCCGCCCAGCGTGGCCACCACGATGCCCGTGTAGCCGGCACCCGACGAGATGCCGCCCGTGAGCCGGTCCTGGATGCCGGCCACCTCGCTGGCGCCACCGATGCCGGCCATGGCGCCGCTCACCAGCGCCGCCCCCAGCAGCACGCGCGCGACAGGGATGCCGGCGAAGCGGGCGCCCTGCGGGCTGAGGCCCACGGCGCGCAGCCGCAGGCCCGTTGGCGTGCGTGCCACCACGTACCAGGTGAGCGCGATGAGCGCGAGCGCGATGGCGAAGCCGAGATGCAGGCGCGAGCGCTCCATGAGCAGCGGGAACTCGGCGCTCGCCGCGATCGGTTGGGACTCGGGGAACTGCGTCACGGGGTCGCGCCACGGACCGTTGAGCAGCCCCTCCACGAGGAGCAGCGCCACTGGGTTGAGCAGCAGCGTGGTCACCACCTCGTCGATGCCGAGGCGCACCCGGAGCAACGCCGGCACGAGCGCCCAGAGGAGCCCGGCCACGGCCCCCGCCAGCACGACCAGCGGGATGGCCACGACCGGCGGCAGGCCTCCGACGGCCATGCCGACGCCGGCCGCCGCCGCCGCGCCGAGCAGCAGCTGCCCCTCCGCGCCGATGTTCCAGTACCCGGCCCGGAAGGCGAGCGCCACGGCCGCCCCGGTGAAGAGCAGCGGGATGGCGCTCGTCAGCACCTCCAGCAGCCCGAAGCGCGTGGTGAGGGGCTTGACCAGGAACTCGGCGTAGGCCGCTAGCGGGTCGACGCCCGCCATCAGGATGAAGGGCGTGGTGACGACGAAGGTCGCCGCCAGCACCAGCAGCGGAAAGCCGACCGCGCCGCCCAGGCGTCCGACCGAGCCGCCCAGCCGCCAGACCGCCGCGCTCACGACCCCTCCCTCACGTCAGGCCGCCCGCGAGCACGTCAGGCCGCCCGCGAGCCGGCCATGAGCAGGCCCAGGCGCTCGGGATCGGCCTCGCCGGCCGCGACCTCGCCCACGATGCGACCCTCGTAGATGACCAGCAGCCGGTCCGAGAGGGCCAGCAGCTCGTCGAGGTCCTCGGAGATGAGCAGCACTGCCGCGCCGCGGGCGCGCTGCTCGAGCAACACCGAGCGCACGTACTCGGTGGCGCCCACGTCGAGGCCGCGCGTGGGCTGGGCGACCACGATCAGCCGCGGCTCGCGGGCCAGCACGCGAGCCAGGATGACCTTCTGCAGGTTGCCGCCCGAGAGGCTGGCCACCGGGTCGCCGGGGCGTGCCTTGATGGCGAAGCGGGCGATGAGCGCCTCGGCGTCGGCGCGGATGCGCCGCTCGTCGAGCCGGCCGCCGCGGCGGTACTCGTCGAGGTGCTCCAGGACCAGGTTGTGGGCGACCGAGAGTTGCGGCACGACGCTCGCGTGCCGGTCCTCGGCGATGCGCCCCACCCCGGCGGCCATCAGCTCGCGCGGCCCCGCCCCGGCCAGCTCCCGCCCGCCGACGCGCACCGAGCCGCCGGTGGGCCGCCGCATCCCGGAGAGCACCTCGGCCAGCTCGGTCTGCCCGTTGCCCGACACGCCCGCCAGGCCGACGACCTCGCCCGCGCGTACCGCCAGCTCCACCTCGCGCAGCGCGGGCAGCCCGTGGGCACCCGTGGCCGAGAGCCCGCGCACCTCCAGCACTGGCTCGCCGGCTCGCATCCCGCCGCTGCGCTCGACGCCGAAGGTCGGCCGCCCGACCATCAGCGCCGCCAGCTCGCGCGCGTTGGTGGTCGACGTGCGCACCTCGCCCGCCACGCGCCCGTGGCGCAGCACCGTCACGCGGTCGGTGATGGCCATCACCTCGTCGAGCTTGTGGCTGATGAAGACGACCGCCATGCCCTCGGCGCGCAGGCGGCGCAGCGTCTCGAAGAGCGCCGCCACTTCCTGCGGCACGAGCACCGCCGTCGGCTCGTCCAGGATGAGCACGCGGCACTCCCGGTAGAGCGCCTTGACGATCTCGACCCGCTGCTGCTCGCCGACCGAGAGCGTGTCCGTGCGCGCTTCGGGTCGGACGCGGATGCCGAAGCGCTCCGAGGCCGCCGCCACGGCGCGCGTCGCGGCGGCCAGGTCGAGCACCGGGCCGGCCGTCCGGCCGAGAACGATGTTCTCGGCCACGCTCATCGGCCCCACCAGCGAGAAGTGCTGCGTGACCATGCCGATGCCGGCAGCGATGGCGTCCTTCGGCGAGCCCACGTGGAGCGGCCGGCCACCGACGCGGATCTCACCCTCGTCCAGGCTGGTCAGCCCGTAGAGGATGCGCATCAGCGTCGTCTTGCCGGCACCGTTCTCGCCCAGCAGGCCGTGGATCTCGCCGGGCAGCAGGTCGAGATCGACGCCGGCGTTCGCCACCAGGTGGCCGAAGCGCTTGGTGATGCCGCGCAGCTCGACGTGCGGCGCGGCCGCGCGTGCAACAGCGCCCGCCGGCGCAGACGCGCCCTCCGCTGACGCGGCTGTGCCCGCCGGCGACGGCGCTCCTTCAGGCGCCGAGCCTGACGTCGTGGGGCCCGTCACGCCCCCGGACCTACGGGCGCCGCCCGGCCCTACGGGGCGGGCGGGATGACCGAACCGGGCGGCGTGCCCTCCTGGATGTCGACCCGGAAGATGCCGCTGCGGATCTCGGCCTCCTTGGCCTGCACCTTGGCTACCAGGTCGGCCGGCACGCCGCCCTTCACGCCGGTGTTGATCGGCGCCAGTGCGGCGCCGCCCTTGGCCATCATGCTGAAGTCCTTGAGGTCCTGGGCGGTGTAGGAGCCGGCCAGTACCTGGTCGATGACGTACTTGACCGTGGGTCCCATCTGCCAGACCACGCTGGTGACCACGTTCTCGGGCGCCAGGCTCTGCTGGTCGGACATGTTGCCCACGGCGACGAGGCCCTTCTCCTGGGCCGCCTCGATGACCCCGAAGCGCTCGGCGTAGAGGGCATCCGCGCCGGCGCCGATCTGCGCCAGGGCCGCCTCCTTGGCCGCACCAGGGTCGAACCAGCTGTTGATGAAGGTGACCTTGGCCTGGATGTTCTTGTTGCTCTCGCGCGCGCCGGCGATGAAGGCGTTGCTGATGCGGTTCACTTCGGGCACCGGGTGGCCGCCGACGATGCCGATGACGCCCGACTTCGAGAGCCCACCGGCGAGCATGCCGGCCAGGTAGGCGGGCTCGTGGATCCAGTTGTCGAAGACCGAGAAGTTCGGATCGGCCGGACCGCCGCCGGAGCCGAAGACGAAGGCGATCTCGGGATAGGCCGCGGCCACCTTGCGGGCCGCCGCCTCGTTGCCGAAGGCATCGCCGAAGATGATGGCCGGCGCATCGAGCTCAGCCGTGTCACGCAGCGTCAGCTCCATGTCGCCGGAGTACCCGAGGTCGTCCACGAACGTGTAGTCGATGCGCCCGGCATCGGCCTC
>DASSPM010000128.1:0-14996 GCA_035699625.1 Candidatus Limnocylindrales bacterium | reverse complement strand
GCATCCTGGGGCGGAAGTACGTCCCAAGGGTTTGGCTGTTCGCCAATGAAAGCGGTACGTGAGCTGGGTTCAGAACGTCGTGAGACAGTTCGGTCTCTATCCAGCGTGGGCGAAGGGAACTTGAGAGGAGCTGCTCCTAGTACGAGAGGACCGGAGTGGACGAACCGCTGGTGTGCCAGTTGTCCCGCCAGGGGCATCGCTGGGTAGCCAAGTTCGGTCGGGATAAGCACTGAAAGCATCTAAGTGCGAAGCTCGCCTCAAGATGAGGTTCCCCACCGGGTCAACCGGGTAAGACCGCAGGGAGACCACCTGCTTGATAGGCGGCATGTGGAAGTCGGGCAACCGATGGAGCTGAGCCGTACTAACGGTCGAGGGCTTGACCTTTTCAGCAGCTGACCGACCGGCAGCTGTCAGGACCGCCGTAGCGACGATGTCGCGCGGCCGGCAGGACATGAAGATCCGCATCCTCGGCGCCCTCGGGTGCCGCCGATCACGTCATCACTGCAAGAAGGATCCTGGTGACCCTAGCGGAGAGGCCACACCCGTTCCCATCCCGAACACGGAAGTTAAGCTCTCCAGCGCCGAAGATACTGAGAGGGCAGCCTTTCGGGAAAATAGGTCGTCGCCAGGATCTTTTTTGTTGCCCGCCGCGCTCCCGACGAGGGGCGCCTGCGGGCGACAGCCTCCGCTCCGGGAGGGTGGCCTAGAATGGCCTCGATGGAGGTCCCGGTCGCGCACGGCCCCGTGGGGGGATCGGAGGGATCGGCTGCGGCACCCATGACGCCGCCGACCGGCGATGCGCCGCGGGACGGCCGGCGTGGCGACGCGCTCGAGGCGCCCGAGGTCATGGCGCGTATCTGCCCCTACCTCGTGGCCGAGGGCGGCGGGTGGCGCGCGGCGCGCCCCATCCGGGAACACCGCTGCGCTGCCGTGCGGCCACCCGTGCCGCTGCAGACGGAGAAGCAACGTCGCCTCTGCCTGACGGCGGCGCACCTCGGCTGCCCCACCTACGAGGCTGCCCTGGAGCGCCGGACGGCCGCCCTCGCGCGGGACGGCATCCCGCCGGAACGGCTCCTCGAGGGGCGGGTCGCGCGCGCGGGCCTCGCCTCGACCATGCCCGTTGCCCTCGACCGTCCCAGCGCCGTCGCGGGGCCGGCGGTCGTGGCGCGCAGCGCCCGCCGCGCGACGCAGGTGGGCCTCGTGGCGCTGATGCTCCTGGCCGCCGCGGCGCTCGCCCTTGCCCGCTTCGGGGATGCCGGCGACACGCGCGGCGGCATCGGGGCGGCCTCGCCCTCGCCCGCGGTCAGCGCGACCGCGAGCCCGCCGGCGGCGACAGCCAGCCCCACGCCATCTCCCCCGGCCACGGCGGTGCCGACCACCGCCGCCCCGTCGCCGACGCAGCGCACCTACACCGTCAAGTACGGCGACACGCTGAGCGGCATCGCCGCCCGGCACGGCACGACCGTGGAGGCGCTCAAGCAGCTGAACAACATCAGCGACCCGCGTCGCATCCGGCCCGGCCAGGTACTCGTGCTGCCGCCCGAGGGCGGCTGAGGCCAGCTCCGATCGCCACGCGTCGCGCCCGCCGCTCCGGCGCCCGTGACCGGCCGCGGCCGGTCAGGCCTGGCAGCTGCGGCAGTACGAGGTCACGAAACCGCCGGGCGAGATCTCGCTGATGACCGAGCCGCAGCGCGGGCAGGCCTGGCCGCCCTTGCGATGGACGCGCAGGAAGTCACGCACCTCGACCTCGAAGCGGGGCGGCACGCGCCGGCGCAGCTCACCGATGGCCCAGGGCAGCACGCTGCGCGTGGCGCGGTAGAGGCGCTCGACCTCCTCGGGCGCCAGGCTGCTGCGCTTGCGGAAGGGCGCCAGCCGGGCTTCCCAGAGGATCTCGTCGCTGTAGCCGTTGCCGATGCCGGCCACGAAGGCCTGGTTTCGCAGCAGGTTCTTCAGCTCCCCGGAGTGGCGCGCGATGCGGGTCGTCCAGGTGACCAGGTCGAGCGCCGGGTCGTCCGCGTCCGGCCCCTGCTCGGCCCAGCCCGGCACCGGCCGCTCGACACCCGCCGGCAGCGGGTAGAGCTTGCCCATGCGCGTCGCGTCCCGGTAGCGCAGCTCGATGGGCGCGGCGGGATCGGGCAGCCAGGCGGCGTCACGGGTCCAGGCGGCGGTGCCGTCCGGGGTCGGGCCGAGGCGGGGACCCAAGCGCAGGCTCCACGCGCCCGAGGGCCAGGCCTTGTCCGACTGGCGGGCCAGCCCCAGGCGCCCCGTGAGCATCGGATTGACCACCACGCGGCCACGCTCGAAGGCGAGGGTCAGGAACTTGCCGCGGCGCGAGACCGCCTCGAGGCGCTGCCCCTCGAGCGCGGCCAACTCGGCGGGCGTGCCGCGCACCACGAGCGGCTGCTGCACGCTGGCGACCGCCAGGCGGCGACCGACGAGAGCGGCCTCGAAGGCGTCGCTGAGGACTGCCAAGTCGGGTAGTTCGGGCACGGCGCGCCAGCCTACATCGCATTGTTGCGCTGGGGGGCGTGTGGTAGGATGCCCCGGCCCTCCAGGGATCAGTCGAAGAAGAGCGACACGCCCGCGACCACGCCGACGACGAAGGGAGTCCGAGAGCCCGCCAGGACCGACGACCGACCTCGCTGCGACGACAGGCCTGGGCGTGTGCTCAGGCCTCATTGATTCCCGGCGGAGCCCCGGACAGAGGAGACCACCACATTGAGCGAAGAAGAGACGGGCGGGACCCGACCGGAGGACGAGGCGATGGGCACGTCCGCATCGGCCGGAGCCGAGCGCGCGGCGACGGCGGTCGCCGACGATCCCGCCGACCACCGGCCGGCGACCGATGCCCCCATGGGCGACGCTGCGACCGCGGACCTCGACGACACGAGCACGACCCCGGCCGCGGAGGCCGTGATCGAGGCGCCCTCGTCAGAGGCCATGGTCGATGCCCCCGACTCGGCGGTCGACGTACCCGAGGCCGAGGCCACCGCGGAGGTGGCCGACGCGACCGAGCCGGCGCCCGAGGCGACGGCGCCTGAGGCGTCCGCACCCGAGGCGTCCCCACCCGAGGCCACCGCTGCCGACGGCGTGGGCGAGGAGGCCGCCGGCGTGTCGGAGGCCGCGACCGGCGAAGTCGCGACCGAGGCGGCGCCCGCCGGCGAGGTCACGGCCGTCGAGGCGGCACCCGAAGCGCCGGCCGCTCCGCCCGCCCCGCCGCGCGATCTCGGGCCCGAGCCGACGACGATGGAGGAGCTCCTCTCCGAGCAGGCCGAGGACATCAAGTCGTTCAAGCACGGCGACGTCGTCGAGGGCACCGTCGTGCGTATCGACAAGGACGAGATCCTGGTCGACATCGGCGCCAAGTCGGAAGGGGTCGTCAGCAACCGCGAACTCTTCGGCCGTCATGCCGAGAGCCAGCCGCAGCTGGGCATCGGCGACACCGTGCTCGTCTACGTGCTGCAGCCCGAGTCGCCCGAAGGCCATGTCGTGCTCTCCCTGCGCCGGGCCGGCCTGGAGCGGAAGTGGCGCGCCATGCAGGAGCAGTTCGAGGCCGGCGTCATCATCGAGGCCCCGGTCATCGACCACAACAAGGGCGGCCTCATCGTCGACTGCGGCATCCGGGGCTTCGTGCCCATCAGCCAGATCGTCGACTTCCCGCGCCGGCCGCAGAACGATCAGCCGCGCGATGCGGCCCAGGAGATCGCCGAGACGCTTCAGCCCTACGTCGGCCGCAAGCTCCGACTAAAGATCCTCGAGGTCAACCGCAAGGCGAACCGGCTCATCCTGTCCGAGAAGGTGGCTCTCTACGAGGAGCGGCGTGAGAAACGCGACGAGCTCTTCAGCAGCCTTCAGGTCGGCCAGAAGGTGACCGGTACGGTGCGCTCGATCGCGCCGTTCGGCGTCTTCGTGGACCTGGGTGGCATCGACGGCCTGGTGCACAAGTCCGAGCTCTCGTGGAACAAGGTCAACAACCCCGAGTCCGGCTACAAGGTCGGCGAGGAGGTCGAGGCCGAGGTCATCGACATCAACCACGAGCGCGGCCGGATCAGCCTCTCCATCCGTCGCCTGCAGCCCGACCCGTGGCACTCGACCGTGGCCGACTTCAACGTCGGCGACATCATCGACGGCACGGTCACCAAGATCGTCAACTTCGGTGCCTTCGTCCGCGTGCGAGACGGCCTGGAGGGCCTGATCCACATCAGCGAGCTCTCGCACCAGCGTGTCGCCCACCCGGCGGACGTGGTCCACGAAGGCCAGCACCTGAAGCTCAAGATCATCTCGCTCGACTCCGAGCGGCATCGCCTCGGGCTGAGCCTCAAGCAGGCCGAGGAGGCGCCCGCCCGGGCGGAGGCCCCGCCGCGCGAGCGGCGCCCGCGCCAGGAGCGCGCCTACGACCCGTCGGAGGCGGTGCAGGAGCCAGAGGGCGGTATCGACAACACGCTCGCCGCCGCCTTCGCCCAGGTCCGCCAGCAGATGGCCGAGGCCGAGGCGACCGCCGAGCCTGAGGCTGCCACCGCGGAGGTGGAAGCCCCGGAGGCCGCACCCCCGGAGGCCGAAGCCCCGGAGGTGGAGGCCCCGGAGGCCGAAGCGACCGCCGAGCCTGAGGCTGCCACCGCGGAGGTGGAGGCCCCGGAGGCCGAGGCGACCGCCGAGCCTGAGGCCGAGGCCGCGCCTGCCGCGCCGAGCCCATCCGAGCCCGAGCCCGAACCTGAGACCACCTCCAGCGCCGAGGCGGCCGGCCTCGCCTCGGACGAACCCGGCTCGGGCGACGAGCCACCGGACGGCCCGAGCGGCGCCGACGACTCGACCCGCAAGGACGACGACGAGGGCTGACCCGCCACCCCCAAGCGCAGACGAGCCCCCACCGGAACCCCGGTGGGGGCTTCTTCGTCCCCGAGGGAAAGCCGGCGCGGCACCCGTTGCGTAGTACGCAAGGGGGGTGATGGACCGCCAGGGGCACCGTGCTAGGATGGTCCCAGGGCCGGCACCACGGCCACGAAGGGAACGGGCGTTCGACCGGATGGACCGCTTCGACAAGTTCACGGACCGCGCGCGCAAGGTCCTGACATTGGCTCAGGACGAAGCGCAGCGGTTCAACCACAACTACATCGGCACGGAGCACCTGCTGCTCGGCCTCGTGCGCGAGGGCGAGGGTGTCGCGGCGCGCGTGCTCGAGAACATGAACGTCGAGCTGGCCAAGGTCCGCACCGCCGTGGAGTTCATCATCGGTCGCGGCGATCGCCCCGTCGTGGGCGAGGTCGGCCTGACGCCCCGGGCCAAGCGGGTCATCGAGCTGGCCATCGACGAGGCGCGCCGCCTGGGCCACAACTACATCGGCACCGAGCATCTGCTCCTCGGGCTGGTGCGGGAGGGCGAGGGCATCGCCGCCGGCGTGCTCGAGTCGCTGGGCGTCAACCTGGACAAGGTGCGCCACGAGGTCATCCGCGTCCTGTCGCAGTCGAGCTCGGTCGGCCCCGCCGCCGAGACCAAGCGCGCCAGCAAGACGCCTACCGTCGACCAGCTGGGCATCAACCTGACCGACGCCGTGCGGGCCGGCAAGATCGACCCGGTCATCGGCCGCGAGAAGGAGATCGAGCGGGTCATCCAGATCCTGTCGCGCCGGACCAAGAACAACCCGGCCCTCATCGGCGAGCCGGGCGTCGGCAAGACCGCCATCGCCGAAGGTCTGGCCCAGCGCATCGTCAGCGGCGACGTCCCGGAGACGCTCCAGAACAAGCGCGTCCTGACGCTCGACATCGGCTCGCTCGTGGCCGGCACCAAGTACCGCGGCGAGTTCGAGGAGCGACTCAAGAAGATCATCGAGGAACTGCGCAACACGAACGACGCGGTGCTCTTCATCGACGAGTTGCACACCCTTGTCGGCGCCGGCGCGGCCGAGGGCGCCATCGACGCCGCGAACATCCTCAAGCCGCCGCTCGCGCGCGGCGAGCTGCAGTGCATCGGTGCCACGACGCTCGACGAGTACCGCAAGTACATCGAGCGCGACGCCGCCCTCGAGCGCCGCTTCCAGCCCGTGATGGTCGAGGAGCCGACCCTCGAGCAGACCATCGAGATCCTCTTCGGCATCCGCGAGCGCTACGAGCAGCACCACCGGGTGCAGATCACCGACGACGCGGTGCGCGCGGCGGCCGACCTGTCGATCCGGTACATCACCGACCGGCACCTGCCCGACAAGGCCATCGACCTCATCGACGAGGCAGCCAGCCGGGTGCGCCTGCGCCACAGCTCGGCCCCGCCCGAGCTGCGCGACGCGCAGAAGGAGCTCGAGCGCGTCACCAAGGAGAAGGACGCGGCCATCAACAACCAGGACTACGAGGGCGCCGCCGGACTGCGCGACGCCGAGGCGCTGGCCAAGACCCGCCTCGACGAGCTGCGTGGCGAGTGGCAGACCCAGCAGGGACCCGACACGCCCCAGGTGACGGAGGAGGACATCGCCCAGGTGGTGGCGATGTGGACCGGCATCCCCGTGACGCGCATCGCGCAGGAGGAGTCCGAGCGCCTGCTGAAGATGGAGGAGGCGCTGCATGCCCGGGTCATCGGGCAGCAGGAGGCGATCGCCACCATCGCCAAGGCCGTGCGTCGCGCGCGCGCGGGCCTCAAGGATCCCAAGCGGCCCATCGGCTCCTTCCTCTTCCTCGGCCCCACCGGCGTCGGCAAGACCGAGCTGGCCAAGAGCCTGGCCGAGTTCCTCTTCGGGTCCGAGGACACGCTCATCAAGATCGACATGAGCGAGTTCATGGAGCGCCACAACGTCAGCCGGTTGGTGGGCGCCCCGCCCGGCTACGTGGGCTTCGAGGAGGGGGGACAGCTGACCGAGGCCGTGCGCCGCAAGAGCTACTCGGTGGTGCTGCTCGACGAGATCGAGAAGGCGCACCCCGAGGTCTTCAACATCCTGCTGCAGATCCTCGAGGACGGGCACCTCACGGATGCCAAGGGCCGGCGTGTCGACTTCCGCAACACGGTCATCATCATGACCAGCAACATCGGCGCGAAGTCGCTCCTCAAGGACACCAGCCTCGGCTTCCAGCCGATCGGCACCAGCGACCAGCAGAAGCTGGAGGCGCAGTACGACCGGATGAAGGAGAAGGTCCTCGACCAGCTGAAGCAGCAGTTCCGGCCGGAGTTCCTCAACCGCGTCGACTCGGTCGTCGTCTTCCGCTCGCTGACCGTCGAGGAGATCCGCGAGATCGTGGACCTGATGCTCAATCGCGTGCGGGAGCAACTGCGGGGCCAGGAGATGGCGCTCGAGGTGACGCAGGAGGCGAAGGACCACATCATCAAGCTCGGCTACGACGTGGACTACGGCGCTCGCCCGCTGCGGCGCGTCATCCAGAACATGGTCGAGGACCCGCTCGCCGAGGCTCTCCTGGTGGGCAAGTTCAAGGCCGGCCAGACGATCGTGGTCGACCGCGACGAGGAAGCCGGACTCTCCATCGAGACGCAGGCCGAGAAGAAGACGCCCGTCGGGGCCACCTGACGGTGGCGCGGCCACAGAGCCGCTTCGTCTGCCAGGCCTGCGGCGCCAGCACGCTGCGCTGGGAGGGCCAGTGCCGCGCCTGCGGCGAGTGGAACACGCTCGTCGAGACGCTCGTGCGCGACGGCGCCAGGCGACCCTCGGCCGCGCGGCCAGCCGCCGGGGCAGAGCCACGACCGCTGGCGGGCGAAGCCGAGCCGGAACCGGGGCGCGGCTCGACCGGCATCGGCGAGCTCGACCGCGTGCTCGGCGGCGGCCTCGTGGCCGGCTCCGTCGTCCTCCTCGGCGGCGAGCCGGGCATCGGCAAGTCGACGCTGGTCATGGAGGCCGCGGCTGGCGTCGCCCAGCGTGGCCAGGCCGGCGTGCTCTATGCCTCCGGCGAGGAGTCGGTGGGCCAGCTGCGCCTCCGGGCGCGGCGTCTGGGGGTGCTCGAGGGGGAGGCGGGCCGGCGCATCCTGGCACTGGCCGAGACCGACGTCGAGCGCGTCGTCGAACGTGCCGTGAGTCTCATGCCGGACCTGGTCGTGGTCGATTCGATCCAGACCATGCGAGTCGACGGCCTCGAGGGGCCGGCCGGCTCGGTCGGCCAGGTGCGCGAGGCGGCCGCGCGGCTGGCCGACCACGCCAAGTCCGCCGGCGTGCCGCTGATCCTCGTCGGCCACGTCACCAAGGACGGCAGCCTGGCCGGACCGCGCACGCTGGAGCACCTCGTCGACGCGGTGCTCACGCTGGAGGGCGATCGTTCGGGCTCGCTACGCCTGCTGCGCGCGGCCAAGAACCGCTTCGGCTCGACCGAGGAGATCGGCGTCTTCGAGATGGCCGGCGCCGGCCTGCGCCAGGTGCCGGACCCGGCCCGGGCCTTCCTGGGCGACCACCGCGAGGCAGCGCCCGGCGTCAGCGTGGCGGCCACCCTCGAGGGCAGCCGGCCGCTGCTGGTCGAAGTGCAGGTGCTCGTCGCGCCGGCCGCCTACGGCACGCCCCGCCGGACCGCCAGCGGCGTGGACGCCAACCGCCTGGCCCTCCTGACGGCCGTGCTCGGGCGCCGTGCGGGGATCGGCGTCGGCGCGCAGGACCTCTACGTCAGCCTGGCCGGCGGGATCGCCGTGGCCGAGCCAGGCCTCGACCTCGCGGTGGCGCTGGCCGTGGCATCTGCGGTGCGCGATCGGCCCGTTGCCGCCGACCTGGTCGCCTGCGGCGAAATCGGCCTGCTGGGCGAGGTGCGTCCGGTGGCCGGCCTGGAGCGGCGTCTGCGCGAGGCCGCCCGGCTCGGCTTCCGGCGCGCTGTCGTGCCCGGTGGGCAGGTCGGCGATGTCGGCGGCATCGAGCTACTCCAGGTCGCCGACCTGCGCGCGGCCGTCGAAGCGGCGCTGGCGCCCTCCCGGCGGGGTGTGCCGGTGGGAGGCGCCAGCGCGGGCTGATCGCGGCCGGCCGGCCCGGGCCGGCGGCTGGGGCGGATCGGTGTGCTACGCTCGGCGGCCCCATGGCTCGTTTCATCCGGCTGCTCGGCGCCGCCCTGGGCACGATCCTCGGCCTGCAGCTGGCTGTGGGGGGCCAGCTCTTCGGGGACCTGCCGAACGGTGGCTTCCTGCTCGCCGCCTGGACCATCGCCTGGCTGGTGGTCGGCTTCCTGATCCTGCCCTACGTGACCGTCGAGCCGGCGCTCTGGATCAGCAGGAAGGTCCAGCTCCTGCCGACGGGAGAGTTCGTGACCGCCATCGGTGGCCTCATCGTGGGCCTGCTGATGGGGCTCCTGCTTGGCCTGCCGCTCTCCAACTTCCCGCCGCCCTACGGCCAGCTGCTGCCCATCGGCGTCTCGGCCGTGCTGGGCCTGGGCATGCTCGGCCTGACCGTGGCCAAGCGCCACGACCTGGCCGAGGCCATCGAGGCGCTCGGCCTGGTGCCCCGCCGGCGGCCTGAGCCGGAGCCGGCCGCGGCCGGACCGCAGATCGTGGTCGACACGAGCGCCATCATCGACGGCCGGATCGCGGACATCGTGGCCTCGGGCTTCCTCTTCGGGGTGCTGATCGTGCCCCGCTTCGTGCTCGAGGAGCTGCAGCACATCGCCGATCACTCCGACACGCAGAAGCGGAACCGGGGCCGGCGCGGGCTGGAGATCCTGGCCACGCTCCAGAAGGAGACACGCGTGCTCGTCCAGGTGACCGACGAGGATCCCTCGGAGGCGCGCGAGGTGGATGCCAAGATCGTCGCCCTCGCCAGAGCGCGCGACGCGGCCGTGCTGACCAACGACTTCAACCTCAACCGGGTGGCAGAGCTGCAGGGCCTGCGCGTACTCAACGTCAACCACCTGGCCAACGCCATCAAGCCCGCCTTCCTGCCCGGCGAAGAGCTCCGTGTGCGCGTCATCCAGGAAGGCAAGGAGCCCGGCCAGGGCGTGGCCTTCCTCGACGACGGCACGATGATCGTGGTCGAGGGCGGCGGCCGCTATCTCGACCGCGAGCTCGACGTGGTCGTGACGCGCGTGCTGCAGACCGTGGCCGGACGGATGGTCTTCGCCCATCCGCGGCTCGACTGAACCCGTGGTGAGCGGAGCAGGGGCACGGTTCGCGGACGCGGTCGTGGTGGCGGCCGGCGCGAGCCGGCGCATGGGCGGCCGCGACAAGCTCGCGCTGCCGCTGTCGGGGCGGCCGCTGCTCGCCTGGACCCTCGACGCACTCGCGGCGGCGCGCTCGGTGCGCCGGTTGATCGTGGTCGCGGCACCGGAGCGACAGGAGGAGCTCGAAGGGCAGGCCTGGCTGCGACGCCACGCTGCCACCGTCGTGGCCGGCGGCGACCGGCGGCAGGAGAGCGTGGCGGCCGGCGTCGCCGCTGCCGACGCGGAGGTCGTGCTGGTCCACGACGGGGCAAGGCCGCTGGTGTCGCCCGACCTCGCCGACGCGGTGGCCGAGGCGGCCCGGGCCCATGGAGCGGCCATCCCGGTGCTGGCCGTGTCGGAGACCGTCAAGCGTCTCGAGGTCGGCCGGGTGACGGCCACGCTCGACCGGGAGGGCCTGGGGCTCGCCCAGACCCCGCAGGGAGTGCGCCGCGAGCTGCTGCTGGAGGCCTACCGGCGCATCGACCCTGCCGGACCGACGCTCTTCACCGACGAGGCGGCGCTCCTGGAGGCCGTGGGCACCGCCGTCGCCGCCGTGGCCGGCGAGCCTGCCAACATGAAGGTCACCACGCCCGCCGACGCGCGGCTGGCAGAGCAGCTGCTGCGCGGCGCGGCCGGGCCGCTGCGCGCCGGCATCGGACGCGACGGTCACCCCTTCGGCCCGCACGAGCCGCTCGCCCTGGGCGGCATCACCATCGAGGGTGCGCCCCGGCTGCACGGCCACTCCGACGGCGACGCGGCGCTCCACGCGGTGGCCGACGCGCTCCTGGGGGCGGCCGCACTGGGCGACCTCGGCCGGCTCTTCCCGGCCGGCGACCCCGCCACCGCCGGCATCGACTCGCGGCGCCTGCTGGCCGGCGTGGTCGAGCGCCTCGCAGCCGCAGGCCTCCATCCCGCCGGTCTCGACCTGACCATCATCGGCGCCCGGCCTCGCCTGGGTGCTGAGCGCCTGGCCGAGATGGCCGGGGTCATCGCAAGCCTGCTTGAGCTGGATACGGGCAGCGTCAGCGTCAAGGCCTCCACCGGCAACCTCGATGGCCCCGAGGGCGCGGGCCGCTCCATCTCCGCCCTGGCCGTGGCGCAGGTCGGCGGCCGATGAGCCTCCGCCTGCGGAACACACTGGGCGGCGAGGTCGAGCCCCTCGAGCCGCTCGAGCCGGGGCTGGTGCGCATCTATTCCTGCGGTCCGACGGTCTACGGGCCGGCCCACGTGGGCAACTTCCGCAGCTTCGCCTTCGCCGACCTGCTGGTGCGCCACCTGCGCTGGTCCGGCTACGACGTGCGTTGGGTGATGAACATCACCGACGTGGACGACAAGATCATCCGCGGTGCCGCGCGGGAAGGGGTCTCCATCGGCCAGCTGGCCGAGCGCTGGACGGCGGCCTTCCTCGACGACCTGGCCCGGCTGCGCATCGGGCCGCCCGACGTGCTGCCGCGGGCGACCGAGCACGTGGACGAGATGGTGGCGCTCATCGCCACGCTGCTCGAGCAGGGCCACGCCTACCGCACCGACGACGGCTCGATCTTCTTCCGCATCGCCAGCTGGCCGGCCTACGGCCGTCTCGCCCGCCTCGACCCGAGCCAGCAGCGGGTAGGGGAGCGCGTGGAGGCCGACGAGTACGGCAAGGACGACGTGCGCGACTTCGCCCTCTGGAAGGCCGCCCGCGAGGGCGAGCCCAGCTGGGCCACCGCCATCGGCGAGGGTCGGCCGGGCTGGCACATCGAGTGCTCGGCCATGAGCATGCGCTACCTGGGGCCATCGTTCGACATCCACACCGGCGGCGTCGACCTCGTCTTCCCGCACCACGAGGACGAGATCGCGCAGTCGGAAGCGGCCACCGGCCAACCCTTCGTGCGCACCTGGCTGCACTGCGCCCACCTCCAGATGGGCGGCCAGAAGATGGCCCGCCGGGACGGCAACATCGAGCGTCCCACCGACATCTACGAGCGCGGCTTCAGTCCGCGCGTGTTGCGCTACGCGCTGCTGGCCGTGCACTACCGGGCGCCCCTCGAGTTCAGCGACGAGTCGCTGCATGCCGCGGCTGCGGCCGTGGACAGGCTCTCGGCCGTGCTGGCGGCGCTCGACGCGTACCGCGAGGAGCGGCCCGACGACGTGGAGCTGCCGGCGGTGCTGGAAGCCGCTCGCGACGCCTTCCGGGCCGCGCTCGACGACGATCTCAACGCCTCGGCCGCGCTGGCCGCGCTCTTCGAGCTGGTGCGCGAGATCAACCGGCGCGTCGATGCACGTAGCCTCTCGACGGCCGACGCGGCGCGTGCGGCGGCCATGGTGCGCGAGCTCGACTCCGTGCTCCTGGTGGCGGAGGACGAGCGGACGCTCGACGCCGAGGTCGAGCGGATGCTCGAGGCGCGTGCGGCGGCGCGCGCCGCCCGCGATTGGGCCGCCTCCGACCTTCTGCGTGACGAGTTGCTGGCACGGGGCGTGGTCGTCGAGGACACGCGCGACGGGCAGCGCTGGCGGCTCGCCGCCGAGGTAGAGGCCGGGCATGGCTGAGCGCGGTGGACCGCCCCGGCGGGGAGGCGGCGGGGGGCCACGCCGGGGCGGCGGCGGACCGCCCGGCCGGAGTCCCGGCGGACCGCCCGGCCGGAGTCCCGGCGGACCACCCGGCCGCGGGAGTGGACCGCCTGGCCGCGGGAGCGGACCGCCCGGGCGCGGCGGTGGACCGATGCGGCGAGGCGGGGGTCCGCCCGGGCCGGGGAGGCCGTGGCGATCCGAGGACCGCCCCGACCATGGCCGCCCGGAGGGCTCGCGGCCACCCGATCGTCCGTGGCGGCCGGGCCCGCGCGACCGTGACGCGTGGCCCGCCGGGGATCGGGACGACGCTCCGCGTAGCCAGGGCGGTGACGGTCCTCCCGGGCCGCCGGGCCGCCGGCCGATGGGTCTGGGCGGCCGGCCTGCGCCGTGGGAGGGCGAGCGTGGCGGGCAGGAGCGGCCGTACGAGCGGCGCGACCGCGGCGGGCAGGAGCGGCCGTACGAGCGGCGCGACCGCCGGCCCGGGCCACCGGGCCCGCGCCACCGGGACGCGCCCGGACCACGCCCCAGGGACGACCATGAGCGTCCGCCAGCTGACCGCCAGCGGCCGCCGTGGGCGGATCGCGGCGAGCGGACGGATCGCCCTGATCGCCGGCCGCACGGACCCGGACGCGGGGCACGCCCACAGGCGCCGCGCGCTTGGCCCGACCGAGGCCCGGACCGTGGCGAGCGCGCCCGGGAGCATGAGCGGCGCCCGTCCGCGCCCGATCCGGCGCGCCAGATCGAGGAAGTGGACACGGCCGGTCTGCTCGAGGAGGACGCCGAGCTGGTCGCCGGCCGGCGACCCGTGGAGGAGGCCTTCGCGGCGCGTCGCGAGGCCCGGCGCCTGCTCGTCGTGCCGCAACGTCGGGCCGCGCTCGAGGCCCTCGTCCTGCACGCCACCACGTTGCGCATCCCGGTCGTCGAGGTCGAGGGCGGCACGCTCACCTCGCTGGCTGGCTTCGACGGCCACCAGGGCGTGGCGCTGGTCACGGGACCTCGGCGCTGGGCGACGCTCGACGAGGTCATCGCGCGGGCCATGGAGCGCGGGGAGCGCCCCTTCCTGGTCGCGCTCGACTCGCTCGAGGATCCGCAGAACATGGGCACGCTGCTGCGGGCCGCGGAGGCGGCCGGGGTGCATGGCGTCGTCTTCCCGACGCGCCGCTCCGCGCCGCTCAGCCCGGCCGCCGTGAAGGCCTCGGCCGGCGCGGTCGAGCACCTGCTGCTGGTGCCCGTGGACGACCTGCCGGCCACGCTGGCCCAGCTCCATGGGCGGGGCCTGCGCCTGGTGGGCGCCGAGGCCGAGGCACCACTCGGCTACCGCGAGGCCGACATGCGCGGACCCATCGTGCTCGTCGTGGGCAGCGAGGGCCACGGCCTCTCGGCGGCCATCCGCCGCCGACTCGATCTGCTGGTGCGCATCCCGATGGCCGGCCGCGTGGCCTCGCTCAACGCCGCCGTCGCCGGCGCCATCCTCCTCTTCGAGGCAGCCGGCCAGCGCGGCACGCCCGAGCGCGCGCAGCCGCCCGAGCGCGCGCCGTCGCCCGAGCCCGATCAGCCGCCCGAGCCGACCCCATCCGCCAGCGACGAGCCGACGACCGCCGACGCATCCGTCGAGCCTGCGAAGCCTGCCCGCAAGCGGGCGACGCGCTCGCGTCCGGCCACCGAGCCACCGGCGGCGGAGACACCGCCCACGTCCGAGGAGAAGGCCACGGCGCAGGCGCCCGAGGCAGCCGAGCTCGATCTCCTGCCCGGCGAGCCGGCCGAGCCCAGCGAGAGCTGACCGCGCATCCATTGCAGCCCCCTCCGGGCTACGCTAAACTCACTCGTCGCGCCGACGTAGCTCAATTGGTAGAGCAGCGGTTTTGTAAACCGCCGGTTCCGGGTTCGAGTCCCGTCGTCGGCTCCAATCGAAGAGGCTGCCGCGTTCGACACTCTTCACCACGGGGCCCCCGGGCCCAGGAGCGCGGCCCGACGGCGTGGGTAGGTTGAGCAGGTGGTGAGCTCCGCTGACTGTAGATCAGCCGTCATACGACTGTGGGGGTTCGATTCCCTCCCTGCCCACCACTTTCCCCGGTCCCGATCACCGGGCCCACATAGCTCAGCCGGTAGAGCACTTCCTTGGTAAGGAAGAGGTCATGGGTTCAAGTCCCATTGTGGGCTCCACCCCCTGGAACAGCGGCGTAGCCGCGCCTCGTTAGGAGTCGATAGCGCACGCGATGGCCAAGAAGAAGTTCGAGCGCAACAAGCCCCACGTGAACATCGGCACGATCGGCCACATCGACCACGGCAAGACCAGCCTGACGGCCGCCATCACCAAGTACCTGGCGCTCAAGGGCGAGGCCGAGTACCGCGCCT
>DASSPM010000127.1:0-6103 GCA_035699625.1 Candidatus Limnocylindrales bacterium | reverse complement strand
GTCAGGCCGCAGTTGCCGTCGTCCGAGCCGGCCTTGTAGACGGACATGTTGGCCACCTCGATGAGCGGCCGGGTCGGCTGCAGTGGGTCCTTCTGCGCGGTGATCCAGTCGATGCCGCAGACGTACCAGGAGAGGAGGCCCTCGCCCGTGGAGTCGAGGATGCGCACCGACCAGATGCGCGCGCCCGGCGCCACGCCCACGACGCCGAAGCTGTTGTCACGCGCCGCCGCGGTGCCCGCCACGTGCGTGCCGTGGCCGTGGTGGTCGGACCAGGCGGCACGGGTGCTGCTGGTGCAGTTGTAGCCGCCCACCACGTTGAGGTCGGTGTGGTTGCGGTCGACTCCGGTGTCGATGATGGCGATGTCGACGTCCAATGGGTCGTCGATGCCGTCGATCTTGGCCAGCGGCGACCGGTGGGCATAGACGCGCCGGATGCCCGTCGGAGTGACCTGGCCGGCGAGGCGGATCTTCTCGTCGGGCACGATGGCGGCCACGTCCGCGTCGCGCCGCAGGGCGCGCAGCTGGCCGCCGGTGAGCGACGCGGCGAAGCCGCGCAACGCGTGGTGGAAGAGCTGCTTCGGCTTGACGGCGTGGCGCCGCTGCAGGCGCTGCGTGACGGCATCCACGTCGGCCCGCGGCCGGTAGGTCACGATGTAGCGACCGGCCGGCTCGGTGGAGGCGGTCGGGGCGGCCCCCGCGGCGGCAGGCATGCCTGCCAGCAGCAGCACGGCGGCGACGAGGAGTGCGACGGGGCGGCCGAGACGCATGCGTGGCTCCAGGGCTGTGTTGCGACGCGCCCGCCGGGACCCCCTCTGGTCTCGACGCCCCATCGGTGCCGGGCGGCGTCTCCATCAGATTGGCAGGTCCGTCAAGCCGGGTCGATGGTCCGATGGTCCTAGGGCCCCGAATCAGGAGGCCGGCCCACGGGGGGCCGGCCTCCGGTCGTGCACGGGTCCACCGTACCGGCCTTGCCGGCCCGGGGGGCGGTCTAGTTGCCGCCCTCCTTGAGTTCCACCTTCGCCTTCTGGAAGCTGGCGCCGCGCGAATCGACGCCTCCGCCGAGCGCGTCGAGGGCCTTCTTGGCCAGGTCGGTGCGGAAGGCACCCTCGGACGGCTTGGCCTTCAGCACGCCGTAGGTCACAGCGATGTCGATGGTGTTGTCCCAGGCGGCCTGGTCGAACTGGCCGATGCCGTTGGGCGAGGGCCAGATGAGGCCGTTGATCTCGTTCATCATCCAGGTCTGGTGGCCGGTCTTGAGCTCGGAACCCGCCTTGACCACCAGCTCGGCGCACTTCTGGCTGTTGTCGCGGCAGTAGATCCAACCCCGGAAGGCCGCCTTCAGGAATTTGACCGCGACCTCCTCGTTGCCGGCCTTCTTGAGCCAGGAGTCACGGGCGATGATGGCGTCCTGGAGCATGGCCGTGCCGATGGCGGGGTCGTTGAAATCGATGACGTTGAGCTCCTCGGGCTTGAAGAGCTGGCCCGTCTTGGGGTTCTTGGTCTCGAGGACCTGAGCGTACTCGTTGTAGATCATCGCCTGGGCGACCTCGATGTCGCCGGCGATGAAGGCGTTCATGTTGAAGTCCTGCTTGATGACGTTCTCTTTCTTGGGATCCGCGCCGGCCTTGGTCAGCGCCGCGAAGAGCTCGGGCTCGTTGCCGCCGAACCAGGAGCCGATCTTGCGTCCGATCATCGTCTTGGGGTCGGTGATGCCCGATTCCTTGAAGGCCACCATGCGCGTGCCCGAGCGCTGCAGGACCTGGGCGATGGTCACCAGGTCCGTGCCGCCTTCGCGCGACTGGAGCGTCTTCGGCACCCACGAGGTGCCCAGCTCCGCGCCGTCCGAGGCGACGACCTGCAGGTTGTTGATGTCCGGGCCGCCCGGCAGCAGCGTGACGTCGAGGCCCTCTTCCTTGAAGTAGCCCTGCTCGAGCGCGGCGTAATAGCCGGCGAACTGGGCCTGGGTCACCCACTGGAGCTGGAACCGGACCTTGGTCAGGCCGCCCGTCCCCGGGCCGGGCGTACAGGCACCCGCCACGAGCACCGCGCCGAGCGCGAGTGCCAACAGCCGTGAAAGCTTCCGCATGCGTCTCTCCTCAACTCTCCCTGGCCACGCCCCGGATCCCTTCCGATGGTCGCGGCCGCATCGGCGCCACCGGCCACCCGCCGGCTCGCCGCTCGCTGTGACTGCCTCGGCCCGCCGCCGGCGGCGACGGACGACCGACCTACTCCCCTCGCACCCTCCTTCGGTGGCCCCGAGATGATGGCATCGTACGGCTCACGCGTCCGCGCCGCGCTGCGTGCCGTGCCAGGGCATGACGATGCGCTCCAGCAGCAGCACCGCGAGGTAGAAGCCGATGCCCAGCAGGCAGGCGAGCAGGATGGCCGCCCAGGCGTTGGCGTAGCGGAAGACGTAGGCCTCCGAGGTGATGAAGATGCCCAGCGCGAAGCGCGGCCCGCCGAAGTACTCGCCGATGACCGCGCCGATGACGGCCAGTGTGGCGGCGATGCGCAGCGCGGTGAAGAAGTAGGGCAGCGCGTTCGGGATGCGCACCTTGCGCAGCAGCACGGCGTCGCTGGCGGCGTAGGAGCGCATCAGCTCCAGCGCCGCGGGATCGACCGTGGTCAGGCCGCGCACGGTGTTGACCATGACCGGGAAGAAGACCATGAGCGTCACGATGGCCACCCGCGAGGCCGGGCTCTCCGAGCTGAACCAGGCGCTGGTGATGGGGGCGAAGGCGATGATGGGGATGGAACTGGCGCCGACCGCCACCGGCATGAGCGCCTCGCGCGCGGTCGCCCAGCGCGCCGTGGCGAAGGCGGCCGCGACGCCCAGTGAAACGCCCACGGCGAGCCCCGCGAGCGCCTCGAAGCCGGTGTAGACGACTCCGCGCTGGAGGACCGGCCACTCCTCGATGAGGGCGGCCACGATGACCGTCGGCCGGGGCAGGATGAACTGCTGCACGCCGGTCACCAGCAGCGAGAGCTCCCAGACGAGCACCCCGCCGACGAAGACCGCCGCCGGCGGCAGCAGATCCCAGAGACGCGCCGCCACGCGCCGGCCGACCGGCGCCGTCCCGGGCCGGCCAGCGCGGCCCGGCAGTGCCAGGCTGGTGCTCACGAAACGCCCTCCGCGCGGATGCGCGCCATCTCCACCTCGTCGGGCGCACCGGGGACCTCATCGCCATCGTGACGGCGGAGGGCCTCGCGCACCTCGGTCACCAGCTCGAAGTAGCGCGACGACTCGCGCGTCTCCACCGTGCGCGGCAGGGGCAGGTCCACGTCCACGATGCGCGCGATGCGGCCGGGCCGGGGCGACATGACCACCACGCGCGAGGAGAGGAAGACGGCCTCGGGGATGGAGTGCGTGACGAAGATGATGGTCGTGCCCGTCTGGGCCCAGATCTTCATCAGCTCCAGGTTCATCCGCTCGCGGGTCATCTCATCGAGGGCGCCGAAGGGCTCGTCCATCAGCAGCAGCTTGGGGTCGAAGGCGAGCGCGCGGGCGATGGCCACGCGCTGCTGCATGCCGCCCGAGAGCTGCCAGGGGTAGCGGTCGCGGAACTCGGCCAGTTCCACCAGCGAGAGTAGCCGTGCCGAGCGGCTGGCACGCTCCTCCCTGGGGTAGCCCATCACCTCGAGCGGCAGTTCCACGTTGCGGGCGACCGTCCGCCAGTCCATCAGCACCGGTGCCTGGAAGACCATGCCGTAGTCGCGGTCGAGGCGCGCTCGCTCGGCGGTCTTGCCGTTGACGCGCACGCTGCCGCTGGTCGAGCCGATGAGGTTGCCGATGATGCGCAGCAGGGTGGATTTGCCGCAGCCCGACGGGCCGATGAGCGAGACGAACTCACCCGCTCGGATGACCAGGTCGATGCCCTCGAGGGCGACCACGCTGCCGGACCCTTCGCCGAAGACCTTGCCCAGCCGCTCGATCTCGACCACCGGCTGGCCGCTGGCCGGCGGCCGAGGCGCCTCCAGCGCGGAACCCGCGGCGCTCACACCACCACCTCCAGGGGCCGATAGCGACCCCGCGTCAGGTAGGCCTCGGCGAGGCGAACCAGACCGACGAAGACGAGCCCGGTGAACACGGTGGCGATGATGACCGCCCAGAGCCGCTCGGGAGAGGTGGTGTAGTACTGGTTGAAGTTGAGGATCTTCGAGCCAAGGCCGAAGGGGATGCCGGAGGGCAGCTCGCCGATGACCGTGCCGACGATGCTGCCGGCGGCCGCCACACGCAGGGCCGAGAAGAGGTAGGGCACCGAGGCCGGCAGACGCAGCTTCCAGAGCACGTCGCGCGTGGAGGCCGCGTAGGAGCGCATCAACTCGCCGGCGCGCGGGTCGAAGGCGCGCAGGCCGCGGATCATGGCGATGGTCACCGGGAAAAAGGTCAGGTAGGTGGCGATGATGGCCACCGACTGCCAGCTGGCGCCGAAGGCGATGACCACGACCGGCGCGATGGCGATGATGGGCACCGTCTGCGAGGCCACCACCCAGGGGACCACGGCCCGCTCGAGGAGCCGCGAGTGGACGAAGAGGATGGACAGGCCGAGGCCCAGGCCCACGCCGACGGCGAAGCCGAGGAGCGCCGTGCGCAGCGTGTAGATGGCCGAGTCGACCAGCACCAGCAGCAACGGCTGGCCGGTCTGGGCCGAGATCTGGCCGAAGGCGCCGACGATCGACCAGAGGTGGGGCAGCGAGAGGTCCGTGGCGAAACGCCAGCGGAAGGGCGGCACGTGCTCGTAGTCGAGGCGCATGCCGAGCAGGTCGCCGTGGATGCGCCACGGGTCGCCGCCCAGCCACTTGGCCAGCTCCCAGGCCATTGCCAGCGTGACCAGCACGACCGTGACACCCAGCCAGCGGCGGTCCCGCCGGCGCGCGGCCGGGCTGCCGATGACGGCGCGCGGCGCGACGGCGGCGATGGACATGACCGCTCCGGGTCTAGCCGGTGACCGCCTGGTCGGCGATGCCCAGCGCCGCGTCGATGATGGCGAAGCCCTCCGCCAGCTGCTCCTCGGTGATGCACAGCGGCGGATTGGTGTGGATGGCGTTGTTGGCGATCATGGTGTAGAGGTCGTGGTCGCGCAGGTACTTGCCGACCGCCTTCATCTCGTCGCTGGTGCCGTTGAAGGGCGTCAGGGGCATGTACGGGTCGCGGCTGCGGACCAGCTCGATGATGCCGAAGAGGCCGAGATTGCGGACGGCGCCCACGCTCGGGTGGCGGGCATAGAGCTCGAGGTGGTGCCGGCGCATCACCTCGCCCAGCCGGGCGGCCCGCTCGATGAGCCCGTCCTCCTCGTAGACCGAGATGGTGGCGAGTGCAGCGGCGCAGCTCACGGCGTGGCTGCTGTAGGTCAGCCCGCCCGAGAAGTACATCGACTCGAACTTCTCGGCCACGTGGCGGCGCATGGCCACCGCCCCCAACGGCAGGTAGGAGCTGGTGAGGCCCTTGGCCATGGTCATCAGGTCGGGCACCGTATCCCAGTGCTCGATGGCGAAGAAGCGGCCGGTGCGGCCGAAGCCGGCCATGACCTCGTCGGCGACCATCAGGATGTCATGCCGGTCGCAGATCTCGCGCACGCCCTGGATGTAGCCGTCGGGCGGGATGAGGATGCCGTTGGTGCCCACGATGGTCTCGAGAAAGACGGCCGCGATGGTGTGCGCGCCCTCGTAGCGAATGACGTCCTCGAGGCCCTGCAGCGCCTCCTCGACGGGGCGCGGCTCCTTCTCGCCCCAGCGGTGCGTGTCGGGGTAGCGCACCACGCCCACGATGCCCGGTTCGTTGACCCAGCGGCGGGGATCGCCGGTGATGGACATGGCGCCCAGCGTGGCGCCGTGATAGGAGCGGTAGCGGGCCAGGATCTTGTGCCGGCCGGTGTAGTGGCGGGCCAGCTTGATGGCGTTCTCGATGGCCTCCGCGCCGCCCAGCACGAAGAAGACCTTGTCCAGGTCGCCGGGCAGGATCTCGGCCAGCTTCGCCCCGAGGCGCGCGCGCGGCTCGGAGACGAAGGCCGGCTGGACGTACTGCAGCTTCTGCAGCTGGCGCGTGATGGCGTCGATGACGCGCCGGTCGCCGTGGCCGATGTTGACCGACATGAGCTGGCTG